>JARBUO010000017.1 GCA_029239605.1 Bacillota bacterium | reverse complement strand
GCTCGATCTTGTATTCATTACTACCTTTTTATCTAAGATAATACTTATCGTGTCGATTGTCAAGATATATTGTCAGAATATTTTTAAATTATAAGTAATTATAGAACAAGTTCAGATCCTCTGAAAGGTAATTTTCAAAGAAGAAAAAATGAAAAAAACCCCCCCTTATCAATGATAAGAGAGGTTTTAAAATCTGTGTTTATTCTAGTTGTTAATCAGTTCCAGCAATTCCTTCACTCTGCTCTCAATATCCGGAGCATCAAAGACCATCGATCCTGCAACGAGAAGCTCAACACCTGCATCGGCCACGGTTTTGATGTTATCCAGGTTGATGCCGCCGTCAACGGCGATTTCCAGTTTTGGGTTGCGCTGCTCTTTCATTGCTTTCAATGTTTTTATTTTATCCAGCTGAGTTGGAATGAATTTCTGTCCGCCGAAACCGGGATTAACGGACATGATCAGTACCAGATCAAGATCCTCCAGAACATAATCCAGAACCGTAAGCGGAGTGGCAGGATTCAATGCCACACCAGCTCTAACCCCAAGAGATTTAATATGCTGTACGGTTCGATGAAGATGTGGGCATGCCTCTGCATGAACCGTAATCACCTCGGTGTTGTCCGTCACAAAATTCTCCAGATATAGATCAGGGTTTTCAATCATCAGATGAACATCAAAGGGAAGCTTCGTTTTCCCAAGAAGGCTTTTCATCACCACTGCACCAAAACTGATATTCGGAACAAAATGTCCATCCATAACATCCACATGGATCACCTGTGCTCCTGCCTTTTCGATCTCAGCCACTTGCTGACCCAGCTGGGAAAAATCTGCGGATAATAAAGAGGGGGCTAAGCGGTTCATAGATTCTCCTTTTCTTCACCGAAACAAGCGATGATTCTATTATTTTTGTCCAGCACGACTGCCCAAAAGGATTTTGGTGCTGCCATATCGTATCCAACGTTTTCTTTACGCATTAATATTTTTTCTTTTCCCGAATTTCCTTATATTGATTTAAGTATGACTGATACCGTGATTCATGGATCTGACCCGATGTGACGGCAGCTCTGACACAGCAGTCCGGCTCTTTCACATGCCTGCAGTCATCGTATTTGCATCCCCCGATGAAAGGCACCATCTCGGGATAAAGGAAATGCAGTTCTTCCGCTTCTGCATCCAGAATATCAAAGGATGTAAAGCCGGGCGTGTCAAAGACCAGCGCACCGGAATCCGTCTCAAACAGCTCAACATGGCGGGTCGTATGCTTGCCCCTTTTCGTCTTTTCGCTGATATCGCCGGTCTCTACCAGAAAACGAGTTTGCAGACGATTCAGTACAGTTGATTTTCCTGTACCGGAAGGGCCCGCCAGTGCACACTTTCGCGTTCCCATCAATTCTGCCAGTTGTTGAATCCCGTCTCCTGTGGCACCGCAAATGCAAACAACAGGGTAGATATCTTTATAAATGTTTTCAAGGACTCTTCGATTTTCTTCACTAACAAGATCAATTTTATTGATGCAAATGATAATATCTGTATGATTTTTTTCAGCCATTACGAGAAATTTATCTATAATATCAGGGTTGGGCTGGGGTCTTGCAGCAGCCGTAACGATGACAAAGCAGTCAACGTTAGCGATGGGCGGACGGATAAAGCTATTTTTCCTGGGGAGGATCTCGTTTACCACTGCCTCCTCTTCATCAATGATTTCAATGATAACTTCATCACCCACATAGGGAGTGATCCCATCCTTTTTGAAAATACCCCGGGCTTTACACTGATAGACTTTCTCTTCAGTCTTCACGTAGTAAAACCCTGCAATCCCCTTAATGATGATACCCTTCATTAATTAATTTCTCCAGTATTAAAGTCAACATTTTTCTCCAGAGCAACATCGTTGTCAAAAAGAACTTTTACTGTCCCCACTCCGTCTCCGGACAGTGAGAGAATTTCTGAACCGTCACTCTTAATTTTCTGCTCTCTGTTAATGATGGTTCTTACTCCGGATTCGTCGGAGATTACAACCGTCAGATAGAATACTTCATTTTTAGCACCGCTGAAATCAATGGTAAGGGGGATGGATCTTGAAGTCGCAGGCGGCTGATCCCCTGTGCTGACTTTAAGATTCACAGCGGTATCTTTATCAATCATTGTATTTGGCTCATACTGCTGCCACATAACGGTATTGATTTCGTAAGCAGTGCTCATGTCATAGCTAACAGCACCGATGCGAAGGCCTGCCTTTTCCAGCTCTGCCTTGGCCGCATCAATATCCTTTCCTTTCACATCCGGAACCTGAATCTGCTCAATGGCCTTTCCAAGGCTGATTACAAGGCTGACTTTTGTGCCGGGATCTGCTTTTGTTCCTGCGTCAGGAGACTGACGGATAACCACGTCTTTCGGTAAATCACTGTTTTCTGTGGTCACGCTGCCCTGTTCATATCCATAGCTCTCCAAAATAAATTTTGCATCAGAAGCCGTCTTATTTACGACATTTGGAATTTTTCCGTCTTCCTCTTTGCCTTTGCTTACACTGACGGTTACAGAAAATCCTTCCTTAACCATCATTTCTGATTTAGGGTCCTGAGAAACGACCTCGCCTTTGGCAAATTGTGAGCTTGCCACTTCAACACCGACTTTTATTTTCAAGTTATACTTGCTCAGTTCTGCAGTTGCCTCATCAACAGTCATACCCTGAATATTCGGAACAGCAACCTCCTTCACCTCGGTAAGGTGGTTAAATGCGCTGAGGATCAGCTGGCTGACCGGTATTGCGCAGATTAATGCCAATACGATGGCAGCAACTTTTATTTTATTGATTCTGATTCTTTTTTTCGGTTTGTTCTCTTTGCTTTTCTTTCTCATATCTCCGGTATTGTCCTCTCCTGCGTCTGCTGTCCCGCTAAAACCGTTGACAGCGTTCATAACAATGGTTGCATCCAAACCGGCACCCGAATAATGATCGAAACCGGATAAAGCTCTTGTTTTTTCCAAATCAGCCTGGCAGAGTGCTTCATACATCTCGCTGGCTGACTTAAAACGATTCACTTGATATTTATTCGTCGCTTTCATAATGATGTCTTCCAGCGCAGAGGGAATTTCTGGCACATAGCTTGATGGGGGCACCATCTCATCGTTCATATGCATGATGGCAACCGCTACAGGGTTTTCAGCATCAAAGGGGACCTTTCCTGTCACCAGTTCGTACAGTACGATTCCCAGAGAATAGATATCGGACTTTTCATCGACATAGCCTCCTCTGGCTTGTTCAGGAGAAAAATAATGAACCGAACCCATAATGGTTCCGGTGTTTCCAACAATAGTCCCCGCATTCACCGCTTTTGCAATACCGAAATCGGTAATTTTCGCAGTTCCTTCTCTGGTAATTAAAATGTTATGCGGCTTCACGTCCCTATGTATGATGTGGTTTTTATGAGCAAAATTCAGGGCAAGAGCAATCTGCTTGACGATTTCAACCGCCTTATGAAACTCCATAGGTCCCTGTTCTTTTATGATATCGCTTAAGACCTGTCCTTCAACCAGTTCCATTACGATATAATGAATATTGCCTTCCTTCCCTACATCGAAGATATTTACGATGTTAGGATGAGAAAGACTCGCTGCAGACTGTGATTCTCTCCGAAAGCTCTCAATAAATTTTAGATCCTTTGTAAATTCAGGCTTTAATATTTTTATTGCAACAAAACGATTCAGTAATCGACATCTTGCCTTATATACGACAGCCATTCCGCCATCGCCTATTTTCTCAAGTAATTCATACCTGCCAGCAAGTATTCTACTACTCATGTGTTAGTCCTCCTGTCATAAATGTATTCATCGAAAATTTTGATTGTAGAAAATTTTCTCCTATCTGCGCGTTTCAATGGTCGCTTCATTGCAGCAACGGCCTTCGGCCTCCGACTCGCTTCGCTCACTGCTGTCCGTTCGGCCTCCGACTCGCTTCGCTCACTGCTGTCCGTTTTGCCAGTGCAGCTAAAGCTGCGGCAAAAAGGCAACGGCCTTCGGCCTCCGACTCGCTTCGCTCGCTGCTGTCCGTTTTGCCAGTGCAGCTAAAGCTGCGGCAAAAAGGCAACGGCCTTCGGCCGCAGGCTCGCTTCGCTCGCTGCTGTCCGTTTTGCCTAGCCAAGCAACGGCTTCGCCTCCTTCGAGAGCAAAAGCCCCCTACGGCAAAAATGCAACGCTGCATCCGTTATATTTTTAAACAAATTACTGTTATATTGTCATGTCCGCCGTTCTCGTTTGCACGTTCGGCCAGTTTAGCGCTCAAAGTGCTCATAGAACTTATTTCTGCTGCCAGGCTGCAGATTTCGCCCGTCGTTACTTCACCGTAAAGGCCGTCTGTACATAGGATAATAACATCTTCCTTATTGGTCTCCAATCGATAAAAATCTGGAAGGACCTTGTCGTCTCCTCCCAGAGCTCTTGTTATCATGTTTTTTTGCGGATGGGTTTCCGCTTGTGCTCTTGTAATTGAGCCGCCTTTCACCAATTCGTTTACATAGGTATGATCCTCAGTAACCTGACTGATCTGCCCGCTTCTGTAAAGATAGGCTCTGCTGTCACCAATATTAACGAAATAGGCAGTCCTCTTGTTTAGGTATACAAGTACTGCGGTTGTAGCCATTCCCGAATTCTCAGGAGACTGTTTTGCTGCCTCGTAAATCAGGCCATTCACCAATCTCATACAATCCAGGAAATAGTTCTGAAGTTCTTCTTCACTTTCAGAGCCCTGTAAAAGGTTAGATTTTATGTATTCAGCGATGCCCTTCACCGCCATTGTGCTGGCCAGTTCCCCTGAATTCTGGCCGCCGACTCCGTCGGCAACAATATAAATCTCTTCTTTAGGCATAACAAAGAGAGAGTCTTCATTCCTGCCTCTCTTTCTGCCTTTATCTGTTTTAAACCCGATTTGTGTCATAAACATCCCCTATTGATCAGATGCCATCACTCGTTTGACAAGGAGAAAACACGCCCTGAACAGTGATATCTGCGCTCAGGCTTTGCTTCTTCCTTTCATTGCATCCGTTGCTATTATATATAAAAACAGATCAAATGTCAAAGAGCCGAATAAAAGCTGATTTTCCAACGATGAAAAACATTGGAATCAGCCTTTATCTGGTACCATCAGTATTATGATCAATCTCCTATTAAACTTTCATCCTTTTTCATTTTACAAATGAAAAATCCGTCTGTATTATTTATATTTGGGAGTAGTTGCAGCTCCTCAACCTTGCTGTAGCTGGTATTCTTTTTCAGAAACTCCTTTACCACTTTTTGATTTTCATAGTGTGAAATGGTACAAGTGCTATAAACCAGCACGCCACCCGGTTTCACATACTTTGAGGAGGCAGAGAGAATTGCAAGCTGCTTCTTTGGAAGCTCTTCAATGTCTCTGGTCTGCTTTTTGTATTTAATCTCAGGCTTTCTGCGAACAACGCCAAGCCCGGAACAAGGTGCATCAACCAATACTCTGTCAGCCTTCTCAATCATGGAAGAGTCTACCCTTGTTGCATCCCAGGTCTTTGTTGTAATATTGGTCACACCAAGTCTCTCTGCTTCCTTATCAATGATGGCCAGTTTACGTCTATAGATATCCCAGGCAACGATCTGTCCTCGATTTCCCATCTTTTCGGCAATGGAAAGGGTCTTGCCGCCCGGTGCGGCGCAGACATCCATAACCAGCTCGTCAGCCTGAGGATCAAGCAAATTTACAGCGAGAATAGAACTTTCATCCTGAACAGAAAACATTCCATTCTGGTAAAGTTTCCCTCCCAGCAGGCCTCTTCCCTCCACATGAAGGGCTTCCTTACATAAAACTCCGTCCTCAGCATGATATCCCTTTGCAACGAGCCTTCTCTTTAAATCCTCCTTGGAGGTTTTCAATCGATTCACCCGCACGACTAAAGCAGGAGTGGTATTTCCTGCTTCCAGCAGCTCCTCCACAAAAGCCACATCATACTGTTCGAGCCAAAGCTCGATAATCCATGGTTCGTATGAGTACTTAATTGAGAGGTACTTTACTTCATCCGCTGCGCGATCAGGCAATTCAACCGTTTTGCCTGCACGTACAAAACTTCTCAGAACACCATTGATAAAGCCCTCTCTGCCCTTGCAGAATCGCTTTGCCAAATCGACACTTTCACTGACGGCAGCATATTCCGGAACACCGCCGAGAAATTTGAGCTGATAAAATCCCATTCTTAATACGATGAGATCGCTTGTCTTCATTTTCGCAGAAGGGGTTTTTATAAAATGATCAATCATGTAATCTAAATATGTTTTATTTTCCAGAACACCATAGACCAATTCCCTAACAAAAGCCGGAGAATCTGGTTTTCCGCTAATAATATGGTGGTTTAATGCGATGTGGGAATAGGAGTTCTTTGTTTCGACATCCAGTAGTGTAAAGTATGCAGTTCTTCTGTTCTTATCCATTTCACTGACGCCCCCTTAGCGCTAACATTCTCAGAAGAGTCGCAACAGCAGCAGCCAATGCGGCAACATAAGTCAGCGCGGCTGCAGAAAGTACCTTCTTGGCACTTGCGGTCTCTTCCACATAAATTATTCCTAAATCGTTCATCTGGGCAATTGCTCTTTTGCTGGCATTGAACTCAACCGGCAGTGTAATTAATTGAAACAAAACTGCCAAAGTGTAACAGATGATACCGATATTAAAGATCATATTTCCCTGATAGAGGTTTCCTGCTCCGATGATCATCAAACCAACGATTAAAATAGGCCAGGCAAGTCTGGACGAAAACGTTGCCAGCGGTGCCAGAATCCCTCTGAACCGAAGGGGCACATACCCCTCTGCATGCTGAATTGCATGGCCTGCCTCATGGGCCGCAATGCTGACAGATGCAATAGAGGGATCATTATAGACCTGTGGAGACAAACGCATCACTCTCTTACCCGGGTGATAGTGATCTCCCAGTCTTTGATTGGTTACCTCGATAGGGATATCCTGCAGACCGTTGCTGTCAAGAATTCTTCTTGCAGCCTGAGCACCGGTCATTCCTCTTCGGTTTCTTACCGTTGCATATTTATTGTAGGCGGAATTCACCTTGCTTTGTGCATACATGGTGAAAATAATCGCCGGTATCAATATGATGATTGTCGGGTCAAACATTCCAAAATACATATTCTCTCCATCCTTTCCCGGCACCTGACATCAAAACAGTATCCCATTTCCGCTGTCTGGTGCAATGTTCCTTTTGAATTTCTCACTTATCAATTAAATACCCCTCTGAATCAGCCTAAAACTTCGCCGATTTCGATTTTGTTCCCCTTAAGGTATTCTGAAACCTGCATGGCGCGCTTTCCCGGCATCTGAAGCTTTGTAATCAGCAAAGTCCGCCCTCCTGCCGCCACTTTAATCCCCTGGTTTGAAACACCTCGGATGGTCCCGCCGGGTTCTGAAGACTTCTCTTCGAGCGCTTCGGCTTCCCAGAGCTTCATAGTTTCTCCGCAGTAAAGCGTATGAGCCACTGGCCAGGAGTTGAGTCCTCTGATAAGCCTCTCTATTTCTTCCGGAGATCTGGTAAAATCAATCCGGCCGTCCTGCTTAAAGATCATTGGCGCGTAACTTGCCAAACTGTCATCCTGCCTGGTTCTTCCGGCAGTTCCGTTTATGATGGCAGGCAGAGTATCCATCAGGAGTTCTGCTCCAATCAAGGACAGCTCGTCGTGGAGCTGGGCAGTGTTTTTATGATCTACATCTGCAAATCTGGAGGCAATCATGTCACCGGTATCCAGACCTTCTTCCATATACATTAACGTTATTCCAGTGGTTTTTTCTCCGTCAATAATACATCTGTGAATCGGTGCTGCCCCTCTGTATTTCGGCAGCAGAGATGCGTGGATATTAATGCATCCCAACCTTGGAATTTCAAGAAGTTCAAGGGGAAGAAGCTTGCCGTATGCAGCAACGATGATCAAATCGGGTTTGATCTCTCTGATCCGGTTAAAAAAGTCCTCATTTCCTTTAATCTTTTCCGGCTGTAAAACTTCTACACCATACTGAAGGGCTGTTTCCTTTACCGGCGGGAACTGTACCTTTTTCCCTCTGTCTCTGGCCTTATCGGGCTGGGTCACCACCATTTCCACCTGATAGCCACTTTCACAGAGGCTTTTCAGCGGTGGCACAGCGAATTCCGGGGTACCCATGTAAACAATTTTAACTTCTTTATTCATCATCGCGATCCAGCTCTCTAATATTTTTTGCTTTGTCGGTGTAAAGAATCCCGTCAAGATGATCATACTCATGACTGAGCACAATGGGTAGAAAACCGGTTCCCTCGTAAACTACCTCTTGTCCGTCCCGGTTTAGTCCCTTCATTTTAATATATGCAGGCCGTTCAACGGTCCCAATGTAACCGGGGACGCTCAGGCAGCCTTCATCTTCACTCTGGGACCCTTCCGTTTCAAGAATCTCAGGGTTAATCATCTCAATGAGTTCGCCATCTACCTCAGCGATGAACATTCTCTTCAAAATGCCTACCTGAGGTGCAGCGATACCGACACCGTTCTTTTCTCTCATGGTTTCAATCATGTCATCAAGGATCATACGAATATGATCATTAATCTCAGTTACCTCTTTTGCTCTCTTTCTTAAAATGTCATCGCCATCCTGTACAATGTTTCGTAATGCCATGAATACCTCTCCTCAAATATTACCAATGAAAATCGACGGCCTGGCCGCCCTGCTTAGAATAAATTGTCTGGTTATAAAAAACTATATGGATTTACGTCAACAGAAATGAGATATTTTGCATTTCTGTCGGTGCTAATTTTCACTCTAATGTCATTCAGTACCCGGGAATAAACTTTCCGTTTCCCTGGGAAGCACTTAATCAGCAGCTGATACCGATAAAGGCCCTTCACCTTGTTCATAGGTGCTGCCTGAGGGCCAAGGACATACCGACGTTCATCTTCACCAACATGCTTAATGAATTCTTCTGCTGTATGCCTGCATTTTTCTAATGCATCTGTTTCCTTCTCCGCGGACAAAACCACCTGAATCAGATCACTATAGGGAGGATAACCCAGCTGCCTTCTTAATACGGATTCCGCATGATAAAATGTGTCATAATCATGATCGGCCGCTGCCAGAATCGCATAATGATCCGGATGATACGTCTGTATCAAAACTCTGCCTTTGCGGTCTCCTCTGCCTGCTCTCCCTGCAGCCTGTGTAATGAGTTGAAAGGTTCGCTCAGCGGAGCGAAAGTCAGGAACATTTAAGGTGATATCCGCAGAAATTATTCCAACAAGTCCAACGTTAGAAAAGTCCAAACCTTTGGCAACGAGTTGGGTACCAATCAATATATTAGTTTTACCCTTTTTAAAGGAGTTTAAAATCTTGTCTATACTGCCTTTTTTGCTTGCAGTATCCAAATCCAACCGGTCAATATGACATTCCGGAAAAATCTCCCGGGTCAGTTCTTCCACTTTTTCTGTACCGGTGCCAAAATGTTTGATATATTTCCCGCCGCAATCGGGACAGAGTGATGGCACCTTCTCACTATGACCGCAAAAGTGGCAAACGGCTTCATTTCTCGACTTATGGTATGTAAGAGAAATACCGCATTCCCTGCATTTCATTACGTATCCGCAGGATCTGCAGGATACAAAGGTGGAGTACCCTCGTCTGTTCAGGAAAAGGATAATCTGTCTTTTCTCCTCGAGGTTTTTTCTGATTTCGTTATAGAGCATAACACTGAAAATGGACCGATTTCCCTGTTTCAATTCCTCTCTCATGTCGACAATTTCAACATCAGGAAGAGGTGTGCCGTTATATCGCTCTTTTAGAAGAATTTTTTGATATTCTCCCCGCTCTGCCTTATAAGAAGATACCAGCGAAGGGGTTGCGCTGCCAAGAAGGACCACGGACTGATTTTTTTTAGCTCGCCTGACTGCAACCTCCACCGCATCATATTTCGGCGTCATATCTGATTTATAGGTGGTTTCATGCTCTTCATCCAGCACAATAGCACCGATGTTTTCCAGCGGTGCAAAGATGGCAGACCGGGCGCCGATGACAATGTTTACCTCGCCTTTGCGAATTCGCATCCATTCGTCGTACCGCTCTCCAAGTGAAAGTTTGCTGTGAAGAACCGCAATCTGCTCAGTCCCAAATCTTCCGATAAAACGGTCTATCGTCTGAGGTGTCAGGGAAATTTCAGGAACCATCATAATGGCAGTTCTTCCTCTCCCGATACAATCCTCAATTACTTTCATGTATATTTCTGTCTTTCCGCTTCCGGTTACACCATGTATCAGAAAAACCTTATGTTCAGCTTCCGCAATGGAAGGCAGGATTTTTTCAACTGCGTTCTTCTGCTCCGAAGTAAGCTCTTTTCCTCCGGACTGCTCTCCCACTGCATCCTTGTAAGGGGTTCTGATCTTTCCCCGTTTTGAGGATGTTCCGGCAGGAGTGAAGCATTTGATCGCATCGATATACCTGCAAAGGTACTGCCGTTTCATCCAGATGCATGTAGCAACCGCTTCCTCGCTTAAAGAGATATCCGGATCAACGGCCGCAACCGCTTTGAGGCCTTTGATCTCATCCAAGAGTTTATCCGCAGTTTGAATCACATAGGCCTCTTTGATACGGTTTCCCACGGCAAATGGAACGGTAACCTTGCTTCCCACTCTGACATTATCATCGTCGCAGCTGTAGGTGTACAGATTATCCGTATGATCCGTGTTGTTGTCGACTACTACATTAACATATTTCATTGTTTCCCTTTTCAATTTCGGTTTTCATTTCGATTTTTGTTATAAGATCGGCATCGTGCAGGCACGATGCCTCAGATACTGCTTAATCTTACCTCTATGCTTCCTCTCGAAGCGAGGCTGATGTACGTTCCGTTATCATTTGTTATAATAAGAAGATATTATTAGCCCTGCATTCTTCTATCATGTCTTCAGGCCATACGGAAACCTGAACCTCTCCGATATGCGCCTTCCTGAGGAAGAACATGCACAGCCTTGATTGACCGATTCCTCCACCGATGCTGTAAGGCAGTTCTTTATTCATAATTGCTTTATGAAATGGAAGCGCTGTACGATCTTCAGCTTCTGCGAGTTTGAGCTGCTTCAGCATGGAATTCTCATCAACACGGATGCCCATGGACGAAATCTCATAAGCGATTCCCAGAACGTCATTCCACAATACGATATCTCCGTTCAGTTCCCAATCGTCATAGTCGGGAGCCCTTCCATCATGCGGCTCACCGGATTTCAGCCTGCCGCCGATCTTCATGATAAATACTGCTCTCTTTTCTTCTGCAATCTTGTCTTCCCGCTGTTTGGGAGTAAGTTCTGGGTAGAGATCTTCCAGTTCCTGGGTCGTAATAAAAAAGATTTCGTTTGGCAGTTCAGTCTGAATGTCCCGATAAATACGGTTCACATAATCGCCCAGATTTTTCATCGCATTGTAGATCGTGATTACTGTTTCCTTGAGATATTCTTCGTTCCGATCTGATTGATGAATGGATTTTTCCCAGTCCCACTGATCCACGTAGATTGAGTGCAGGTTATCAGGTTCTTCATCTCTGCGAATGGCGTTCATGTCAGTGTATATCCCTTTACCTGGTTCAATTTCATATTTTCCCAGAGCCATTCTCTTCCACTTTGCAAGGGATTGAACGATTTCAA
The DNA here is from genome assembly GCA_029239605.1 of Bacillota bacterium. Taxonomy (GTDB): domain Bacteria; phylum Bacillota; class Clostridia; order Peptostreptococcales; family Anaerovoracaceae; genus Anoxybacterium. The sequence goes on along the minus strand of JARBUO010000017.1, from coordinate 30,294 downwards.
CGGATCTTTCATTCAAGCCCTTCAAGGTGAAGGACACAGGCCGTTCGATCCCGTTCAGGTTATCGTTTAATCCACTTTCAGGCGTAACGAACAGCGGTGCTGAAACTCTTCTTAAATTTAGCCCGTATGCCAGTTCCTGCTGAAAGAAGTCCTTGATTTTTTTAATTGCTCTCTGACTCTCCATCAAATCAATGACCGATGAATAATCCTCTGGAATGATTAGTCCTCTTGACATGTTTTTTTCCTCCATTATTATCACTTTATTATTACATTGAATATTTCTTTTCATACGTGTTCTTATTGGCCATATTGTATATCATGCTGTAAATATCATTAGCCATGCCGGTTGCCCAATTCCAAATTCTAAATGAAAACTCATACTATTTCGCATAACTGCATCCGCAAAATCGCTGACGATAAAGTCCATACTCCTTTGAAAGCTCAACCGACCGCTGATAGCCTCCCTGTTTCTTGAAATCCTCGCCCAGAAATGAGAGTCCATACCGCATTCCGAGCTGCATACCCAACTTGTGAATTAATTCAAAATTTTTGTGCGGGCTAACGGAAAGGGTGGTGCTAAAGGTGTCGAAACCACTCATCTTAGCGGTTTCAGCAGTCTTCTCAAGCCGCAGCTGGAAGCAGGAAGTACAGCGTTTTCCGCCTTCCGGCTCATGCTCCATTCCCTTTACTGCCTGACAAAACAACTCCGGTTCAAACGGGCCTTCCAGATAGGCAATCCTGTCTCTGGCGTCGATCCGGTCATTATACTTCTCTATGAAATCAAGCTGAGCTGCTCTCCTTTTTTCATATTCTTCCTGATCCGCTATATTGGGGTTGTAGAAGAAAATTGTAATATCAAACCGCCCGGTAAGCCGCTCCACCACAGCGGTGCTGCACGGTCCGCAGCAGCTATGAAGCAGCAGCTTGTGCCTGCTCTTACGAACTTCATTGATTTGATCCAGTCTGATAAATGGATTGCTTTGTGAGGTCTCTTCCAGACCTTCGTACCTACAATCCTTTTCTTTTGTCGTCTTCATTTTTTTATAATCTTCCTCAATTGATTCACTTTTTCGCTGTTTTGCGGTATCATATTCTTAACCACTTCATACCGGCACAATAAATGCATTATAACAAAATCTTACTGATTTTGTTTCAGATTCAGCATTTTATGAAACCATAAAATGCCATGCTTTTTATGGTTTGCCGCCATCTGCGTTTTCGGCATCAAATCCTTAAAAGCCGAAATTCTCGCAGGGTACTCAATCTGTATGATAATCGCAGCTGCAAGTTTACTGCGATTATTATACCATACTATTGGATTGCTGCAAATATCGCAATCGAAATGAAGAAGGGTTTTAATCCTTGAAATTTGTCGAAAGAGAAGCATTAAGATGAACACGATATACGGAGATCAATATTTTAATTCCATCGGAGCCTATTTAAAGAAACAATTTGGCTGCAAAGTCATTAAACTCTCCCTTGATGCAGGATTCACCTGTCCCAACAGGGATGGCACAAAAGGCATCGGCGGCTGCATTTTTTGTTCTGCGGACGGTTCCGGTGATTTTGCCAGCGATATTCCCGGTCAAATCAATCTTTTATCAAAAAAATGGCCTTCCGGTAAGTATATCGCCTATTTTCAAAGCCACACAAATACCTATGCGCCGGTGGAGGTTCTCAGAGAAAAATACGAACAAGCTCTGTCTTATCCTGACGTCGTAGGGATTGCCATTGCCACAAGACCCGACTGTCTGTCGGCTGAAGTATTGGAACTTCTGGCTGAGCTGAACCGCAAAACTTTCCTCTGGGTTGAGCTGGGACTTCAGACGATTCATGAGAATACAGCACAGCTGATCAACCGATGCTATCCGTTGTCTGTGTTTGATGAAGCTACAACAGAGCTGAGCCGGCTTCAAATCAAGACAGTGGTACATTTAATCCTCGGACTGCCGGGTGAAACCAGAGAGGATATGCTAAACTCCGTCCAATATGTCTGCAGAAAAGAAATCTTCGGAATCAAACTGCATTTAATGAACGTGCTCAAGGATACACGTCTCGCTGAGCTATATCCCCATAGGATTCACATTCCCCAAAAAGAAGAATACATCAACCTTGTGGTTGATGCACTTGAACTGATTCCCCATACTGTAACAATTCACAGAGTAACGGCAGATGCGCCGCGCCATCTTCTTCTGGCACCGGAATGGGGCTATGAAAAGCGCTCCATTCTTAACGGCATCCAAAAAGAGTTCCGTTTAAGAGGGAGTTATCAGGGCAAAAGCCTGGAGAAGCCGTAATAAAGCATTAAAAGATTTGAATGTTAGCTTAGGCATCTGCTCTAAACGTTTTGAGAAAGCTGCCTAAGCTATTTATTTTTGCAGAATTCCGTATTATTCTCCCAGCCTGCCGTCATTGTAATGCTTTCTGCAAAGGGATATGTACATATCATTCCCTCCGACAACAATCTGCTCTCCTGTCTTCACAAACTTTCCGTCCACAACTCTGGCCACCATGGTAGCCTTTCTCCCGCACCAGCAAATTGTTTTAATCTCTTCAATTTTATCTGCATAAATGAGCATATAGTAAGAGCCTTCAAAGAGCTCATTTTTAAAATCATTTTTTAACCCGTAAGCAAGTACAGGAACATCGCAGCTATCAACTATTTCTACCAGTTCCTGAACATGATGCTTTTTCAGAAACTGACACTCATCCACAAGAACACAATCAATGCCATTACGCTTGTTTTCCTTCATAAACAGCTCGAGGATATTTGTCTCTTCATTGATTGTGACCGCTTCTCTTGTTATGCCAATCCTGGAAGCAACGACTCCCACGCCGAATCTGTCATCAATGCTGGGCGTCAGGACCAGTACCCTCTTTCCCCGCTCCTCATAATTATAGGCTACTTTGATCAGTTCAATGGACTTACCCGCATTCATTGTGCTGTATCTGTAATATAATTGTGCCACTTCAGTTCCTCCTTACATTCATGTAGTTCTATTTTATAGGAACGACCAATTAAAATCAACAGGAACCCAAAACAGGAAAAATATTCACATGAAAAAGAGGGTCTTCCCACTTCTGCCAGACATAAAACGAGGCTGTCTCGGTGGTGATTTCAATCACTGCGAGACAGCCCCTTACATAATACCGGTTGACTGGGATACATCAATCCGGATTATCTCCTCATATCAATCCACTGCTCTGTAGATTTCTGCTTGTTAACCCGTTCATATTTATGGGAATTGCTTGCTTCCTGAACGATCTCATAGTACCATTTGTCGACAGGATTATCCGGCCAGCGAATAACTTCCGACGTTATCCCTGCTCCATTCACCCTCCTGTCCAGCGCATCATTAATCAGCATCATTCCTTCACAGCGAAGGATCTGCTCTTCCGGTCGAAAGGTTCCGTCCCCAAAGGCTCTGATCCAGCCCCTTCCAACCGCTGTACGGATTGGCTGCTCGGCCCAGTGGTTCGGTGTATCCGGGAAAATTGGCTCCCGGACTGCGCTTTTGGAAGAAAGTTTTGAAGATATTGCTGCAAATTCAGCCCTTGTGATGGGTTTCTCCGGTTTAAAACTTCCATCCGGATATCCCTCCAGAACACCTGCTTTCGCCAGTTGCGATATCTCCTTATAGGACCAGCGATCCGGGTTGATATCAGTGAACTGTTTCTCCCTTTGCACTACTGTCCATTTATCACAGCCTTCCATCAACCTGCAGAAAATAGACGCGGCTTCTTCTCTGGTAAGAATCCCAAGAGGTCTTACGGTTCCGTCTGGATAGCCGTATATGTATGCTCGGTGTATGCCCGTTATCTGGTCGGGCTGCTCGGCAGCGTAGCTTGTCCCTTTCGCAGTTGCTGCTGCAAAAGGAACCAACACAGCCACAAGCAGAATGACCAAAATCCCCCTGATTTTTGGTGTTTCTTTCACGTTTTCCCCCTGATGCTCATGCTGTACCACAGTTTGCGTATTTGTTCCAGTAATCTTGAAATTTGTGTGAATCCGAAGATATACACCCCTTCTGCTATTTATTATGAAGCCTGTCCCTCAATCAATGCAATCATTTGCATTTTACATTTTCTTTCGTAAAATGCATTGAATCGATACGTGCCATCATTTTTTTTGATAATCAACCCCAATATTACAAAAAACAGGGTATCCTTCTAAAAGGCTACCCTGCAATAACTTATCCCTGATTTGTTACTTTTTCCACTTATACTCCTTGGGCGTCATACCGGTGAGACATTTAAATACCTTTGAAAAATAACTCTGATTTTCAAACCCTACAGCAAGCGCTACACCTACCATTGAATAATTTGTATTCTTAATTAGCAGCATACTTTTATCAATTCGAACTTTATTGAGATAGGAGGAATACCCAATTCCCATCTCTTTCTTAAACAGGCTTGAAAGGTAAGATGCATTCAAATGTACTGCCTTGGCCACATGGTCCAAGGTAATATCCTCCCTGTAATGCTCATTGATGTAGGCTACACATTTTTGAATCAGTGCTGCATTTTTCGAAGAATTCAGGGAGAAGACATTCCCGGTAAATCTGGATAGGATATTGGCCAGCCAATAGGATAAATCCTCCAGTCCATTTACCGATTTCAGCTCTGCTATAAAATCATTATCGAGGCTCACGGTATCTGCAAAGTCTGCTCCTCCTTCCAGCGAGGCTCTGGAAAGAAGGGTGCATAACCCCAGGGCCTTTGCTTTCATAATTTCAAGATTTCCCCCTGCTGAAAAAAAGATATGGCCAATCAAATCGTTCAACATATCCCGCGCCCCAATGGCATCTCCATTTTTTACGCGTCGAAGGAGTTCTTTTTCGATTTCGTAGGGATAGGAGTTCTCATCTTCCTGATTTTTAAAAGCCTGTATACTCTCGTTGATCTGTGATTGCTGGAACTGCTTTTCACTTTGCTCCCGCAATAAATGCCGTTCTTCATTCAGCAGACCTGATACAGAATGAAATAGCAGCTTGCTTAGGTTCGTCACCTTGGCAGGTTCCACCACCGGAATCGTCCGGAGGCTGATGTTGAGCTTGCTTCTCATGCTGATATCAACATCAAATTTCTGAATGATATCGTTGACCATAAAGTCGCTGTCAAACCCCATGAGAATTGGCCCCGCTATGGCAGCTCCTTTTAATTTCCCCAGCTTAATTACCGGTACAGCATATAGCACAAGACCTGCAGGACAAGAAAAAATATAGTCTTCCCCAAGTATTTCTGCTTGTCTGCGAGCATGCAGATGGGTCTGCAGACAAGGACACTGTTGGCCGGTACACTCTTTGAAGAGTTTACAAAAGCCAGTATTTTCACCAATACAGAATAACTCGCTTCCTGTCTCATCGATGACAGAAAGCGGAATATCAGTCGAATAAGAATAGTACGTTAAAATTTCATTCAGGGTTCGAATAAAATCCATATGTGCACAACTCCTGTTCTTTCAGACGAATCCAAACAACCCCCACAGCTAATTGGACTCAAAAGCCATCTCCTCTATAAAGTATTCCTGAAATTCCTTCCTTGCAGCCAGCTCTATATAACGCGCCCTCCCGGAAATTTCCACAGCTTTCCTCCCCAATTCCTTGGAAAGCAGATATGCTTTGGCGCCGCTCCCGGCGCAATTGCCTACCGATCTTATCTTGTCCCGCAGCTGCCAGGGAATCATTCCGATAGCAACTGCGCTTTCCGTATTCATAAAGTTGCCAAACCCTCCGCCGATATACACATTTTCGATCTGGTTGTAATCCAACTCCTTCTCTTTCAGCAACAGATTAATTCCCGCCCGGATTGCAGCCTTCGCCAGCTGAACCTCCCGTACATCTTTCTGCGTAAAGGTAATGGGCTCTTTGTTGAATTTTCTGTGCGCAACCACCATCTGCTTCATTCCATCAATTTCTATGATCAGGTTCCTATGCCTGCTGTCATCCGGTTCATGCATGCGCCCTCTTCCATCTACGATACCGTTGTGAAGCAGCTGGGCTGTAGCATCCAGCACACCGGAACCACAAATACCTACCGGCTCTGCGCTGTCAATGGTCTCGTAGATTCTATTCCTGGACAGATCAATCTTGTTTATGGCACCTCTGACACCGCCGATTCCGAATCGAATATTGGCTCCTTCGAAGGCAGGTCCTGCTGCAGTAGAGCAAGTGAGAATTTCATCGCAATTTCCGATGACCATTTCACCATTGGTCCCAAGATCAAGGAGCAGAGAGTAGCCTTTGGATTCCAACATTCCACAGGATAGAATGCCCGCAGTGATATCACTTCCCACATAAGCAGCGATGGCTGGAAGAATGGTGATCATCCCCTTAAGCTTCAGTCCCAGCTCACTTGCCTCAACCTCCACAGAATGGTTTGTAACAGGAATATAGGGTGCCTGAGCAATATTATAACAGGGCAGTTCCAGTAAAAAGTGTGTCATTACCGAGTTTCCAACCACGGTCATGTGGTAGATTGACGACTCCGATATGCCGTTTCTTCTACACAAAGCGCCAATCATTCCGTTAAGCTGCTCTCGGATAAGGTTCTTTAATACGGTTAAGCCCTCAGAATTTTCTATTGTATAATTAATTCGTGATATCACATCAGCGCCATATGCGCCCTGGCTGTTCACCGCAGATTCCACATCAATTTGCGTACCGTCACATAAGTTCATTAAATAAACAGCGACGGTTGTTGTACCGAGATCAGCAGCGATACCATAAAATTCCTTAATACCACCATTTCCAGCCAGTGCAAGAAGCTTCCCTTGAAAGATTACTGCTGTCACATGAAACTGATAATCTCTTAACGTCCTGCTGATTTGTGCCATATCCTCCAGTCTGACATGCAAGGGATTTGCACCGTATGCATCGCTCAGCCGCTGCAGATCACTCCGCTGATCATGAATTGACGGGGGGGCCATCTGCAAATCGATTCTTTCTGCCAAAGGCTGCACTTCATACCACCTGGTCCGACCACTGGTAAGAATTTCGATTCCTTCTTTTCTCTCAAGGGTAACTTCCATAGGGCCCTTAATTTGAATTCTGCACGCCAGCCTCCAGCCATTCCCAATCTCATTTTTTGTAAGGTGATGCTGATCATATTCATTTGGTTCCGAAATACCCCGTTCTATCTTAACTTTGCATTTTCCACACAGCCCCAAACCACTGCAAGGACTTTCCGCAAAAAAATGATCATTTCTCAAAATTTCAAGAAGGTTTGCACCTGATTCTACATCAATTACTTCCCTGGCCCCTTCTGAAGAAACTACCAGCTCCACTTTTCCGTCCTGACGATAGGCGCAATGTCTCAGGGAGCATTCGCTGCAGGTGTGCCCTTGCCTTGCAACGCCTATGTTCTTCCCGATACCGTAAATTTGAGCTGTGGATTTTTCAGGAAACATAAGGCAATATTCTGTTAGCTTGATTTGATGAAAGCCGCTTCCCAAGCATTGAAATATCTTCTTCTGCTCTTGGAGTTTCCAGTCCGTATCCCCGGGTGATAAGGGCTGAGTTATTCCAAAATCAGTTCCCGCTATTGTATCTATCATTCCGTACCAGAATCGTTTATTGAGATTACCGAGCGCTGCAATTCCAATGCTGTCAATGACCATAGCCCGAAGGTAATCATCCTGTTCAAAAGCCGCTCTGACTCTTTCGGTCACTTTATTCCCAACAGTAGCAATGGTTGCTGTAATCTTAAAACAGTTTGAGAGCTTACTGGTTATAAACTCCCCCTCCAATGAGACCTGATTTTTTAATATAACCGAGTCTCTTTCTATTCGTTCAATTTCAACATCTTCATAATATAGTGCCGGCTCCAGATATTCTCCGCTTTGGTCAATTTCTTCCGCGATTAACCCAAGGACTTCGTCCTGGGGCAACCGATCTTTATATCCTAACAGTTGAAGAATCTCGTTCTGATGCACTTTTAATTCTGCTGTATGAAAAGTCTTCATCGGCTCATTCTCCTGAACTACAGTTTTCGCTGCCCTTCTGTCAATCATCTTCGTGAAAAGATCTGCATTTTCCAGAACAAAATAGAACCGAACTCAACTTGCCTGGCCGGCACGATCCATCAGTAGTGCTTTTGCAACTCTCACTGCAGTGCCCGCATCGGGGGTGTAGAAATCAGCGTGAATCTGTTTTGCAAAAGAGTTTGACACAGGTGCACCTCCCACCATAAACACATACTTGTCTTTCACCCCTGCTTTTTCAAATTTACGAATGACTTCAGCCATCGCAGGCATGGTTGTTGTAAGCAACGCAGACAGGCAAACGATATCAGCCCCAATCTCCTCTGCTTTTTCTATAAATTCCGTATCGGGTACATCTGCCCCCAGATCTACAACATCAATCCCTGCACCTTTGAACATAATCTTTACCAGGTTTTTGCCGATGTCGTGCAGATCTCCTCTTACAGTACCGATAATACATTTACCGATAGGCTTTGCCCCGGTTGCTGCCATGGCAGGCTCCAGGATCTGCAAACCCACAGCCATTGCTCTGGCAGTTAGAAGCATTTCAGGTACATAAATCTCATTATTTTGAAATTTAGTACCCACAGTTCCCATGGCTTTGATCATTCCCTCATTCAATATGAGCTCAGGTCTAATTTTGGCTTCCAGTGCCCGAATCACCAATTCCTTGGTCTTTTTGGCGCTGCCTTTCTCAACAGCTAATGATAGCTCGTTCAAATCCATCCTGTTCATTCCCCCCTTAAAATAATAGCTGTCTGATCTGCCTTTTATTTTACGATCGGAGCGTTATTGGAAATACTTACTATTATCTTAGCATAGATTGAGCTCAAATTGGAAGATTTCAGGAAATATTTAAAAGGCGTATGCTGTTCTATTATTTCCTTGCATTCCTCACATTTTTATCCATGATCTTCCGGCCGCCCAAAGACGCCGGATATTGGCGTTTCTTAAACAGCAGTAAACTGCATTCTAAAGATTACGTTAAAATCCGTTTCTAGCACTTTTTTAGATTTTAAAGAGGTGAGCGAGCATCTCACGATTGAGACCCGTACCTATTATACATAACTTGCCTTTTACGTCCGGCTTGCAGTCAACGACAGATAGATCCCCAAATACAACATCCAATTGATACCACCCTGTTGAATCCTCTAAAATTCCCTTTCCTCTGACAATTCTACCATATTCAGGCTGTTCAACGATTTCATGGAAGGCATCTGTTATTTTTCCCCGGCTGACCAGATGATCTGTCTCAGCCTCCCAGGTATCGAATCTTGGTAAAAAACCACGCAATCTGCTTTTTCTGGCAGTCTGCTCAGAGGTTCCTTTCCGAATATTCACGCTTCTCCTATGATCCTTTTCTTCCGCTTTTTCAGCCGGATGTCCGGCATCTGAAATGATTTCCTGCGCGGAAGTCTGATTCCAGTCATAGGCTGCGATATTGGCATGTTTATTGATCTCTTGTATATATTGAATCACCGCTGCTGCATCGTCTTGGTTGTTTCCATCCATCTTACTCAAAACAACGAGTTTTGCTGCCCGCAGCTGATTATCGATAAATCCTTTTGAAATAAACAGGCTTGTGTGAAACCGTTTCACATCGATCACAGCAATGATGTGGTCCAGTACAAGCTCTTCCTTTCGTGGATGGTAGGAATAGCATTTTAGGATTTCACTGAGCAGTGCCGCACCTGTAGGCTCAATGATGATCCGGTCTGGTTGAAAGGTTTCTTTTATGCGAAGGATAGATGACATAAAATCCTCTTTTAAACTGCAGCAGATGCATCCTGCAGTCATTACCTCCACAGAGATATCGCCGTCCCGAAAAACCTTACTGTCTATGTTCACTTTTCCCAACTCATTTTCAAGGATTACAACGCGTTCTCCCCCATACTGCTCTGTGACCAGTTTTTTGATCAGCGTTGTTTTTCCTGCCCCCAAAAAACCCGAGATGATATCCACTTTTACTTTCATCCGCTTTTTCCTCACCGCCTGTTATGACAAATTTTATCTACCGGAAAGTAGGCGTTCCCGGTAGATAAAATTCTTTGTAACGAACATTTTACCTTCATCTGTTTCTACTTTCATGCCCTGGTAAAATGTAGTCCTTGTTGTGAACTATTCCAAGCCGTATTCTTTTGGCAGCCACTTGTCAGCGTCCAGCTCACCCTTGATGGTATCGTAGAATTCCAATTCATTATCTGGTATTTCTTCAATCTGCCGCTCCATAATATTGAGCCACGGCACCTCTCTTTTTTCAAGGGACAGTGCACCGTCCTCATATCCTTTTCTAATCTTTTCGATGGCAAGCTGTGCTCCCAGCTTTGTTCTATTAAAGGAATCCTCTACCTTTACAAGCTCTTTACTTATTTCAAAAGCTACGTCAGGGCGCAAAACATATGCCCGTGGATCCAAACTCGAATCTGAATCAACCAGCATATCCCGAAACTCTCTTCCCAGCCCTTTTTTCTTGGCTTGATTCATAAGCCGACAATCGTAAATAAGCTGCTCCATGGACACGATGGGCGCCATATCTGACAACAGCTTAATCTGCTGGACGGATTCATTGCTCCACAAGTCTGCGCAAGAGGCAGAAATATTCCCCAGGGGGCTCAAGTGCGCACAGGCTGCTGACTTACCTTCCATAGAAATCGGCATCCCAGTGATAGCCTTTAAATACTGTCCTTCATATGCGCAGTCCTTGCTCGGGCCTATGGCACCCATTTCAAAGGCAACCAATGCCCTGGGAACAGTAGCTACCCTGACCACTGCAGCAAAGACTTTGGGTATGAAACCCATTTCTGCAAGAACCATTGCCGTGTTACCAAAGCCGCAGGACGAATCACCGGCTGCAAAGGCTCCATGTTTCCCTGCAATCTCAACAATATGCTTCCATAAGAACTTCATATCCCGGCAGCCAAGTACTCCCAGTGAGAAAATAACTTTTTTAAGGTCTGCGTTCATTAGCGCCTCGTCGTTGAGTTCCTTACCTCCTGTGGATTCAATCGATAGAAAATCTGCCCCGTCTCTGGCCATGCCTTCAAATGCCTCAAGGACTCCCTCCAGATATTTTCCGCTTCTCATTACAGGAGGTCTGCTCATTTCTCTAAGATCGTTGGGCGTAACCCGCAATGCAGATTTCAGGCCGTGAACTGCATGGTATTCGTTCATGCGGTCCAGCAGGATCTTCGTCGCCTCTATTCCCCATTGTGGATTTTCTGTAAAGGGCGGCAGGGTTTCAAATTCAATTACCACCCCTGGAGCGTAAAGTTCTCGTGCTCTCTTGAGTACACCTTCGATCATCTCTGAATAAATTGTCAGGGCATCTTGAATCGTACTTTCATTAACATCCATTGTGGGCAGGGTAAAGTTTAATTCTGGATAGATTTCCCCGCCTCCGATCACCAGTCCTTTTTTGGTCTTTATTGGTTTTGGGGATGAGCCATATATGTAATCATCCACCGAATCGTACGCCAGCTTATCAAATCTAACCATTTCATTACCTCCTCCAGCTCAATTTGCTGCTTTTCTAACAAGAACGTCCTTGGCCACATCTGCAGCAGTTCCTGCATCAGGTGTATAGTAGTCCGCATTGATCTGCTTCGCATAACTGCTGGTAACAGGAGCACCTCCGATCATAAAGGTATACTTATCCTTTACCCCAGCCTGTTCAAATACACGAATTACGTCGCCCATTGCCGGCATAGTTGTCGTCAGCAATGCAGAGAGGCAGACAAGATCTGCTCCGATCTCCTCAGCTTTTTTCAGAAACTCAGAACTTGGTACATCAGCTCCAAGATCCACAACTTCAATACCAACACCTTTGAGCATCATCTTAACCAGATTTTTTCCTATGTCGTGCAGGTCTCCTTTTACGGTTCCGATAACACACTTCCCAATAGGTTTTACACCTGTTTCTACTAAGACCGGTTCGAGAATCTGCATACCTGCAGCCATGGCTCGCGCTGCCATCAACATTTCAGGTACATAGATTTCATTGTTCTTAAACTTTTCCCCTATGTCCGACATCGCCCCAATCATTCCTTCATTCAGGATATTCTCCGGACTGACTTTGGACTGAAGCGCCAGGTTAACCAACTCCTTTACCTTCTTGTCGTCACCATCTTGCACCGCCAGTGATAATTCTTGCAAATCCATTTCCCCACTCCTTTCTAAAAATTAAAATAGGTCCTGTTGTCTTTAATTTTATAGAATACAAGCGCAGTAAGATTGCAGTTTCTTTTAGTATCTAGCAATATATTTGGAGGTTTTTATTTTTTATAAATTCATTCCACCCCTCTATTTTCAATTCTTCTGGGAAAAAGAAAGCTTACTTTATTCGTAAAAAACGGTACCGAATTTTATTTATTAGAATTTTATGGGGAATTTTATATTTATTTTAGATCATTATAATTATTTTTAGATGGAACTAGCAGAGACTGTTCCATACAAAATATAAGTAAAAAGGTTGCAAGGAATTGGGCAGAAAAGATCGTCAAAAGATCGTCAAAAATGTATTTCGAGAAATTAACAAAAAAAGAAAATCCTCCGAAAACGTTGCTAATTCAATCGTCCTCGAAGGCTTCTAGTGGTGCCCAGACTCGGAATTGAACCAAGGACACGAGGATTTTCAGTCCTCTGCTCTACCTACTGAGCTATCTGGGCAAATCTTTATTCACTTAATGGTGGGCCATCAGGGACTTGAACCCCGGACCTGCCGGTTATGAGCCGGATGCTCTGACCAACTGAGCTAATGGCCCCTGCTATTATGGTCGGGGTGGCAGGATTTGAACCCGCGGCCCACTGGTCCCAAACCAGTTGCGCTACCAAGCTGCGCTACACCCCGCAACCAGCTAAATCTCTTTTAAATTGGCAGGGGCAGTAGGACTTGAACCCACGGCACGTGGTTTTGGAGACCACTGCTCTACCAACTGAGCTATGCCCCTATGTGGCGGAGAAGATGGGATTCGAACCCATGCACCAGTTACCCGGTCTAACGGTTTAGCAAACCGTCCTCTTGAGCCTGCTTGAGTACTTCTCCATGGTTGGTCGATTCCTCTATATATACGTGGCGGAGAGGGTGGGATTCGAACCCACGGCCCCTTTCGGAGTCACTGGTTTTCAAGACCAGCTCCTTAAACCGCTCGGACACCTCTCCATCGTTAGGTTCTACTATCCTTCAGAGTTATTGGTGACCCATCCGCGATTCGAACGCGGGACACCTTGATTAAAAGTCAAGTGCTCTACCGACTGAGCTAATGGGTCCTATTGGCTGGGGTAGCAGGACTCGAACCTACGAATGACGGAGTCAAAGTCCGTTGCCTTACCGGCTTGGCTATACCCCATTCTCAAAAAAAATTTGGCGAGCCCACAGGGATTCGAACCCCGGACACACGGCTTAGAAGGCCGATGCTCTATCCAGCTGAGCTATGAGCCCAAATTATGCTAGTGTAAATGAGAATATGGAGCGGATGGCGGGAATCGAACCCGCGCTATCAGCTTGGAAGGCTGAAGTACTACCATTGTACGACATCCGCAGAATTGGAGCGGAAGACGAGATTCGAACTCGCGACCCTCGCCTTGGCAAGGCGATGCTCTACCCCTGAGCCACTTCCGCATGTTTGGTGGAGGGAGGTGGATTCGAACCACCGAAAGCTCAGCTAACGGATTTACAGTCCGCCCCCTTTAGCCACTCGGGAATCCCTCCAAATTATTGATTTTTCAAGGTATATCGGGAACCGATAATTCCCATTTTGTTTTTGACCGCTTGATTATTATAGAATATTCAGCAAAATTTGTCAAGTTTTTTATTAGTATTTTTTCAAAGTTTTTTATTGGAGCTGGTGGAAGGAATTGGCGTCTGCTCCACATCCGCCGTTCTTCGCCTCCTTTTCAGTCAGCTAGAACCTCTCGCTTTTCAAAAGTCCACCGGACTTTCTCCATGCGCTCGAGCCCTTTCGGGTTCGATTCCCTTCTATTATCTTATTTTATTGGAGCTGGTGGAGGGAATCGAACCCCCAACCTGCTGATTACAAATCAGCTGCTCTACCGTTGAGCCACACCAGCTAATCAATATTTTTAAAATGGCGATCCGGATCGGGCTCGAACCGACGACCTCCAGCGTGACAGGCTGGCATTCTAACCAACTGAACTACCGGACCGTTTTTAAGGGTGACAATCTCTTGTCAGCAAGCTTGGTTTGTTGAAATTGGTGGGCGCAATAGGGCTCGAACCTATGACCCCCTGCTTGTAAGGCAGGTGCTCTCCCAGCTGAGCTATGCGCCCGAAGCTTGCTTACTAATTGGTTGACACATTTATTTACTATACACTGTTTTAACTTCCGTGTCAACACTTATTTTTTATTTTTTTATTTTCTTCTTTTTTAACTTGGCTCCAAGGGTGGGGCTCGAACCCACAACCTATCGGTTAACAGCCGAGTGCTCCACCATTGAGCTACCTTGGAACGTTCGTTTTCGCTCTCTCTTGAGCGCTTTATTATCTTAGCATAGGAATTTTTTAATGTCAACGGGAAATTTTGTTTTTCTGCTAAATTTTACTTTTCATTTAGGACTTGACTTTTGCCAATCGTCTGTTTTCCCCTAAAATCAAGGCTTTTCCCCCTGTTAGATTGGATAGCATCATCTTAATTTCTTCCTTGTTTTCCGGTTCCATGACAAGATCTGCCACAACAGCATCCTCAAAAACAGCATTTCCGACTTCAAAATTGCCATTTAAAGAAAGATTCTGTAGTTTGCCGTAAAATGTATAGTCCAGACGAACCTTAAGCTCATCCAGCTCTTTTACTTCACAGATCTCCCCTGCTTCCAATGCAAGCTTTGCAGTCCCGGTATAGGCTCTAACTAATCCGCCTGTACCCAATTTGATCCCACCATAATATCTTGTGATGACAAGTACTAAATTAGTGATGCCTTCTTTTACCAGCATCTGTACCATGGGAGCACCGGAAGTCCCCTGGGGCTCACCGTCATCGCTTGCCCACTGAAGCTGGAACTGCTCACCTATTACAAAAGCAGGTACATTATGGGTTGCAGATCTGTGCCTCCCGCGTATTTCGAGTATGAAGTCTTCCGCTTCCTCTCGTGATTCAACTGGCTTAACATGTCCAATAAATCGTGATTTATCAATAATTTGTTCGACTTCTGCTTCTTTTATCACTGTTTTGTATTTAATCACAAGAACCTCCTCATCCCGTAAATGCACGTCTTTGCCCTTTCAATAGAAGCATATTCACCACACCTGATTCTTCTGAACCATGGTATCTTTCCGGAGCACATTTATACTGGTTCATTCTGACAGAATGAATTGCTGGAGTCTTCCATAATCCATTTTGGATATCTCAACTACAAAATAAGTGCCATCATTTTGATATTCCATAGAATCTACACGTCCTTTTTCACAAAGGTAGGATGAAATATCACCGCGATCATACGGAATCAGCATTTTGACTACGGTTCTGTCAGAAAAGATCTTTTCTTTGATTCGATTGATGAGTTGATCGATATTGTCCCCTCGGGTAGCCGAAATATAAAGATTTTCTTCTCCATTGCTTGGCAGGCTGATTTCTTCTGCAATATCAATCTTATTATAAATCATCAGCCGATCTTTATCTGCTGCACCGATTTCCTTTAGTACTTTATTGGTCACACTGATATGGAAATCATGATCCGGATAGGATGCATCCACAACATGAAGCAGCAGGTCTGCATAGTTCACTTCCTCCAAGGTGGCCTTAAAAGCCTTAACAAGGGAATGAGGAAGCTTGCTGACAAAGCCTACTGTGTCAACCAAAATGAATTCTTGGTTCGTCTCTAACTTAACATTTCTCTGTGCAGTATCCAGCGTTGCAAAGAGCATATCCTTTTCAAATACACTTTTTTCTTCTTTCTCCGTAAGAGCTAAAAGCCGGTTCATCAATGCTGATTTGCCTGCATTTGTATAACCAACCAGTGCAACCACCGGAATTTCATTCTTCTGGCGTCTTGCTCTCTGGGTGGTCCTGTTGCTTTTCACTTCCGCTAATTCCCGCTTGATTTCATCCATCCTTTTGCTGATGTGCCTGCGGTCGGTTTCCAGCTTCTTTTCACCAGGACCTCTGGTGCCGATTCCACCGCCTAGTCTGGATAGAGATTTGCCAAATCCGGTGAGCCTCGGCATTCGATATTGAAGCTGCGCGAGTTCAACCTGCAGTTTCCCTTCCCGGGATACGGCTCTTGAAGCAAAGATGTCAAGAATCAAAATGGTTCTATCGATGACTCTGACATCAAGCCTCTCTTCCAGATTTCTAAGCTGCATACCAGACAACTCATCGTTGAAAATAACGGTATCTACTTCCATGTTCCGGCAGAGTTCTGCAAGCTCGTCCACTTTGCCCTTACCGATATAGGTTGCGGTGTTGGGTCTTTCCTTATTTTGTATCATTTCCCCTGCCACGTCGACTCCGGCTGCTTCTGCCAGGGCCCAAAGTTCTTTCATGGAGTAGGAAATATCTTCGTCAAGCTGGACTCCCGCTAAAATTGCACGGTATGCCTCATCCTGCACGACCATATTATCGTCTGTAAATCTCAAATCTGTACTCCTTTATTTTCTTCATCAGAGCGCACCTGCCTGTTTATTTAACGGCCATACGTGCCTCAGAAAATAGCAATCCAAAGATTGCCTGTGATTAGTATACCATAAATCGTGCAGAGTACCAGAATCATTCAGAGAAAAAGTTTGTAGCATCCATTGCCGAACCAGGCGGTACGTTGATATAAGAATTGGGAACCTCGCCGACAATAATTGCTTCTGCGATAAGAATGGTATTCTGTACATCGATATTATTGATGGAGAATGGTGCCAGAACCCTTGCCTGACTGTCCATTACAAGGTAAACCTTGTATTTGGTCTGATTGATCCCCATGCTCTCAAACTCTGTTTTAAAATTGACTTTGGATGTTCCAATAGGAAGTACCTTAAGGGTAACGTAAGGGCCGAATTGGGATAAAATCTGACTTCCCAGAATACTTCCGGCAGGAACGCGCAACATGGATGCATCTTCCCATTTATATTGATTCTGCACAGCCTGCGTCAGATTCGTTGCCAGAGCATTCATCGCTGTGGTATTTGATTCCACATAGGTAATATTGCCTTCCTGATCCGTTTTAATCGTTAACAGACCCTTAACGTCTGCATCACTCACAAACTGTTCACGGACAGCCTCATTTACGATTCTGGTCATCATGGATTTGACCTTGACCTCGGCTATGGCTGCCAAGTTGGGCTTTATAATTTTTTCTGTGAAAACAGCACTATAGACAGCCAGAACTAAAAGCAGTACCAGGCAAACAAACCATTTTATGCTTTTCCGCTTGTCTCTCTTTCTTCTCTGTTTCATAAAAAAACCCCCAAGTACTTTAGAATATGATACTTGGGGTAGATTTGACACTATATTTTATTATTTAAGTAAAATTTATCATTGAATCAGGAAAAACAGAAGGCTTGAAACCTGCAGTTAATCCTGCCTGATTATACTTCAAGTAATCCAAACTGATTATACTTCCAGCTTATCCAGCTCTTCCATGAACTTCCCATTCAGGATCTTGATATGCGTTCCCTTCATTCCGAGAGAACGGGATTCAATGACACCGGCACTCTCAAGCTTACGCAATGCATTGACGATAACTGACCGGGTGATGCCTGATCTGTCAGCAATTTTACTTGCAACAAGAAGACCTTCTGTACCCTTTAGCTCTGCAAAAATCTGCTGAACCGCTTCGATTTCCGAGTAAGACAGTGTTCCAATAGCCATTTGTACCACTGCTCTCTTTCTTGCATCCTCTTCGATTTCGAGGGTTTTCCGCCGTTGAATTTCGAGACCTACAACGGTTGCGCCATATTCTCCCAATACAAGATCCTCATCAGTGAATTCCGGTTTATAGCGGGTCACTATCAAGGTTCCCAGCCTCTGACCGCCGCCAAGGATCGGTATGATCGTGTGCAGCTTATCATAGGTATCGTAGTCGTACTTAAAGATTTCCAGTGCTTCCTCGGCCTTTAGGTTAGCCTCTGTCTCAACGACCTTAAGCAAAGCTTCGTTGTACTCATTGGGGAACTTTTCACTCCCTGTTTCTGGATCGGTGATGGTAGAGCTGTCCGATTTTATCTTGTAATGAACGCCTATAACCTTTCCTCTTTTATTGGCAATGTAAACATTTGCATCCATCAGATCGCTCAAAATCCCGCAAAGGTCATTGAACGAAAAGACGCCGGAAGCGCTTTCCTGGAGTACCCAGTTCAGCTTTCTTACCTTAGTAAGTATATCCCTTTCCATAAAATCCTCCATTATTATTTATTCTCATTATTTAAAATAGTGATTGTTGAATTGTAATTGTTAAATCATGATTGTTGTATCGTGATTGTTAAATATTAATCCAATTGTATAATCATTATATATGAAATATTACTAATGTAAAATAGATTTTTTTGATTGTTCAAAAAAGTTTCATCATTCTGCACAATTCGGACGAACACCGCTGATTTCAAAGGCTGACGGCTCCAAATACACAATTGTAATTTCTTCGTTTGACCACATATGAAACGATTCCCTTGCCTGAGTCTGAGGAAGATATGGCTGTTCAATTAGGAGTAACCCGTCAAACGATTAATGCAATCGAGAACAATAAGTATAATCCAACCCTTGAGTTAGCGATGAAAATTGCTAAGTTATTGCAGCTTCCCGTTGAAAGCATTTTCCTGCTTGAGGAATAATAATTAAAGGCCAGCAATTGCAATAAGCAACACGCTGGCCTTTCGCTTTACGTTCGATTTCTTTGATTTTTAATACTATTATATACCGGCTTTATTACTTGATATACCAATTAAATTACAGGATATACCGATCGATGTCATCTGCATGGATTCGGTCAAGGAATTTCTCTTTGACGTATTCTTTATCGATGATGATCTCTTCCTCATTCATTTCCGGAATATTGAAAGAGATTTCCTCAAGAAGTTTTTCCATTACGGTGTGAAGTCTGCGGGCGCCGATGTTTTCTGTCTGCTCATTGGTCAGAAATGCCATTGTAGCGATTTCTTCCACGGCATCATCCGTAAAGGTTACTTTGATTCCTTCTGTCTCAAGAAGCATCTTATGCTGCTTCAACAGCGCATTTTCCGGCACAGTCAAGATCTGAACAAAAGCTTCCTTTGTGAGATTTTCCAGTTCCACACGGATCGGAAAACGCCCCTGAAGTTCGGGGATCAAATCTGTTGGTTTGGAGATATGGAAAGCTCCAGCCCCAATAAACAGTACGTGATCTGTTTTGACAGGGCCATATTTCGTATTGATGACACTTCCTTCAACGATGGGTAGAATGTCTCTTTGTACACCCTCTCTCGATACATCAGCACCGGAGCGATAGCCGGAACCAGAAGCAATCTTATCGATTTCATCGATGAATATAATCCCGTTTTGCTCAGCATTTTCTAAAGCTTCTACCGTAACCTGATCCATATCGATGAGATTCTGAGCTTCCTGTTCCCGCAATATTTTTCTTGCATCCTTTACGCGAACCTTCTTGTTCTTCTTCTTCTGAGGCATCATATCACCGAAGATATTGCCGATGGCAATGCTCATGCCCTCATTTCCCAGATCAAGATTGTTAGTCTTTGGGGTATCATTGACCTCGATTTCAATAAACTGCTCTTCCAGAAGGCCGTCCTTTAGTTGCTGTCTAACCTGCTCTCTCGCAAGTTCCACATCGCCCTTTTCTGACTGGGCTTCATCCTTTGCTCCTGGAATCTGATTCTGGCTGTTCTGATTGGTCTGAAAGCCTCCTCCCAGAATAAAATCAAAAGGCCCTCTCACTCCACCGGAACTCTGTGCTGGTTTTTTCTTTCCTGGGATAATAGCTTCTATGATTTTTTCATCAGCGATTTCTTCTGCAATAGAGTATTTCTCCTGCAGCCGTTTCTGTTTGGTGATACGGATGGATGCTTCCACCAGATCTCGAACCATGGAATCCACATCTCTGCCCACATATCCAACCTCTGTAAATTTTGTAGCTTCCACCTTTACAAAGGGGGCATCCATGAGTTTTGCAAGTCTTCTTGCGATCTCAGTCTTACCCACACCGGTAGGTCCCATCATAAGAATGTTTTTCGGGGTAATCTCTTCCCGCATTTCTTCGGGAAGCAAACTTCTTCGGTACCGGTTTCTAAGTGCCACTGCTACTGATTTTTTGGCGCTGTCCTGACCGATAATATATTTATCCAACTCTTTTACAATTTCTTTCGGAGTCATGCTATACAGTGTGCTCATCTCTATACCCCCTTACAGCTTTTCAACGGAAATGTTGCTATTCGTGTAGACACAAATAGACGAAGCAATATTTAACGCTTCCCGTACGATTTCCTCAGCATTCATTTCCGTATGCTTAAAAAGCGCGTTGGCGGCAGCATACGCAAAGTTTCCTCCCGAACCAATGGCAATAAAATCATCGTCGGGCTCGATGACTTCGCCGTTTCCGGAAATCACCAGGAGGCTCTCCTTATCGGCGGCCACCATCAGCGCTTCCAAGTTCCTCATAGCCTTATCTGATCTCCAGGTTTGTGCCAATGCAACAGCAGCACGTTTCAGATTGCCTGAGTGCTCTTCCAACTTCTTCTCAAATTTTTCAGTCAGCGCAAATGCGTCGGAAACTGATCCGGCAAAACCGGTGATCACTGTATTTTTATATATTTTTCTCACTTTTTTCGCGGTTTGCTTCATGATGGCACTCTGTCCCATCGTGACCTGGCCATCTCCCCCAATACAGATATCATTCTCATTCCGTCTGACAGCAACGATTGTAGTTGCGTGAAAATCTCCCATTTTGTTACTACCTCCTATGAAGTCACGATTGTTTTTCGCGACAAATCGACTTATTCTTTATACCCACATTCAGGATTGGAACACAAATAACTTGATGTTTTTGTTTTTTTCTCCGTTAACAAAGAAGAACAATTGGGGCATTTTTTGTCTACCGGTTTATTCCAATACAGCTTATTGCATTCCGGATAGCCGCTGCATCCGTAGAATACTCGGCCTTTTTTGCTCTTTCTTGCAATGATATCTTTCCCGCAATCCGGGCATTTCACATCAATTTTGCTGACGATAGGTTTTGTATTTTTGCATTCCGGATACCCGCTGCAAGCCAAAAACTCGCCGAATCTGCCATGCTTAATTGCCATCTGCTTTCCACAGACTTCGCAGATTTCATCCGTCAGTTCGTCCTCAATACTGACTTTCTCTATTGCTTCATCAGCGATTTTCAATTCCTGTTCCAAAATACCATAAAAATCTGCGATGATGGTTTTCCATTCAGTATTCTTTACTTCAATGTCATCGAGCTTTTCTTCCATATCAGCTGTAAAGCCCGCATCGACAATCTCTTTAAAGTAGGTCTCCATTAAATCGGTTACGATGAAGCCAAGCTCTGTTGGTTTGAGCATCTTCTTTTCCCGCGTAATATATTTGCGCTCGATGAGGGTTGCGATGATTGGAGCGTAAGTACTCGGTCTGCCGATATCCTTATCCTCCAGATCTTTAACCAGCGAAGCTTCGCTGAAACGAGACGGCGGCTGGGTAAAATTCTGTTCGCTGAGCATGTCAACAAGAGATGGCTTGTCGCCTTCCTTAAGGGGAGGCAGCATCTTTTCTTCATCTTCATCCATTACATTGTTGTAGACTTTGAGGTATCCGTCAAATTTCATCTTAGATCCATTGGCTTTAAAAGTATAATCTCCGTTGATGATTTCTGCACTGACGCTGTCATAAATTGCGGCAGCCATTCTGCTGGCAACAAAGCGAGACCAGATCAGCCGGTACAGGCTATACTGGTCCTTGGTCAGCGAATCTTTGATCTCATCAGGATGCAGAGATACAATACTCGGTCGGATAGCTTCATGCGCATCCTGTACATCTTTCTTCTTATTGGTAAACGCATGATTTCCCAAGTAACTGTCGGAATACTTGTCCTTGATATAATCCACAACGGCTCCCTGTGCTTCATCAGAAATTCTTACAGAATCTGTACGAATATACGTGACAAGACCTACCGTTCCGTGTCCTTTAATCTCAATTCCTTCATACAGCTGCTGCGCGATGAGCATGGTCTTCTTGGTATAAAAGTTCAGTTTTGTAGATGCTTCCTGCTGAAGACTGCTCGTGGTGAAAGGCGGATTCGGCTTTCGAACCTTCTCCCGTTCTTCTATTTTCTGTATGACAAAGTCCTTCCCGGAGAGCTCTGATAAAATATGGTCTGCTTCGGACTTGGTGGAAACAGTAATTTTCTTTCCCTTGTGTTCTGAGAGCTTTGCAGCAAATTTCTTTTGTTTCTCCTTGCCCTTGCTCTCGTTGATCAGCATTGCAGTAATATTCCAATATTCCTTTGGTACAAAATCCAAAATGGATTTTTCTCTGTCGCAGATGATTTTCAAAGCTGCAGACTGAACTCTGCCTGCACTGAGGCCTCTTCTGATTTTTCTCCACAGCAAAGGACTAATCTTGTATCCCACGAGGCGGTCCAGTACACGCCTTGCCTGCTGCGCGTCTACCAGCTTCTTGTCGATCTGCCTCGGATGCTTTACCGCATTTTGAATCGCACCTTTTGTGATTTCATTGAATACAATTCTGCAAGGCTCGTCAGCATTGATTCCAAGCAAATAAGCAATGTGCCAGGAGATGGCCTCACCTTCACGGTCAGGGTCCGTTGCGAGGAATACCTTGCCGGCATCCTTTGCTTCCTTTTTCATTGCCTTTATAATATCACCTTTTCCCCGAATCGAGATGTACTCCGGTTCAAAGTTATTTTCTATATTGATGCCCAGCTTGCTTTTTGGCAAATCTCTGATATGTCCCACCGATGCGACTACTTTATACTTACTGCCTAAAAACTTGCCGATGGTCTTTGCTTTTGATGGAGATTCCACGATCACCAGATTTTTATCGGCCATTTTCAGCCTCCTTTATTGATTTTCTCTGCTAGCATAGAATTTGACTGCTTACAAGAACAGATTATATTTCCAATAGTTTCATTTTGCAATAAAAATTTTTCCCAGCGATGTCTGAAGCAGTCCCTTCATCTCTAAAATTGTCACAATGGAGTTGACCTGTGACGGTTGCCTTCCGGTATTTCTGCATACATCATCTGTTGTAACTTCACCGTTTTTTCGAATATAATCATAAATTTTTCTTTCATCTTCCCCCAGCTCTATTTTTTGGTTTCTTTTCTGTCCGGACCGATCAATGCCCAGTTCGTCGATGATGTCGTCAAATACGATTAAAGGAACAGCTCCGTCCTTGATCAATTTATTGGCACCGAAGCTGCTCACATTATTTATATTCCCTGGCACCGCGTAAATATTCCTGCCTTGTTCCGCGGCGCAATCCGCAGTAATCAGCGAACCGCTGTTCAGTCCGGCTTCAACAATAACGGTACCGATACAAAGGCCACTGATAATGCGATTTCTCATAGGAAAACGAAATGGCAGCGGCGGAATACCCGGCTCATATTCGGATAAAATCAGTCCTGTTTTTAGAATTTCTTCTTTTAAGGCTCTGTTGGAAGCAGGATAGCAGATATCTACACCACAGCCCAATACCGCAACGGTCCTGCCATTATTGTCTACAGCACCTTTATGGGCATAGGAATCCACACCATAAGCCATTCCGCTGACGACTCCAACTCCGTATTCTGACAGTTTTTCAGACAGATGATATGCCGCCCACTTTCCATATGGGGATGCTTTTCTGGCTCCAACAACTGCAATCAGAGGATCGCTGGCCAGCGTAATATCCCCCTGATAATACAATATCGCTGGAGGATTGGCTATGTAATTCAGCAGCTCTGGATAATCTTTCTCGCCGAGTTTTACTTTCTTGATCTTGTCCATATTTCACCTATCTATTCTGATCTTTCTTCTCTTTCTTCTCCTATTATTATTTTTTTTCTTCTATTATAATAGGAGCTCTGTCAACTCATATTCCCCGGTACATTTTATCGAGGCTTCGGTATTGGATCGCTTCGGCGATATGGTGGATTCGGATTCGTTCTTCCCCTTCCATATCTGCTATGGTTCTACCCAGTTTGATGATTTTGAAGTGAGCCCTTGCGCTGAAAGAGAGTTTTTGAAATGCGTTTTCCAGCAGTTTTTTTGTTTCATTGTCCAAAGTACAATACTTTTTGATTAACCCCGTGGTCAACTGGGAGTTATAATAGATCATTTCGTTATGATACCGTTCCAGCTGAATTGCCCTGGCCTGCTCTACCTCTCTCCTCAATTCATCCGAAGTTTTCGGCTTTGCAAGGAATCCATCCTGATCAGGATCCAGCCCAAGACCTGCAAGCTCGCTGTACTTCACCGGAAGAATTTCAATATGCATATCAATACGATCCAGTAACGGTCCAGAAACCTTAGAGAGATAACTGCGAATCTGATTCTGGGTGCAAGTGCACTCATGGGTCGCGTCTCCATAGTAGCCGCAAGGGCAAGGATTCATGGAGGCAAGGAGCAGAAAACGGGATGGAAAGGAAACAGTTCCTCTGATTCTGGAGATGGATACTTTTTCGTCCTCAACCGGCTGGCGCAGCATTTCCAGAACATAGCGGCTGAATTCTGGCAGTTCATCTAAAAACAAAACACCGCAATGGGCCAGGGATACCTCTCCGGGTTTTGGGCTTGCTCCGCCTCCCACAAGGGCAGGCCCTGAAACGGTGTGGTGAGGCGCACGAAAGGGTCTTGATAGAATCATAGGCTGTTCTTCCGTCAATTCTCCTGCCACGCTGTAAATCTTAGTAACCTCCAGCTTTTCTTCATAGCTCATTTCCGGAAGGATGCCTGACATTCGTTTCGCCATCATGGTTTTTCCGGCTCCAGGAGGTCCGATCAGGAGTAAATTGTGAGACGCTGCGGCTGCAATCTGCATGGCTCTTTTTACAGTTTCCTGTCCTGCAACATCACTGAAGTCCATGTTTTCCGGATTTTTTCTCCATTTTTGTTCAAGCTGTTTTGCATAGGGAGTAATTTCTTCTTTGCCTTTTAGAAAGGAGACGATCTGACCGAGGCTCTCAGCAGGATAAATGAGAATATCATCCACGGCTGAAACTTCTGCGGCATTGGCCGCCGGTAGAATAATTTTCTTGATGCCGTTTTTTCGGAGTCCGATGGAAAGGGGCAGTGCTCCGTTGATTCGATTCAGCTTTCCCTCTAGAGAAAGCTCTCCCAGGAAGGCAAAGGAGGCTGCCACGCTTTTTTTCACCGTACCGTTTGCAGCCATGACCCCGAGGGCGATAGGAAGATCGAAATGAGTTCCTTCTTTCTTCGTTCCTGCAGGAGCCAAATTGATTGTAATTCGTTTGGAGGGAAATGGGAAACCTGAATTGATCATGGCAGCCCGAATTCGTTCTTTTGATTCTCTCACAGAAACATCGGGAAGTCCCACGAGATTAAAGGCAGGCAAACCGGGAGACAAATCCGCCTCAACGATAACCTGTTCGGAATTGAGCCCATATAGAGACCCGCTTTTCACCTGTGAATACATATGCAACCTTTCCCCTTTCTGATTTCCTTTGCAGTTCCTTCTCCTTCTTCATTCGCAGGTTCACGCTACTGTTCCATTGGAAACGGTGGATCCCGCCAAGGCTCTTATCCAGTTATGTTCTTAACATGTCTGAAATAGGTCTTGTCCTTTACTCTTAGAATTTCAATGACATCGACCCTCTGGTCCAGGGCATCAACAGGATGATTCATCAAATAATAAGCTGCGGTTCTCCTGATATGCCGGATTTTTTCTTGATTTACTGCTTCACATGGGAGCCCAAAGCTCTGATTCTGCCTTGTCTTCACTTCAACAAAGACGATGCAGCTCCCGTCGAGAGCGATCAAATCAAGTTCTCCGATCCTGCACCGATAGTTTCTTTCCAGGATGAGGAACCCCTCTTTTTTTAAATATCTCTCCGCCAGGTCTTCACCCCAAGTGCCTAAAGACATAACTCCTCCTGTTTATTTATGATAAATGGTAATTTATACTGCGCCAGGTATCTTGCATTACCAGGGTTGCATCACAGAAGCTCCTTTTTCTTATTCCATAATATAACATTTTATTAATTTATTGTCAATCTTTCAAATCACCTATAGGAACCGAGTTTTCTTATTAAAAAGCAGCCCGGACTTTCATCCGGGCTGCTTGCACAAATCCTAGTACTTATCAGAGCCTTTTTCTAACATCTTCAAAGAATTCAGCTGTTTTGGCGCTTCCTCCCGATCCAAGCTGTCGTTCAGTTGGAATTTGCCCACCATCTCCTTGAGCATTTCTGCCTGACCGGACAGTTCTTCACTGGCTGCTGCGCTTTCCTCTGCAGTGGCAGAATTGTTCTGAATGACCGAGGATACCTGTTCGATTCCCTTATTGATCTGAAGGATCCCCGTTGCCTGATCATTGGAGGAAACCGCAATTTTATCGATGAAATCGGCTACTTTCTCAATTTCCCGAACAATCTGATCCAGTGATGCAGCGGTCTCATTTGCGATAGCTGAACCGGTGTGGACTTTGCCCATGGAGCCTTCAATCAGTGCAGCAGTGTCCTTGACAGCGCTGGCACTTCTGGCAGCAAGGCTTCTCACCTCTTCAGCCACAACTGCAAATCCCTTGCCGTGCGCTCCTGCTCTTGCAGCTTCTACTGCCGCATTTAATGCAAGAATATTGGTTTGGAAGGCAATATCATCGATTACCTTAATGATCTTGGAAATATTCGCCGATGCGGCATTGATCTCTGCCATGGATGAGAGCATATCCTTCATATGAAGATTACCCTTTTCCGCATGATTTTTTGCACTTTCCACAAGACCGTTTACTTCGTTTGCATTTGCCGCATTTTCTTTCGTCTGCAGTGCCATTTCATTCATGGAGGCAGTCAGCTGTTGTATTGCGCTGGCTTGCTCTGTTGTTCCCTGAGATAAGGTCTGGCTTCCGCTTGACACCTGGCGAGACCCGGAGGCAACCTGGTTGGAAGAGATGCGAATCTCACTGAGAACCTGACTTAAGGTCGTTATAATATGATTCAGCGCTTCCTTAATAATTACAAAATCACCTTTGTAGTCCGCGGTAATGGCTAGATTCAAGTTCCCTTCAGAAATCTCTGACAGCACCTCTGAAATCTCCTTAATATAGCTTCTGATATTATCGAGGGATCCGTTGAGAGCCTCCTTTATCACTGCATGATCGCCGGCATATTCTCCCTGCATGTAGATATTCAGATTTCCCTTTGACATCTCGGTCAAGACCTGTGAAGCTTCATGAATCGGTGCTATAACCGCTTCCAGGGTGCTATTAATTCCGAGGATTACCTGCCGGTATTCTCCCTGGAATTTTTCAGCAGCTCCCCTCTTGTCGAGCTTTCCTTCTACTGCGGCATTTGACAGCTCATTGGTTTCATCCACAAGGGCTTTGATTCCTTCTTCCAAAGTGATGAGTGCAGGAACAAGAGTATCGCCTTCACTGCGCTTTCCGCCCTCTTTGATATTATCCAGATCACTGAGATCACCATTTCCAACATGAGTCAGGATTTCCACAACTCGATTCATGCGGTAGTTCAACAGATTTACCGATTCCGCCATATGTTTGAAAATGCCCTCATACTCTCCCTGAACCTTAATGGAGTAATCGTTCAAACTCATCCTCGTCACAACGTCATTGGCCTCAACGATTCCGCCGAGACCTTTTATGCATGCGTTGATACTGTTCTTGATATCATTAAAGTCTCCCCGATACGCTTCTGTTATTTCCTCCGGTATTTCTCCCTTCCCAATTTTCTCGATATATTTTGCGGCCGCATGTAATGGTCCTATGACAGAATCCAGCGTCTGATTTACACCGTCTATGATCAAGCCAAAGTTACCGCCGTGACGCGATGCATCGGCACGAACAGAAAGTTTCCCTTCGACACCTGCCTCAGCCAGCATCAGTGCGTCTTCAATCAGCAGATTTACTGCATCAATACAGGTATTCACACTGTTTTTAATCTTTTCATAATCCCCGTTTTGTTCCTGGCTTATTCTCTCGGGAATATCACCGGTGCTGATTCTCTCTATGTAATTTGACACAGTCTGCAGCGGAGTAATTAAAGCATCCAGTGTCCTGTTAAAGCCATGGATAATTTCCTTGTATCCGCCGTGGAACCGATCTGCACGACCTCGATCTGCAAGCCTGCCGCCGATTGCTGCCTCGGTCATGGCTTCTGTTTCAGATGCAAGATCATTTAACGTATCCACAACCTTAACAAAGCTTTTACTGAGGATATCCTTCTCTGATTTTGGTATGATAGTCACATCCAAATCCCCTTCAGCGATCCGTTCTGCAATCTTGGCCTGAGATTTGATGTTATCAATCATCTTATGAAAAGATTCCGCAAGTTCCCCTACTTCGTCGTTTGTTTTTTTGGTCTCTATGGTTACATCTACATCTCCCAAAGCCAGTTTATCTGATGCCGAAGCAAGCTGCTTTAAAGGGGAAACGATCATTCGTGAGATAAAAAAGATCAACAAAATAATGATACAAAATGCCAGTCCAAATATGAGAAATACGGATTGCTTCACCTTGCTCTGAGTCAGACTGAATTCGTCCTGAGGCAAACCGGAAGCAACGACCCAACCCGTTTCGCCCACGGGAATCACATAACCGCTGATTTCCTTCCCGTCAGAGGTATAATCAATGAGCCCCTCTTTCTTATCTGTAATCTGACCAATCATGTTGGCAGACATCTTCGTCTCTGCCACATTTAAGTTCTTATACGCTTCATTGGGGTGATAAATCGTTGAACCGTCACTGCTCGTCAGAATAAAGAATCCGGTCTTTCCCAAACGATACTGGCCCACCATGGAATAGATGCTGTCAATATTGAAATCTAAACCTACAGCGCCTATCATCTCACCAGTTTCGGAATCATAAACCGGGGAAACCGTACTGACAACTGCCAACTGCGTCGTTGCATCTACATATGGTGCAGTGATTATGGAGCTATTCTTTTCTGTAATCCCTTTGTACCAATCTCTCGTCGTAATAATGTAATCTGGGCCTGATACCCATTCGTCGGAGTCAATCAGTTGATTTGTGTCAAAGTCAGCAACCCAAGCGCACATAAAATCAGGATTGTCATCAGAGATATTTTTCATTGACTTTAAAACATTCTCGATGTCCGGCGCCGTCACGATATTCACACCCGGAACGGTGTTCCTGCAGAAATTCTCGAATTGACTGTTGTAGGACATCTGATCTGTTATTTCCAGATAATTTGTCAGCGTGCCGTTAATTTCGTTGGCAACCGCTCTGGAACTGGACGCCAGCTCTTCGTTTCTCAGATTGATGATGGATGTTCCCACAATACTTAGAATCAGTACTGCTGCAATGCAATACGTCAGAAAAACCGGCGTACCAATCCATCCCAAAATTTTGTGCACCAGGCTCTTCCTTCCGGATAGAAGTTTTTCTTTCTTACCTTTCATTTTCATTGTTTTGTCTCCTTGATTAAATAAACTAAAAATAAAAAATAGAATCTATGTTATTTTAATGAAAACAACTATCCTTTGAGATAGAATTGACAGATCAGGTGCAAACATATTTGCATTCATGCTCCCTTTTAGGTCAGTTTTTATATGCTCCGTCGAATTTCCACAAGAAAGCAGTTCTTGTATGCCTGTAAAACCAGACAAAAGTTTACCATTATTTTCACTAGTAAACAAGTGAGGAAATTATCTAAAATCCAAGCAAAAAAAAACCAAAGAAAGATGGTGTGCTAACGGGAGCACGACTATATTCTTCGGTTTTTTGCTCGATCACATCAAAATAGACTGGTTACCTTATTCCTGTGATTTTGCTCATTTTATCTTATTTTCTATTTCACTTACAATCCTTCCAACAAAATCTTCCAGTGGCATTGCTCCCACGTCTCCCTCTTTCCTTGCTCGAACCGAAACCGTTCTGTTTTCTTCCTCTTTTGCCCCTACCACCAGCATGTATGGGATCTTTTCCATCTGTGCTTCCCTGATCTTATATCCAACCTTTTCATTTCTCTGGTCCACCTCTGCGCGGATTCCCTTTTGCTGCAGCACTTTGCTGATTTCCCCTGCATAAGAATGCTGCTTGTCAATAAGAGGCAGGATCTTAACCTGTACCGGAGTGTAGGATTACAATACATGTGTTACACCTCAAATAAATAAAAGCGGAAAACTTCCAAATTGTGTTAAGGTTAAGTTACCACACCAAATCTTTTCACATA
>JARBUO010000136.1 GCA_029239605.1 Bacillota bacterium | reverse complement strand
CAACGCCGGTCTGCGGATCTGGTGCAAGTTCATTGATGGCGTCATCCATCATGAGAACCAGCTTTTCCCCGTTTGGCAGACCTTTTCCGTTGATCACCAGAATCGCCATGACCTCACCGGTTCCAAAGGCTGTCTTTACGATGAGATGGCGGATCAGTCCTTTTCCGGTCGTTTCATCATAGGCGGTGATGTGGTCTGTTTTCATGTATTCCCGCAGTGCCTGTGCGATCTTTTCCGCAGGGGCCGATTGAATCATGCAGGTTTCGCAATTGATGATCTGGTGACTCTTTGCCTGATAGAACCCTACCGAGGGTTTTCCTGATTGCTTTCCACGCTGCTTCATGCCTACGGGAAACTGCGCCTTGTTCCTATAGTTTTGCGGGGTATCCATTCCGATGGTATCGTGAACCAGAGGATTTTCAATCCCGCCGATTCTGGTCAGCTTGTCCTTCACCAGCTTTTGTTTCAGCTTCAGCTGCCCCTCATAGTTCATGGACTGAAGGGAGCAGCCTCCGCAGCTGCCAAAATACTCACAGGCAGCCGACACCCGGTATTCTGATGGTGTAAGAATTTCCGTAAGTCTTCCAAAGGCATAGCTCTTCTTCAGCTTTGTCAGCTCTGCTTTCACCACATCCCCAACCACTGCTCCGTCCACGAATACGGCAAGCCCTTCGATTCTTCCGATGCCCTGTCCTTCGTGACTCATATCTTCTATTGTAATTTCATATTCTTTTCCCTGTTCAATCATTTTCTGTAACTCTCTTTCTTTAACACAAATTCGTTTTTATGGTATTCCAGATACCCCTCGTCCCTGAGTCTACTCAGTTCACGGGACATGGCGCTGCGGTCTACGCTGAGATAGTCCGCCAGCTCATTTCTGGAGAAAGGAATTTTAAACTTATTTTTCCCTGTTCGCTCCGAATAATCGGAAAGATAGGTCATCAGCTTTTCCTTTGTTGTTTTGCAGGCGAGAACCCGCATCTTTTCATTCATCATAATATTCTTTACTGCAATGACCCGCATCATGTTTTCAATTAAGATTTTATGAAAGCCGCAGGCCGTGCTGCAGGCTCCGACGATTTTATGAAATGGAATCCATATAATACGGCAGTCTGAGGTTGCGATGACCGTCACAGGCACTTCCGCCGAACCCGCTGCCACATAGGCTTCTGCAAAGAGATCAGCTCTCACCAGCTCTGATAGGATTGCTCTGTTTCCCTCCGCATCTTCACGGGTAATCTGGGCATTTCCTTCCGCAACGATCCCGACTGAAGTTACTCTGGTTCCCGCCAGAAGAATAATATCGTTCTTCTTGTATTTACGCTCATTGGCGCCAAGACAGCTGAGCATTGCCTCCAGATCCTGCTCGGAAACCCCCTGAAATAAAGAGGAATTCATCAAAATTTTTATATTATGTTTCAAAAAAATCACCTCTCTGTTGCAAATGCAACGATACTTATAGTATGATTCTACTATACTGAAACCATAAAAGCAAAGAAAAAATGAAACGATAGATTGGAAAGCATCTGCATTGCAGAGACAGATTCAAGAAATCTGCAGCGCAAAGAAAAGCAGAGCATGAAATAATGGAGGAAATAAAGATGATTAGAACAATTATAAATATTGAAAAAGAAAAATGTAACGGATGCGGACTTTGTGTCAGTGCCTGCCATGAAGGAGCAATTGCTATGATCGACGGAAAAGCGGAGCTGGTAAGAGATGACTACTGTGACGGTCTGGGCAATTGTCTTCCTGCCTGTCCCACAGGGGCTATCACCTTCGTAGAACGGGAAGCTGCTGCCTTTGACGAAGCTGCTGTTGCAGAGAACATGAAAAAGATGCAGGCTCAGGCTGCTCATCAGAATCACCCGCAGCATAAACCGGAAGTTCCCTTTGCAGGCTGCCCGGGAAGCATGTCAAGAATGCTGAAAAAAGAAACAGAAGCAGGCTCAGCCGCAGCGCCCACTGCCTCTCATGGATCAGCAGCAGCCGAAGCAACAGCTCCGGCCCAGCTGGAATCCCAGCTGCAGCAATGGCCGGTACAGATTAAGCTGGTTCCTGTCAACGCACCATATTTTGATGGAGCAAACCTGCTAATCGCAGCAGACTGCGCAGCTTATGCTTACGCAAACTTCCATAACCAGTTCATGAAGAACAAGATCACCATCATCGGCTGTCCGAAGCTGGATGAAGGAGACTACTCCGAAAAGCTGACTGCCATTCTTGCAAACAATAACATCAAGAGCCTTACCGTGGTCAGAATGGAAGTTCCATGCTGCGGAGGCATTCAGAATGCAGCAGTGACCGCACTGAGAAACAGCGGCAAGATGATTCCGTGGCAGGTAGTAACCCTCACCACAAACGGAGAAATCTTAGAAAACTAAATTGGAACCTTTCGATCCAAAAATTCATATTATATTATGTTAGGGATCATTTGAATGGACTTACAAAAACGGCTAAGCCCCACAGGTTTAGCCGTTTTTCATTCCAATAACACAGCGCTGGCCGGTTTGGCCGCATAGCTCAGTTTCAACTGTATTACAAATAATACTCTATGGTGTTTTCAACAGGTTTGCCGGGTTTGCGGGTCTTGGTGTTGAACATGAGCACGGCCTCACGCTTTGCAGGAACTTCAAGAGAATAGGGCTGGCGGTTTCCGCTGCTGAAAACGGAAAGATTCACCACACGGTTGTATTCGCACGGTTTCCCGTCAATCATCCTGATCCCTGCTTTTGTAAAGGGTCGCTTTCGGTAATATGGATCAAACATCAATACCGAGTCCCCCTCAATGCCTGTTAAGGTTACATAATGTCCCACATCATAGTGAACCCGAACAACCGCCGCACCGCCCTGCCGGAGCGCTTCCACAATACGGCTGTTCTTGTCGATGCGAACATCCTCACCTGCCAGGAACTCGCATTCAATGGGCATATTTTTTACCTTGCCGTATTGTGTGAGCCAGCTGGATAAAAATATCATTGCCATTTTCGACGTGCCCTTTTTTCCGTGCTCTCCTTTTGAATTATAGCAATCCAGGGTATATGTGTAGCAGTAGCGCAGAATATCCGGGTGGATTTCCTCCCGGGAAAATAAAAAGCTGATGGCATTTAAAATAGCGGTTGGTCCACAGTCGTATTCGGTAAGCTGATAGTGTAACGGATTTTTCATAATGGCCACCCATTCTTTCAGTGAATATTTTCGAGCATTCTTCCAGTTCATACTTTGCAAAAGTTTGATGATAATGACGCTGAGATTGAGAACAGATACTGGTGCGGTGATTTTATCACATTCCCAGATGGGGAGCAAAAACCCGAATCCAGCATATCATAGTTATCATATATGTTATATGGGATTATAACATCGCCCCAAGGGATTGTCAATACATTCTATACATAAATAGAACCAATAAAATACCTCTGCTTGATGGCCTAAAAAATTCAGAAAAGCCACATATAAAAGCCCTGCAAATCATACAAAAACCATACATAGCTTTCTGCAAAACACCTTAGCGCATCCTGGGTTTCATAAAGTAATTCTACAACAGGGGTGACATTTTCGCTCGATCGTTTACATACTGACATTATCGCAAGATAACAACAAACAGCCTGATAAAACACTTGACAAATTGATTATCCGGCAGTATAATAAAGCCTACAAATCATATATGAATACCAGTAATTATGCAAAAACAGGAAATCCGTTTTTCTATTCCGGGCATTACCCGAATGAATAACGGACAGCACGGAGGTCCGCTCACCAGGAGTTCCGTTTCGGAATGTTTATTTGTTGATTTCCACTGATCATTCATGAAAAGGACGGTAATAGAAATGAAAAGACAAAGAAAATTACTTACCCGCACGGTTGCGGTGATCGTTTTAATCCTTGCGCTCATCAGCCTCTCCGCTTGCGGAAATTCAAACGCTCCAGGTAATGATGCAGCGAAAGAAAAGCCTCTGGTCATTGCAGTACCCGATTCCATCAACTTACTGGAAGCAGGACAGGAAGGCTCAGTGATCCAGTATTACATTCAGCAGATCGTCAACGAAGGTCTTGTGGCTATTGGCGAGGATGGAAAAATTCATCCCGCGCTGGCTGAAAGCTGGGAGGATGAGAATTCCACCGTTTGGACCTTCAATCTGAGAAAAGATGCGAAGTTCTCCGACGGGTCACCGGTAACGATTGATGACATTATTTATTCCATTGAGCGAAGTGCCGATCCCGAACAGTCTCCTTCCATCGCGTATTTCTATCCGGAAGGTTTTACCACAGAAAAGGTGGATGAATCCACTTTAAAAATCACGCTGCCCCATGCACAGTCAAACTTTATTTGGTCCATATCCAATAATGGCGGCTTGTTCGTAACGAAGAAAGAATGGGCAGAAAATGCAGAAGCTATCGGCTCCGCTAAGGATCTTCTTCTTGGCTCAGGTCCGTATAAGGTTGCTGAGTTTTCTCCCGGCTCCCATGTAACACTGGAAGCCTCTGACACTTGGTGGGGCGGAACACCCGAAGTGAAACAAGTAAGAATCGACTTCATCTCTGATAACCAGACCCGCCTTCTTGCCTTCAAGCAGGGCGACGTAGACTTTGCCTTTGATATCCCAATCAGCCAGATCGGCGATTATCAGTCAGTGAACGGCGCGAAAGTGCAAACCTATAAAGATCGTTCCTATGTGGGGTTGACCTTTGATTTAACCGTAAAACCCTTTGATAACGAGCACGTCCGCAAAGCGGTTGCCTACGCCATTGATTCCCAGGGTATTATCGACAGCATCAAGGACGGCTACCCGGAAAAGGCAACGGCCTTTACAGCACCAGAGCAATTTGCAACGGTTCTCTCTGCAGATGATGCAAGAGAAAAGCTAAATGCCCTTACCCATTATGAATATAACATGGAAAAAGCAAAAGAGGAGTTCGCACTCTCTGGTGCAGCACCCTTCTCCACAACAATCTATTATCCCGACAGCAATCAGGATCTGGGCAAAGCTTCCTTAGTAATTGCCGATTCCCTGAAAGAAATCGGTATTACTGTTGACGTTCAGGAAATTCCCGTAGAACAGTGGCTGAACGAAATGGGTTCGGGTACAAAAGGGATTGACTGGATGGATTACCGCCCGCCGACACTGGACCCTGCAGAAATCGCAATATGGTTTCTCGATACCACCGGCCAGGGTACAAACCCGGCAAACTGGACAGATCCGTCAGTTCAGCCCTACTTGCAGGCAGTTTATGAAAAATCTGCTGAAGAAGGACTTGACGATTTGCTAAAGGGAATCGACATCGCACAGGAACAGGCAATTTATGCACCCATTTGGTGGGGTGAAGCCGCTGTTGCCTATAACAGCTCCATTGAAGTTGACAATTTCACGTCATACACCTTCCTGTCCCAAAACTGGCCCAAAAACTTCAGCTTCACAAAATAGAAATGATCAAAATGTTTGTCAATATCGCTTACATCGATATTGACTACATAATAAGTAGAATCAACCGAGCACTTCCAGGCAGGAAAAGAAACTGCCGGGAAGTGCATTCCTTTAAGATGATGAACTAGGATGACAGTATATGAGTAAAACAAGATTTATTGCAAAACGTCTGCTTGAGTGCCTTGTCTCGCTGGTGGTGATGTCTTTTGTGATTTTTTCACTGCTGTATATCGCCCCCGGTGATCCTGCCCGTTCCCTGGTAGGTGCGAAAAAGGTCACTCCCGAGTTGCTTAGTAAAATCCGTGAGCAGTACCATCTAGACGACCCATTTTTAACCCAATACACAAGATGGGTTCATGATGCGGTTTCCCTAGAGTTTGGCAACTCCATCAAGGCGGGCTACCCTGTTATCGACTATATCGCTCCTCATGCCGCCGTTACGTTTCAGCTTGTTGGTTTATCCCTGCTGCTCAGCATCATCATCGGCGTTGGGCTGGGTGTGGTGTCAGCCCGCAGAAAGGGCAGGCTCACCGACAGAATCATCGACATTTCATCAATCATAGGCACCTGCTCCCCCAGCTTTGCGTTAGGACTTGTGCTGCTCTATGTGTTCTCCTACCAGTTTGGAATCTTCCCAATGTACGGCATCGGTGAGCCGGGCAATTTGCCCGATGTTTTGTGG
Source organism: Bacillota bacterium (assembly GCA_029239605.1). Lineage (GTDB taxonomy): Bacteria > Bacillota > Clostridia > Peptostreptococcales > Anaerovoracaceae > Anoxybacterium. The sequence continues at coordinate 3,214 of JARBUO010000136.1, read as the reverse complement.
CACCTGATTTTGCCTGCAATCACGTTGACCGTAGGGGTTTCTGCGCTGCTGATTAAAATCACCCGCTCTGCCATGCTAAAGGAAGTGTCCAGCGATTATGCGGTATTTATGCGCGCGCGGGCCATCCCCACAGGAAAGATCGTGTTTTCCCAGCTTAAAAATGCGTCAGCGCCTGTTTTAACAAGCACGGGGCTGGTTCTGGCAAGTCTTTTCGGCGCAACTGTTTTGATTGAAAATGTCTTTTCCATTCCGGGGCTTGGCGTGCTGCTGACCACATCGGTTACCTTCCGCGATGTTCCAGTCGTGCAGTTTATCGCCCTCATGCTTGGGGGAATCATCTGCCTGACATCGGCATTTGTTGATATACTGGTTTATTTCTTTAATCCCACAATCCACAGGACACCGAACAACGATAAAAAAGCAAAGGGGGCAAGCTGATATGGAGAGCACGACAAAGGATAAAAAATTAAAGTTTTCCCCTGCCAAAAAGCTAGAGCTTCCTCCGCTCAGAATCATATTATCCGTCTTCTTTTTGCTGATCATCGCCCTTTGGATGGCTTTCCCTTCGCTTTTTGCGCCGGATGCTTTAAGTCTGGATATTCATAACGCCAAGCTGCCTGCTGGTTCAGCAGGTCACCTTCTGGGCACCGATGCCCTGGGTCGTGATGTTCTGAAGCTGCTCATAGCAGGCACAGACAGCGCAATGATTGGGCCGTTATGCATTGCAGCAGGTTCTCTTATCATCGGCCTCGTCTTGGGGAGCACGGCAGGTTGGTTCGGCGGCTTTTGGGATAAAATCGTATCCGCCTATGCTGATTTAACCCTCTCTATGCCATCCATGCTGTTGGCCATTGTTGCTGCTGCCATAATCGGCGGAGGGTACTGGGTCAGCGTCCTGGTTATGATTATTCTATATTCGCCCTTTGATATTCGTTTGGTGCGCTCCGCAGTAATGCAGCAAAAATCCAAGCCTTATATTGAATCAACAAAAATGCTGAATTTAGGCACCGTCAACATTTTAGCAAAACATATTTTCCCTAATATTGCAATGGTGGTGCTCGTTAATTTCTTTCTGAACATTGCTTACGGTCTGATGAGTATGTCTTCGCTGTCGTTTTTAGGCCTTGGAGTTGGACCAAAAGAAGCGGATTGGGGCCGCCAGCTCTCCGATGGACGCGAACTGTTGTCTCAAAATCCAGCCATGTCCCTCTCTGCCGGTATCATCATTATTGTAACTGCTGTTTCCATTAATCTGATCGGCAGCTATCTTCTTGAAAGGGGCGGTTTCGATGACAATTAAAATAGAGGTCAGCGGCTTACAGGTGCAAATCAGCGGAAATGAGATATTAAAGGGCATTGATTTCAAGCTGGAAGGCAGCGAAAGTGTCGGCATCGTCGGACAATCAGGCTCCGGAAAAACCATGATGATGCGCTCCCTGATCGGGCTGCTTCCAAATCAGGCGAAGCCGTCGGGAGATTACCGAATAGACGAACAAAGCTTTTCACTGGATGCTCGTGAAAAGCAGTGGGCAAAGATAAGGGGCAGTGCCATCGGTATGGTAATGCAGGATCCTTTTACTGCCCTTGATCCGTTGAAAAAGTGCGGCAAACAAATTCTGGACGGCGTACCAAAACAAAAAAAAGCTGATTTTGATATTGCATCTGCCCTAAAAGAAGTTGGCTTGCCGGCAGATGCTGCAGACAGATATCCGTTTGAATTGTCGGGCGGTCAACGTCAGAGGATCGTAATTGCCGCATCCCTTGCCACCCAGCCCCGGCTTCTGATTGCTGACGAAGCAACCACTGCACTGGATGTGATTACCCAAAAGGAAATTCTTGACCTGATTGACTCGATCCGCAGCGTTCGCGCAATGCCTTTGATTGTCATCACCCACAATATCCGCCTTGCAAAAACAAGGTGTGACCGCATTCTGGTTATGGAAAACGGCAAAATTGTAGAAGAGGGCTCCGCTCTTAAGGTAACCGAACAGCCCTGTTCTGAAGCGGCAAAAGAACTCATCGAAGCAGATCGATTTCTGCAGGTGAAATCCTTCTCCGATTCTTATTCAGGCGGCGATACCCTGCTCAGAGCCGTGAACCTGAACAAGCGGTTTGGCTCCGTTACCGCACTGACGGATGTCAGTATTGACGTGTGTGCAGGCGAGTGTGTCGGGATTGTTGGGCAATCGGGTTCAGGAAAAACAACGCTGGCACGATGCCTTGTGGGCTTAACCAAGGCGGATTCCGGCTCCGTGAAATATTTTGGGGGAAACCGTGCCCAGATCGTCTTTCAGGACCCCTATGCATCCCTGAACCCTGCCCATACCATACGATATATTTTAGAATCTGCACTGAAAGCATCCAATCGTCCCCTCAGTGAGCTGGAAGAGTTGATCTCTCTGGCGGAAGTACCCGAAGAACTGCTGGACCGAAAGCCTGCAAAATTATCAGGAGGTCAGCGGCAAAGGGTGGCAATCGCCCGGGCGTTAGCCCCCCGCCCGGATTTGCTGATCTGCGACGAGTCAGTGTCAGCACTGGATGTTGTCGTTCAAAATCAGATCCTGAATATGCTTGAGAAACTCCGCCGTGATCGCTGTCTTGCGGTACTTTTCATCACCCATGATTTATCTGTTTTGCGGATGATCGCAGGGAGGGTATACGTTATGAATGAGGGGCATGTGGTGGAACACGGCACTACCCGCCAAATTTTTGAATCGGCAAAGAACAGTTATACAAAGACTTTGATTGAAGCAGCAGCCTTTGGCAGCGCCGAATCTGCTCCGGGGGAGCTCGTACCTTTTATTTAGGGGCGCGATGGTTTCCTGGAGGCTCGCAGATGGTACGCTCAGTACCATCTGGCTTAAGCATATAAAGGAATGCTCTATGTCAAGTGTTGGAGTGACCCAAAGAAAAAAAGAAAGCACACAGATAGGATGATTCAAAAATTGTTTAAATCCTAATGTGTGCTTTTCTGTTATCCGTCTTTCACCGCGCAAACCTTAAGGGACAGCTTTCGGTCAGCCTGACAGCTTTTAATTTAAATTTACTGCTGATCTGACAGACTCACTCTTTAGCTGCTCCATAAAGATCCTGATGATAGTATGAATTGTTTTCCCGCTGAGGCGGTCCTCCTCAGGTTCTTTTCCCAGATAAAACCCCATTCCGGAAAGGGTAATCATCATAAACTCAACAAGATGTTCCACATCCAGATCCG
>JARBUO010000135.1 GCA_029239605.1 Bacillota bacterium | reverse complement strand
ATCAGGGCGTTCCCGACCCTAAAACAGGATTTCATCTTCTTGAGGAAGAGCGAAATGCAGCAGAGAACGAAGCCGATATCGTCGTTGGGATTTCTCCTGCTTTTGGAAATAAGGCCACTGCACCTGAAATCTATCAGAACCATTATTTAATTTTGGAGAAGATCATGGAAGGTGTTGAAGAGGCCGGGATGCGTGCCGCGGTAGTGAAGTTCTATCATACCGACGATTTGGGTGAAATAGCCAAACTCAGTGCGGGCTTCGGAAAAACCGGGATCGGAATCGGGATTCAGTCAAAGGGCATGGTTCGGATTAACCATGCAGACAACACTGCAGAAGACAGCCTGGAAGTTTCTTTTCAGATGCCGTTTTCAAGTTTTTCTGTGTTTAAGGAGATCGGCATAAATGCAGTGGAATATGCAAGAGGATTGAAGCCGCTTCGTGTATCAGACAAAATCAGGCCAGGGGGTTTGACCAACTACCAAATGAACATGATCAAACTGAGCTCGGAGGAAAGCGTATTTATCAACAGAAGGAAGAAACCCGTGCTGATGGCACTATTGAAACCTGAGCGATTGGCAGTTACAGATTAAAGTCCGGTTGCTCGAGGGCCGAGTTGACTGCTGAAGGTTTTGTGCAGAACCGTTTGCAGCAATGCTTCCAAATGTTGCATTTTCATTACAATCAAAAAAGTACTTGCCTATTGCAGCGGCTTATGCTAATATGTAATAGCTATCGTTTAGAACAGAATATTTAAGATAGATATCTATTCGGAAAGAGGTGAAAAGCATGAAGGAAGGAATCCATCCAAACTATAAGGAATGTACGGTTACATGTGCATGTGGAAACACATTTGTTACTAAATCGATGAAGGATGAACTTAGATTAGATGTATGCTCTGCTTGCCATCCGTTCTTTACGGGACAGCAAAAGTTTATCAATCGCGGCGGCCGTGTAGAGAAGTTCAAGAAAAAGTTCAATATCGAATAATAGCAAAATTAACTGGAAATTCTCATTTCCAGTTTTTTTTAGGTTCCTTTCATGCTATAATAATTCCGATCTATTTCACATTCACCTTGCCGATAGGAATGAAAACAACTTTTGAAGCCTTAGCGGTTATACCGCCAGGTTTTGATGTTTTTGAGAAAGTGACAGAATAAAAATAAGCTGATATAATACATGATTAACTAGAATAAATGAAATCTATGTAAGATTAGGAGTAGAGAATATATGTACGATAAATTGGATTTCATCCAGGAAAAGTACGAGGAGCTCTCCCTTAAGGTATCCGATCCTGAGGTAATCAACGACCAGACGGTATGGCAGAAGCATATCCGGGATATGGCCGAAATGGAGCCCATCGTAAACAAATACAGAGAATATAAAAAGACCGTTGATGAGCTGAAAAATACAAAGGAAATGCTCAATGAAGGCGGAATGGACGAGGAACTTCGCGAAATGGCGAAGATGGAACTGTCTGAGCTGGAGGAGAGGCAGGAAATCCTAAGCAATGAGCTTCAAGTACTGCTGCTTCCAAAAGACCCCAACGATGAAAAGAACGTAATTCTTGAAGTTCGCGCTGGAACCGGCGGAGAAGAAGCAGGCCTTTTTGGCAGCGATCTATTGAGAATGTACATGCGATATGCAGAACGTCGCGGCTGGAAGACCGAGATGATGGACATCAATGATACCGGAATCGGTGGAATCAAGGAAGCCGTTATCCTGATCAAGGGGAGAGGGGCTTATTCCAGACTGAAATATGAAAGCGGCGTTCACCGAGTGCAGCGCGTACCGGAGACGGAATCCAGCGGAAGAATTCATACTTCTGCAGCCACTGTAGCGGTACTTCCTGAAATTGATGACGTGGAAGTGGATCTGAATCCCAACGATGTTAGAGTCGATGTTTACCGTGCGTCCGGAAACGGCGGCCAGTGTGTAAATACCACCGACTCTGCGGTACGTCTGACTCATATTCCGACAGGTTTGGTTGTTACGTGTCAGGATGAAAAGTCCCAGATCAAGAACAAGGAAAAGGCGTTTAAGGTGTTAAGGGCCAGATTATATGACGCCAAGATTCAGGAGCAGAACAAGGAAATTTCAGAAGCACGAAAGAGTCAGGTTGGTTCCGGTGACAGAAGTGAACGAATCAGAACCTACAATTTCCCGCAGGGACGCGTATCAGATCACAGAATCGGGCTAACACTATATAAACTCGATTATTTCCTGGACGGAGATCTGGATGAGATCATCGATGGGTTGATTACGTCGGATCAGGCGGAGAAAATGAAGAATTTCTAATAGATTGATGCCTGCCTAGGGCATTCTCTTGGAAACCGCTCGCTTTGCTCGGACGGTTTCTCTCAAGAATCCCCTGGCGCGGCATCTGTCTATAAAAATTCCCGGGGTGGAGACGGTTTTCGTTGAAAACCTGAGGGCAGTCGCTGGTATTTAAAATTCCGGACGGCAACCGGTAAAAAAATTTTGCGCAAAAGCTGATGGCAAGGATCATGTTCCTCTGCCAGGCGTTACATAATCCATATAACGAAGGATTTACATCATTATAAAAAGAAGGTTACACATGGCATGGAAACAAAAATATTTGATGTCAGAGATTTGAATAAGCATAATCTTGAGCAAAGCATTATCTATGATGAAGCGGAGGCCAATGAAAAAGTAGATGCTGCGCTGGAAAAGATTGATGAGGCGGCTGGCATTCTTGCAGGCGGCGGTCTTGTTGCGTTTCCGACGGAAACGGTTTATGGTCTTGGTGCCAATGCACTGGATGCTGATGCAGTTGCGAAAATCTATGAGGCAAAAGGAAGACCCAGCGACAATCCGCTGATTGTTCATATTGCAAGAGCCAGCAACATCGGAGAACTGACCCCCGCATTAACACCAAAAATCATTCGGCTCGTGGACAACTTTTGGCCCGGTCCGCTTACCATTGTTCTGCCCAAGAAGCCCAATATTCCTGACATTACCACAGGCGGTCTTGATACTGTAGCGATTCGGATGCCCGACGATCCTGTTGCCCTTGAACTGATCAAGAAGGCAGGCTGTCCTGTTGCGGCGCCCAGCGCCAATATTTCGGGAAGGCCGAGCCCCACAAAGGGCGAGCATGTCGTCACGGATTTGAACGGCAAGATTGATGCGATTCTTATTGGCAATGACTGTCGGGTAGGGATTGAATCAACGGTACTGGATCTGACTGGGGAGGTTCCAACCATATTGAGACCCGGAATTATAACGGCTGAAAATATTGAAGCTGCCATCGGCGGCAAAGTGGAAATGGACCCAGCCCTTTATGTCAACAGACCCAGGGATGTCTCCGATGAGGAGCACAATGAATTTGTTCCGAAAGCGCCGGGAATGAAATACACGCACTATGCGCCCAAGGCAGAGATGACCATTATAGAAGGACAAATTGACAGGGTAAAAAGTGAGATTGAACGCCTGAAAGGGTTAAACGAACGTCTGGGACTGAAGGTGGGCGTGATTCTCTTTGAAGAAAAGGCTTTTATTGAGGCGGCCCATGAATTTTTTGCAAGGCTCAGGGACATGGATGAAGAGGGTGTGGATCTGATTTTGGCAGGAGCCCTTAGTGAGCAAGACGGTGTTGGCTTTGCTGTAATGAATCGAATGCTGAAGTCAGCCGGATATAACATCGCCCGGGTATAGGCACCTTGGGTGATCAGCCTGTTCTGGCCTGTGAGCCTGAAAAAAATAGGAAATTGGCGCGTACGTTCGCGTTTGATAAAAGAAAACATGCATATAAGACATGCGTATATGTGGGAGGTGCAATATGAAAATTGCTTTGGCTGCAGATCACGGCGGCTTTGAACTCAAGGGAAAGGTAAAGAGCTATCTGCTCGGCAAGGGCTATGATGTGCTGGACCTGGGCTGTGACAACGGAGAGGTCTCGGTGGATTACCCAAACTATGGAAAACTCTGCGGGGAAACCGTCGTCAAGGGTGATGCTGACAAAGGCATCGTCATTTGCGGAACCGGAATCGGCATTTCCATCGCGGCTAACAAGGTTAAGGGAATTCGCTGTGCGCTCTGCACCAATGTCTTTATGGCGGAAATGGCCAGCAAGCATAACAATGCCAATATTCTTTCTCTTGGAGGGCGGGTGCTTGACACAGAGCTTGCGCTTGAAATTGTAGAAACCTGGCTTACTACGGAATTTGAAGGAGGACGGCATCAAAGAAGAGTCGACATGCTCGACTGTATCTAGCTTTGTGCTGTCTCGCTCAATTTAATTATTAGTTGTATGAAAGAAAGAAGAGCTTGATTTTGTTCTGGCAGGTGAATTTACGAGTTTATCGCATAAGTTCGCGGGCAATTTGCTGTGCAAATGGATCGAGCTAGTATATGGAGGTTTATTATGGGAAAAGTTTATGTATTTGATCATCCGTTAATTCAGCACAAAACTGCAATGATTCGTGACAAGAACACCAGTGTTAAGGATTTTAGAGAGCTGGTAAGAGAAATTTCAATGCTTATGGCCTATGAAGTGACACGGGATCTGCCGTTAATGGATGTTGAAATCGAAACGCCTCTGTGCAAAGCGACCTTGAAGATGCTTCAGGGAGAGGATATTGCCATTGTTCCGATTTTGAGGGCAGGTCTGGGCATGGTTGACGGCATGCTGGAGCTGATTCCCAACGCAAAGGTTGGACATATCGGCCTTTACCGCGATCCGGAGACCCATATGCCGGTAGAATATTATTGCAAATTGCCGTCTGATATCGGAAACAGACAAGTGATTGTTGTAGACCCCATGCTTGCAACCGGCGGCTCAGCAGCAGCAGCCATCGATTTTATCAAGGACAGAGGTGCTAAGAAAGTAGCGTTTATGTGCCTGATTGCAGCACCCGAGGGAATCGAGGTTCTGCAGGAAAAGCACCCTGATGTAGATATTTACATCGCTGCGAAAGACAGCCATCTCAACGATCATGCATATATCGTACCTGGCCTTGGAGATGCGGGAGACAGATTGTTCGGAACAAAATAAAATTCTTCGAAGCAGAATGATACGAAATTAATAGAGGATTTGATATTATGGAAACAGCACAAGAGAGAAACGTATATGACGTTCTGAAAGAAAGAGGTTTAATCAAGCAGACAACCCATGAGGCAGAAATTCGTGAACTGCTGGGCAAGGAGAAAGTAACGTTTTATATTGGCTTTGATCCAACTGCCGACAGCCTTCACGTAGGACACTTCATGCAGATTATCATTATGATGTACATGCAGAAATACGGTCATAAACCCATCGCTTTGGTGGGAGGAGGCACTGCAATGGTTGGAGACCCTTCCGGCAGATCCGACATGCGTCAGATGATGACCAAGGATACCATCAGAGAAAATGGAGATAAGTTTAAGAAGACCTTTGGCCATTTCATTGAATTTGCTGATGATAAAGCCATTATTGTAAATAATGCGGATTGGCTCCTGGAGCTGAATTACGTAGAATTTATCCGAGATATCGGAAGACATTTCTCCGTTAACAGAATGCTGACTGCTGAGTGCTTTAAGCAGCGTCTGGAGACAGGACTGTCTTTCCTGGAATTCAATTATATGCTCATGCAGTCCTACGATTTCCTGGAACTTCACAGACGTTACAACTGTAAAATGCAGTTTGGCGGAGACGATCAGTGGTCCAACATCATTCAGGGTGTTGACCTTGTAAGACGTGAAATGGGTGATCAGGTTTACGGCATGACCTTTGCGCTGCTTCTTACCAGCGAAGGAAAGAAGATGGGAAAGACCCAGAAGGGTGCGCTCTGGCTTGATCCGGAGAAGACTTCTCCTTACGAGTTCTACCAGTACTGGAGAAACGTTGAAGATGCCGATGTGAGAACCTGCCTTTCCATGCTTACCTTCCTGCCCATGGAGCAGGTGGAAGAGCTTTCCTCCCTCAAGGATGCAGAAATCAATAAGGCCAAGGAAATTCTTGCCTTTGAAGTAACCAAACTGGTTCACGGAGAAGAAGAGGCAGCCAAGGCTCAGGATGCGGCTAGAGCACTGTTCGCAGGCGGAGCAAGCCTGGACAACGTACCGAAGACCCAGATCCCTGCCTCCCGATTTGAAGGCGAAGGTGTAGGCGTTGTAAGTCTCATCGCAGAACTAAAGCTGGTATCCAGCAAGGGAGACGGCTTTAGAACCATCGAACAGGGCGGACTTGCCATCGACGATGTGAAAGTTACAGACGCGAAGCTGATGATTACTAAGGACATGTTCCAGGACGGCAAAATCCTGATCAAAAAAGGAAAGAAGACGTTCCATTTGGTTGAACTCAGCGAATAAAAATTGATATCAGTATTTGAATTAGAAAGGACATGGCCTTACGCCATGTCCTTTTCGCAGTTTCGATTCAATCAATATTTAAAACGAATGAAAATTCGATCTTCATTAATTCCTGATAATCGTAGGTTCAACTCGGTTTAACCTCTCACTGTATGCCCGATAAGACGCAGCGTCTCGTTGATCCAGCGTAATTCCGCGTCATAGTGGAGCTGGTGATGGTTGAAGATGATCATTGCTGATGTTTTCATTTCATCCGGCAGGAACTGGAGGGTTTCGATCTTATGTTTCTCGATGTTTTCCATGGATTGGCGCAGTCTGGCCTCATAGGCATGCAGACTGGAAGCGAGTTTCTTTTCATCCAGATGATCGGAGAAGAAGAAAGCTCCGTCTGAAGCGAATAAAGGCCTATATTCAAAATCCAGCAACTGATCCAAAAGATTTTTAAATTCCTGTATTCCTTTTTCTGTAACCGTGTAGACTGTCTTTTCCGGCCTGCTTCCTGGCTTTTCTCTGGAGGCCACAAGATAGCCGTCTGCCTCCATTCTTTCCAGGTGATAGTAAATGGTGGGCAGCTTGATCTGCGTGAAATCTGACAGTTGATCGAGAATCAGCTTTCTGATCTGATATCCATGCTGCGGGCCGAATCTTAGCAGCAGTCCCAGAATATAAAGAGGTATCATGCGTTTATCCTTTCGGTACATCAGAAACAACATTTGTATAAATATATTGGCAAAATGCCTTGATGGACTACTCTTTGAGGCTACGTCACCTTCCGACGCCTAGCAGAGTAAAAATTAATTCATTGCTTAAACCTCAAATATAAATCTGCCAAGGCACTAGAGATATTATACCAAAAAATAAACATCGTTCCCCAATTTTTTTATCCTGGTAAAATCATACTTTTTAAGTTACATAGAGGGAGTAAGCGGCTCCTTTATACCAGATACGGTTAATCCGCAGAAATCACTATGAATCTGGATCTCCTGAAACGCTGTAGACGCCATTAACTGCTCCAATTCGTTAACGGTGTAAGCTGCGGCCAGAGAGGTTAACATACCGGGTCTCATTTCTTTTGGCTGTACTGAAAAGTACAGGAAGGATCTGGTCAGCAGGCTCACATCCCGGCGCAGATCTGAAATGCAGAAGATTCCGTTTGGCTTTAGAACTCTATGGATTTCATGAAACGCCAAAACCGGATCTTCCCACTCGTGGAGGGAACCATTTGAGAAGGCAGCATCAAATGAATGATCTGCAAAAGGCATGGCCATACAGCTCCCCTCGATGTAGTTTACTTGATGAGAGAGCATGTATTCTCTTGCGTTTTTCTCGGCGATACGTATCATTGCCGGACTGATTTCCAGCCCTGTCAATGTTCCGCATTTGGATTTTTTGAGCCACTCAAGGCCTACATAACCGGGCCCGGGACCCACTTCCAGCACAGCACCTCCCTGGATTCCTGCATTAAAAAAGCTCTCCACTCCGTTCCAGCCCTTATCCCTCATCCGTTTTGCGAATCGGTCGAAGAGTTCAACGGTCAATTCCCCTTGAATTCCGTTGTTAGTTTCAATTTTTCTTGGCTGCAGACGCATCTGTTCCTTCCTCCTTGTTACTCCTGCAAATGGTCTGTGAGACCAATCGTGCTTTGCAGGTTTTAAAATCTTTATGGTTTTTAGCATCGCGCAAACCGGGTAAGCATTTGTTCCAACCTAACTGAATTTTTAAAAAATAAATAGTCAGTACTGAGTATAATTATACTCAGTACTGACTATTCGTCAAGGGGAATCTGTTAGGGAATTATATTTTTCGAATGGATGAATCCCTTTCGAGTCTGGATACGAAATTTACCTCAGTGTTTTCAATGCGGTGCTCCATGCGATGACCTGATCGAAAACTCCTTCCAAAGATTTTTCATGACGCGGATCCGGCGTAAAGGCTCCGTCTTTAAAATCGGTAAACAGGGAGAGCATTACTTGATCACCTACGTCAGCAATTTTCAGCTGAGACATGATTGGCCGAAGGGATTCAACTGCTCTTGCACCGCCGATGGCGCCATAGCTGACAAAGCCTGCTGCTTTGTTGGTCCATTCCTGATAGAGGTAATCGAGAGCATTTTTCAGCGCCCCTGAGGTAGCGTGATTATATTCTGGCGTAACAAAGATGAAACCATCGAATTCAGCAATCTTCGCTGCCCATTTTTTTGTATGATCCTTTGTGTACTGCTGCATTGCAGCCGGATAAGGTTCGTCGAGAATCGGCAGATGATAATCCAGCAGGTCAACCAGCTCAAACGCTGCATCCTGTCTCTTTTTTGACTGTTCAAATACCCATTTTGCTACCGCTTCTCCTGCGCGGCCGGGGCGGGTGCTCCCGATGATGATACCTATTCTAATCATTTTTCAAGCCTCCTGTTATCTATGCTTATGATTTGATTCTGTGCTCTGAAGCTGCAAGCCTGATTGCTAACTTCCTCACCTCTGAATATGAAACAAACCTTTTGGGGGATTTGCGTCCCCTTTCACAAATCATGTGTTGTTCTTATCTAATTTATACCAACATCCGAAGAATATAAGCGGCATATTTAAAAAAAATTCTGAATCAGGGAGCATTCCTGAAAAACTCAAAAATCTTAACCTTTTCTTAAGTTTTTTTATGCAACCTTTCCGTAGGAAACTCGTCTAATATATGGTAGAATCAAATAGTAAATATCTGGGATTGAGTAAATAGATGCAGTACGAAAAGGGGAATATTATGGAACCGTTAATTCAGGTCAAAAATGTACGCAAGGTTTATCGCATGGGAGAGGAAAAAGTTGTTGCTCTCGATAATGTAAGCCTTGATATCTATAAGGGTGAAGTGGTCTGCTTCCTTGGATCTTCAGGCTCTGGAAAATCAACCTTTCTAAATATGGTCGCCGGACTGGAAAAGCCAACCAGGGGAGAAATCAATATCGGCGGCATACCGATACATACGCTGAACGAGGAAAATATTACACTGTTCCGCCAAAAGAATATCGGATTTATCTTTCAGGCCTACCATCTGCTGCCTATGTTTACAGCAGTGGAAAATGTCAGCCTGTCTTT
>JARBUO010000016.1 GCA_029239605.1 Bacillota bacterium | reverse complement strand
AAAGGAGAGCGCAAATGCAGAAAGCAAAGAAAATCGCCGCCATCGTGATCGCAGGAATCCTGCTGTGCGGAGCAGCGGCAGGAGGATATTTTATTTACGAGGCAACGTATTACTTTAAGACGAACAATGCCTCCGTATCTGCCCGGACCGTAAATATCATGCCTCTGGTTTCCGGTACCGTTGCAAGCTGGAATGTAGAGGAAGGGCAGGATGTGAAAGAGGGGCAGGTCCTTGGGAAACAAGATTTATCTTCTTTGATCAGCAGCAGTAAAGTTGATCAGGCCGCTCTTGAAAATTCCGCAGACTCTCTGCTTTCCAAAGCGGAGATGAAAGCCCCCATCGATGGAAGAATTGTTCAGTCCAACGTGATCAAGGGTTCTGCCGCCTCAGCAGGATCGACCGTTGCAGTAATGGCGGATACTTCCAATCTGTTTGTCAAAGCAAATATTGAGGAAACAGATATCTTTAAAATTAAAACCGGCCAGCGGGTGACCATTAAAATTGATGCCTACCCAGGGAAAAAATTCAGCGGCTATGTAGAATCCATCGGAGCAGCAACCCAGAATGCATTTTCTCAGACGGCATCTTTGAATACCAGCGGAACGTACAGTAAAGTGGTTCAGTTAATTCCGGTCAGGATCAGCCTGATCAACGATGAAGCGCTTCCACTGATTCTCGGCATGAATGCCACTGTTAAAATCAGCATTAAGTAGGGCCGTTTTGGCAAAGGAGTGAGACAATACAATGAAGAGATATTCCAATCTGATCAAGAAAATCGCAGCCCTGCTTGCAGTATTTCTGCTTTTGCTTTTGCCAGGGTGCAGCAGCAATGACAGCCTGATTCAGGTAAAAGCAGCGGAGGCAGAGACAGGGACCATCGAAGGTATTTTTACTGTAACCGGAGCGTTGGTACCGGCACAGACAGCGGATATTTCTGCCACTATGACAGGAAAAGTCGCGGAAGTCAATGTGGAAGAGGGGGCTTCTGTCAGCGCGGGTCAAATTCTCGCCAAGCTGGATGATTCCCAGCTGTCAGCCCAGCTCAGTCAGGCGGAAGCTGCCTTAAGCGGGTCTAAGCAGAGTCTCGAACAGGCGAAGATCAATATGAACAACGCAAAGGCGGCACTCGATAGGACGAAAGCCCTGTATGCAGAAGGTGCGGTCGCAAAGGTCCAGCTTGATGCAGATCAAAAAGCCTATGATTTAGCAAAAAGTCAGTATGAAGCCAGCGCTGTGTCCGGAACAGGGACTGCAAAGGCTTCCGTTGATTCCGTCAGCGTCCAGCTTGGAAACACAGTAATTAAGAGCCCAATATCAGGGATTGTGGTCAATAAGAATATCACCATAGGGGAAACCGCTGCAACGGGAAGCACCTTGGTTACCGTGGCGGATATGAGTGTGCTGAAGCTGAAGGGAACCATTGCCCAGGAAGCATTGCCGTACATCAATAAGAATGATAAGGTGGAGCTGACTGTGGATATCTATCCTGACCAAACCTTTCAGGGAACGGTATCACAGATTGGTGCTATGTCAGTAAGTGCCGGAACCTATTTTCCCATTGAAATCAGCATGGAAAACAAGCAGCAGCTTCCTTCCGGAATCTCTGCCCATGCGGATTTGAAAGCCCAGAGCAGCAACAGGATCATTGTGCCCCTGAAGTCCGTGGTAAACAATAACGGAGAAAGTTATCTGTTCGTACTTGAGGATGGCATTGCCAAAAAGACCAAAGTCGTAACCGGGCTGAAAAATGATGAAGAAATTGAGATTATCACAGGACTCAAGGGGGGAGAGCAGGTTGCAACAGATAACGCAAATCATCTCCTTGACGGTATGTCTGTTGAGATTATGAAAGATTAGAGATTATGCTGAAAGTATTAACCAACCTGAAACCCTTCGCCTGGACTGTTGCCGTCATCCTGATCTTTATCTTCGGTCAGGCCATGGCGGAGCTGGCGCTTCCGACATTGATGTCGGATGTTGTCAACAACGGAATGATGCAAGGGGATACAGGATATATTTTAACCTACGGGGGCTATATGCTTCTTGTGGCATTGGCCAGTTCGGCCTGTTCCGTCATCGGAGCGTTTTTCTCTGCCAGAGTTGCTCTGGGTCTTGGGAGAAATCTGAGGAACATGGTATTTACGAGAATAGAGAATTATTCTCTGCATGAATTTGATAAGCTTGGCACAGCCTCTCTGATTACGAGAACCACCAATGATATCGTACAGGTGCAGACAGTGCTTGTTATGATGCTGCGATTTATGATTTATGCCCCCATCATGTGCATTGGCGGAATTACCATGGCGGTCTCCCGGGACAAAGGTCTCACGCTGATTTTGCTTGTGGCCATACCGGTGATGATGGGAATTATCGGCGGACTTGCAGCCAGGGTAATGCCGGCTTTTAAAACAATGCAGAAAAAACTGGATCGTCTGAACATGGTTCTTCGCGAGAATCTCACAGGTATCCGAGTCATAAGAGCATTTAATAAATTGGACCACGAAAAAAACCGCTTTGAACAGGCCAACGGCGATCTTACGGATACTGCCATCAAAGTTAACCAGACCATGGCGGCAATGCAGCCTGTCATGATGCTGATCATGAACCTGACATCCATTGCCATTACGTGGTTCGGCGGCATCAGAATTGCACAGAATAACATGCAGATCGGCGATATGATGGCTTTTATCCAATACGCTATGCAGATTATGTTCTCTTTTATTATGGTTGCGGTGATGTTTGTTATGGTTCCCCGGGCACAGGCGTCTGCGGAAAGAATCAACGAAGTTCTTGAGATGAAACCGGAAATCAACGATCCTCAGGAACCGAAACGATTATCAAACGAGATTCGAGGACATATCGCTTTTCATAAGGTCACCTTCCGGTATCCGGGTGCCGAACAGCCGGCCCTTGAAAATATCAGCTTTGAAACAGGACCGGGAGAAGTAACGGCAATTATCGGAGGAACCGGCTCAGGAAAATCCACGCTCATCAATCTGATTCCGAGATTTTATGATGCGGAGGAGGGAAGCATCCTGATTAACGGTATTCCGGTGACGGAACTTACACAGACCGAGCTGCGCAGTAAGATCGGTTTTGTTCCCCAGTCTGCGGTGCTGTTTTCAGGAAGTATCATAGAGAATATCCGGTATGGTAAGATCGACGCTACGGAGGAAGAGGTGCTGCACGCAGCGAATATTGCTCAGGCTGCCGAATTTATAAAAGGGATGCCCGCTGGGTATGAGACACCCGTGGCCCAGGGCGGAACCAACCTTTCCGGCGGTCAGAAGCAGAGACTGTCAATTGCGAGAGCTCTTGTCAGAAAGCCTGAGATCTACATCTTTGATGACAGCTTTTCTGCATTGGACTTTAAAACCGACGCACTGCTCAGAGCCGCGCTGAAGACAGAGACAAAAGAATCAGCGGTAATTATCGTGGCACAGAGAGTCAGCACAGTAATGGATGCGGATCGAATCCTGGTTCTGGATGAAGGAGAACTGGTCGGCTCAGGAACCCACCGCGATTTGATGAAAAGCTGTCAGGTCTATCGGGAAATCGTGGCTTCCCAGCTTTCGGAAAAGGAGATGAGCAGCTATGAGTAATGACAAGATGCAAACCGGAGGCGGGCCAGCACAAAATGGAGCTGCTCCTCAAGGGATCAATGGGGGTGAAGTACCAGGTCGGGATCCGGGGAGAGCTCAGAGACCCCCGGGAGGAGGCCCCATGGGAGGCCGCGGAGGCGGTCCCGGCGGTGCGCTGGGAAGGCCTGTTGAAAAAGCAAAGGATTTCAAAGGATCATTAAAGAGACTTTCCTCTTATCTTGCTCCCCAGAAAATGCGCTTTCTCATCGTTGGAATACTGGCTGTGGTCAGTACGGTGTTTTCTATTTTCGGCCCAAAAATCCTGGGAAAGGCAACCACGAAGATTGCGGATGGTGTCATTGCCAAATACGTCTACCTTGCAAAGATTCAGGCCGCCATCAACCAGAACGCACCGGCGTCTGTGGTAGATAATCTGAGAAAAGAAACCATTCCGCTCTTCGATTTTGGATATATCGGGAAGATTATCATTTTGATGATCGGACTGTATTTTATCAGCTTTTTATGCAGCTACGCCATGTCCTATGTCATGGCAGGGGTTTCGCAGCGCACGGTTTACGCTATGAGAAACGAGGTAAAAGAAAAGCTGGATCGTTTGCCCCTGAAATATTTTGACGGAAGGACCCATGGGGAAATTCTGAGCAGAGTTACAAATGATATGGACACCATTGCCACAACGCTGCAGCAGAGCTTAACCCAGCTGATTACGTCTGTGGTTACTGTTGCGGGAATTTTGCTGATGATGCTGTCTATCAGTCCGGTCATGACCTTGATCGCCCTTGTTACACTGCCTGCCTGCGGTGCACTGACGGTGATGATTGCAAAAAAATCGCAGGTGTACTTCTCCAAGCAGCAGAAATCTCTCGGAGAATTGAACGGCCATGTGGAAGAAATGCTGACGGGACATAAGATCGTTAAAGCCTTCGGACATGAAAAGGAATCGGTAGAAACCTTTCGCAAGGTCAATGATGAACTGTACAGGGCAGGCTGGAGGGCTCAGTTCATGTCAGGAATCATCATGCCTGCACTGAATTTTATCAACAATCTGGGCTATGTGTTTGTCTGCATCATCGGGGGCCTGCTGGTAGCCAAGAAGGCCATTGATATCGGAGATATTCAGGCATTCATTCAATATATGAGACAGTTTACCCAGCCTATCGTTCAGACTGCCAACATCGCCAACGTCCTGCAGAGTACCGTTGCAAGCGCCGAACGGGTCTTTGAAGTCCTGGATGAAGAGGAACAACTGCCCGATGCACAGGGCGCTGTTATCTTTGACAAGGCGCATGTGAAGGGTGCGGTAAGGTTCGAAGATGTGAGCTTCCGGTATAAAGAAGAGGTACCGCTGATCGAAGATTTAAATATCCATGTGAAACCGGGTCAGATGGTCGCCATCGTCGGACCCACCGGTGCGGGCAAAACAACGCTGATCAACCTGCTGCTCCGTTTTTATGAGCTGAACAAGGGAAGGATTACCGTAGATGGAACCGATATTACGAAAATGACCCGGGGAGATCTGAGGGGGCTGTTTGGTATGGTACTTCAGGATACCTGGCTGTACAAAGGTACCATCCTTGAAAATATCGGCTACAGTTTAGAAAATCCTGAGAAGGGAAAAATCGTAGAAGCGGCAAAAGCAGCCCATGCCGATCATTTTATTCGCTCTTTGCCCCTGGGGTATGATACAATATTGAATGAAGAGGCTTCCAATATTTCACAGGGTCAAAAGCAGCTGCTGACCATTGCCAGAGCAATCCTGGCAGATCCGCCCATTCTGATTCTGGATGAAGCGACCTCAAGCGTCGATACCCGTACCGAAGCCTTGATTCAGAAAGCTATGGCAACTCTGATGCAGGGACGTACCAGCTTTGTAATCGCCCATCGACTGTCTACGATTAAAAACGCCGACATGATCCTTGTAATGAAGAACGGCAGTGTGATTGAACAGGGTACTCACGATGAATTGATCAGCAGGAAGGGATTCTATGAAGAACTGTACAACAGCCAGTTCACCAATCCCAAAGTACAGGAGGAAGAAGCATGACAAAGGAATTAGTAAACGCGGTTGGAGAATCGTTGATCCGATTACGGTTTTTGGTTGGCCGGCAATTTATCAAGCCCATCAAAGAACTGGAACGGGACAGGAGTGA
Organism: Bacillota bacterium; assembly: GCA_029239605.1. Taxonomy (GTDB): domain Bacteria; phylum Bacillota; class Clostridia; order Peptostreptococcales; family Anaerovoracaceae; genus Anoxybacterium. The sequence goes on along the minus strand of JARBUO010000016.1, from coordinate 43,739 downwards.
GCTTTCACCCGGACATATCCACCTGATGCGGTGGATGTATTCCAAAGGAAATGTTCCGGTCTCTATGACGGATCTTGCTGCGGCTGCATGCATTTCCAAACCGAACCTGACCACCATGGTGGATCGGCTTAGCGGAGACGGTCTGGTTGAACGTTCTGCTGATCCCAATGACAGGAGAATTGTCAATGTGGCTTTAACGGAAGATGGTGTTGCATTTCTTCACAAGCACAAGGCTGAAGTCATGGAGTTCATTGAAAAAAGGCTGTCTCTCCTGAACGATGATGAGTTGATCCAGTTAAAAGATGCCCTTGATGACATTATGGATGTGGTCACAATCATTGGGGAGAGACAGAAACAAGAAAAGTAACGATTCGATATAAATTAGGTTTACCAGCAGGCTCTTCGCGTTACAGTAAACTAGGTCCGCCAGCAGGAAATCCAATCCTCCATAATGGTTAGGGGAACTTTTCCGTTCATTGCATGAATCAGGCGGCGTTCTACCTCATACCAGTTGACCAGATCCCACCACGAGTCGATAAATTTCTGCCTCAGATTTTGATAATCCAGATAATACGCATGTTCCCAGACATCACAGACCAGGATGGGAATTCCGCTCCATTGGGTCAGATCCTGATGTTTGCTGGCCTGCAGAATTTCCAGTCTGTTCCAGGTGGGCTGCCAGGTTAATACTCCCCAGCCGGACCCCTCTACTTTCAAGGCCGCATTTTTCAGCTGCTCTTTGAATGCTTCGAAATTGCCGAAATAGCAATTGATCTGATGCATTGTATGAGGGCCCGGGTCACCGCCCTTTCCCAGAGGCGCCATGATCGTCCAGTAAATGCTGTGGAAGATATGGCCTGATCCCTGAAAAGCAAGTTCGTTTTCCCAGTACTTTATGTACTGATAATCATTGTTTTTTCGCGCTTCTGCCATGTTGATCTCAGCTTCATTAAGTCCGTCAACGTAGGCTTTGTGTAATCTGTTATGATGAATCCTGAGGGATTCTCTTCCGATTACCGGCTCCAGTGCATCATAGCCGTAAGGAAGCGGCGGAAGCTGGTGCTGCCCTATGGGCGTCATAATACAGTCCATTCAATAACCTCCAAGTTATGGTGTATCGCCTGGCGGAAGGATTCAGTACCGGAAAAATAAGTTCCGGCAGGCATCATCTTCGCGGCAAGCGAACTGTCATTGTATAGTATTCAAACATCATGATCCTTGTGTTTCTGAAAGACAAATTTATCGAAACGCAGCGGCATATAACGCGAAAGGAAGGGTGAAGCGGTGAACCAGAGAAGAGCAACGGAAAGGCAGTTAAGGGAAACAGAGATGATCAAAGCTGCCGAAACAGTCTTTTGCAGAAATGGATATGAAGCTGCCAGTATGGATGAAATCGCAAGGGCGGCTCAGTTTACGAAGCGAACGTTGTATCAATACTTTGAAAGCAAAGAGGAACAGATCTGTCCTGGTTACCAGAAAGGGAACGGTCTGATCACAGCAGGACCAATCCTGATTCCCAGAAAGGGAAGTAACAGATCATAATAGATAATAATTTTTTCTCATAATGCTGTCATCTGCAGGATACAGCGTCCAATGGCAGACTGCAGTGGTCTGAGGAATTGAGAAAAGAATACAAGTACTGAAACAGGAGGCTTTTTATATATGAAAGAATTAGAACAAAAAGAATTGGAACAAACAATGTCAAGTGAATCTGAAAAGACCTTACCAAGAGAATCGAGTAACATCGTATCAAGTGAATCGAGCAGCTTAAAAAAGGAACTTGGGGCAAATCGAATGGGAGAACTTCCGGTTGGGAAGCTGCTCCTTGAATTTTCCATACCCGCAATCATCGCAATGATTGCAAATGCCTTATATAACGTAATTGACAGTATCTTTGTCGGAAGAGGCGTAGGCTCATTGGCACTGACGGCGGTTACCATAGCATTTCCCATTATGATCATTCTCATGGCTTTTTCAATGCTGATAGGGATCGGTGCCACCGCACTTATTTCGCTTAAACTGGGGCAGCAGAAAAAAGACGATGCAGAACGAATTCTAGGAACTGCTTTTGCCTCCTCAGTAACTATGGGCGTTGTGCTCTCTGTGATCGTCCTGATCTTTCTGGATCCCATTTTGATTTTCCTCGGTGCAACCCCGGATGTTTTCCTTTACGCCAAACAATTTAGTACTGTAATCCTCCTGGGAGCAGTTTTCCAGTTTATTTCTTTTGGATTGAACAACATTATCCGCGCAGAGGGAAATCCTGTGATTTCCATGGCAACCATGCTGTTTTCGGCGGGAATGAACTGCCTTCTGAATCCGTTGTTTATCTTCGTATTCCACTGGGGTGTCATCGGTTCTGCACTGGCTACTGTAACAACGCAGATTATAGTTTCTGCCTTTATTATCTATCACTTCACGGTTGGTAAAAGCAATCTTAAGCTGCACAGGAAATATTTCAGGCTTGCGCCGGATTTGCTGGCAAAGATTGCGTCCATTGGCCTGTCTCCCTTCCTGCTTCAGCTGGCGGCAAGTGTGACACTGTTCATCTTTAATAATCATTTGCTTGAATACGGCGGAGAAATGGCAGTAGCGGCCATGGGCGTCATCAATCGAACAGCCATGATGATGCTGATGCCTATTTTCGGAATCAATCAGGGTGCGCAGCCCATCATTGGATATAATTACGGCGCAAGGAAATACGATCGTGTCAGAAAGACTCTGAGGCTGGCCTCGGTGGCAGCAACAATTATTTGTATTTTCGGATTCGCTGTCTCAGAGCTGTTTAGTCCGCAGATTATCGGCCTGTTCAATAAGGAAAAGGAATTGATAGAAATCGGTACCAGAGGAATTAGAATCTTTATGCTGATGGTACCAGTTGTCGGCGTTCAGATCGTAATCACAAACTATTTCCAGGCAGTGGGGAAGGCGTCAAGAGCGATTCTGTTGAGTCTCACGCGCCAGGTACTGTTTTTGATTCCGTTGATCCTGATCCTGCCGTCCTTCTTTGGTCTTGACGGAATCTGGATGGCTGGTCCGATCGCAGATTTTTCCTCTTCTATGCTCGCTGTTTTTCTGCTCTTAAAAGAATTTCGATATCTGCAGGATAAGCACGACGAAGGCAGTTCCCTGCGGTAGAGGACTGCGCGTTAGTCTTTTCAAGCAGTGGAGTTAACGAAGATTTTCATTGAGAAAGAATAAAAGTACATTGGTTCTGTCCTGGCTTAGCTCCCAGATCATAGCTCCGCCCATCCCTTTGGATTTCAGGTAATCCGTTTTATACCGTATGGATTCCGGGTCATCATAGCTAATGAAAACCGAGCCGTCAAAAAGCCAGGGCACCAGAGACTGAGGATGAAAGAATCGGGTAAATAGAGCATTATTTACATAATTCGCTGTTACCTGATCATAGGTGATGGAATTTGCACCGAAGAACGGTTGGTACAAACCATAATTAAAATTGTTTACTGAGGCGTACAGATAACCGTAGAACGGAATTCCCATCATCAGTTTATCCATTGGGAAGCCGCCCTGCTCCCAGGTTTCGATTCCAGAGGATACACTCCATTTATATTGTGGTGAGATATCATTGTTAATAAACAGCGGTGCGTTGAAATCAGTGTAAGTATCCCAGGTACCATGAATGTCGTAGGTCATGATGCAAGCATAATCAAGGTAGGGATGGATCAGCGACAATTCTACGTTTCTTGCGTAAAATGCACCGTTTCCTCCGGCAATGGTAAGCAAATATGTAGTTTGATCTGCAGCTCCCTGCTCGTCAAGCCGCTCTCTGAGCTTTTGGAGCAGCAAGGTGAAATTTTCCTTGTCTTCCGGCCGTCTCATATTGGTGGGAAGGCCTCCGCTTACGGGATATTCCCAGTCCAGATCCACCCCGTCAAATCCATACTGTTTTATAAAATTTACACAGCTGTCTGCGAAGACAGTTCTTGAATCATCCGTAAGAGCCACATCGGAAAATAATCCGGACCACGTCCAGCCTCCCACGGAAATCAGCGTTTTCAGGTTGGGGTTGATTCGCTTCAGACCATTCAGCTGGCTGAAGTTGAACGGATCAATATTGGGGTAGCCAAGGGTGATGGTCAGTTCCGGACTGATGTTGGCGAAAGCGTAATTAATATGGGTGAGCTTCGTTGCGTCTATTTGAGATGGGGTGTAACCGGTATTGACGGACCATGCGGTATAGTAGCCGATCAGTCTCCGCCCTGAAGGCAGCACTGACGGAGTCCGGGCAGCCTCTGCAATTCTTTGCATCTTCCATAACTTCCTTTCAGAATCGTGTTTGGCATCAGATATCAACCGACGCTATGTATATCATATGCGAAACTCCTGCACGCGGTGAATTGAGAACTCGGAAACGGCAAAATCAGCTACTTGAATCCCTCTATCAGCGCATTGAGCAGAGTATCGTTCTTATCCTGACTCAGTTCCCAAACCATGGCGCCTGCCAGATTTTTCGATTTAATGTATTGAGACTTATAAGAAATGGATTCCTTGTCCTCATATGAGATGAAGTGGGAACCATTATAGAGCCAGGGCACCTTTGCCTGTGAATGGAAAAACCTCATATACGCTGGATTCTTTTCATATGATTCGGCGATTTTCCTGTATGGGATGGCCTTTGCAATGGAAAAAGATTGAAATAAGCCGTTATTTTTTTCGCCGGATGTTTGATAGACATAACCGTAGAATGGAATACCGGCCACCAGTTTCTCCGAAGGAAAAGAGGCATTCACCCAAGCGGTAACAGCGGTGTCAAAACTTGCCTGATACTGGGGGGATGGATTTTTATCTGTATAAAGAGGGGAAAGGAAATCGGTATACTTGTCCCAGGGTCCATGAAAATCATAGGTCATAATCGTAGCAAAGTCCAAATATTTGTGAATCTGAGACAATTCGCTGTTCCTGGCAAATGAACTACCGGCTCCTCCGGCAATGGTCAGGAGGTATTGCCGTTGATCAGCAGCGCCTTGCTCATTAAGCGCCTCTCTCAGTGTTTTGAGCAGAAGCGTGAAATTCTGTTTGTCTTCCGGACGAGTCCTGTTTGAGGGCATTCCTCCCGAAACCGGATATTCCCAATCGATATCAACTCCGTCAAAACCATGCTGTTTGATAAAAGCAATGCAGCTCTTAGCAAATTCTTTGCGGCTCTTATCTGTGCGTGCTGCATCAGAGAATCTGCCGGACCAAGTCCAGCCACCGATGGAAATCAGCGTCTTCAATTTTGGATTTTTCTTTTTTAGGCCGTTCAGCAGTTGAAAGTTTTGAGGATCAATATCGGGATAGCCCATTTGAACCGTAAGATCTGGTCCGATATTAGCAAAAGCGTAGCTGATATGAGTCAGCTTTGCAGAATCAATTTGATCTGGAGTAAATCCTGAATAGGCGGACCAGGCAGTATAGTAGCCTGCTAATATCACAGATGGGTTTTCGGTAAGAGAAGATGACGCTCCTTCATGAAGAGTGCTGCTGCTTAAGTTCTTTGTATTGAGTGATGTTTCTGCGGGTTTTGCAGCAAAAGTATCACGGATGATGAAAGTCGCAGTAACGATCACAACCATTAAAATCACAAAAATGTTCTTAAATTTGATCATGGGAATGCCTCCAATGCGCAATCAGTGTCTAGGTGAGGCAAGTATAGCATACAGGGACCCCTTTGCGCATTGGTAATTCATGGAGTGCGAATGCATTGGCAATTAACGGAGTGTAAATCAGCAACGCAGCTTATTCCAAGGAAACGAAGCTTCCGTCATTGGATGGATAAAATCTTCAGTAGTTCAGTCAGTTCTGAAATGACATACGTAGGCTTCGGATGAGAATGATGCGGTTCTGCAGGGGCAGCCTCCCTGCGGTACCAGCAGGTATCGATTCCAAAATTGATGCCGCCCTGGATATCGGAAGACAGGCTGTCTCCGACAATCAATGCGCCCTTTCTGTCGGTAAAGCCAATGCGGTCGAATGCAAGCTGAAAGAAAGCCGGATCGGGTTTTGCGATACCTTCCTCCTCGGATATCAAGATCTCCTCAAAGTAATCTGCGATGACAGATTTTCTAAGCCGCCCGTTCTGAACGTCCTTCAGACCATTGGAAAGGATGATGAGTCTATATTTTTTGCCCAGGGATTTGACCAGATCCAGACTCTCATCAAATAGAAACGACGCACGTGCCAGGTGCTCTTTGTAACGTTCTGCCATGCGGTTTTTATCATCACCAATACCGAGACGCTTTCCGAGTCGGCTGAATCTTAAAACATTCAGCTGAGCTTGGGTAAGGAGCCCCTGTTCCAGCTCTTTCCACACTGCTTGATTGATCTCCTGATAGAGCTTAAGATGGTATGCCTCGTCATACTGGATATCAAAATCGTTCAATGTATGTAGAAGAGCGATCCGCTCCGATTTTTTAAAATCAAACAGGGTTTCGTCCGCGTCGAATATAATTAATTGATAGTTCATGTTACGCTCCTTCCGCTTTACAATATAATAGAAATAGGATACCATAAAACTGGCCGCGAAAGCATGACATATGTCCTATTGGAGAGAAGTTTTATGAAAAAAATTAATGACCGTGCACTGCTCAGTCACTATATTGCCAAATATAAGATTGAAGAGCTGGTCGGAGAAGATTTGCTCAGAGATGCATTCCTTAGCTTTTTTGAAAAGGATTCCTTTGTGATGGAGGCGGACACGGAACTCAGATACTTTTATATCATGGTAGACGGTAAGGTAAGGGTTTCTTACGGTTTCGAGAATGGAAAATCAATGTTTCTGAAATTTTATCAGGGTTATAATACCCTTGGTGATCTTGAATTGATGAAGGAACTGCCGGTACTATGCAATGTAGAAGCGGTAAAGGACAGTTATTTTGTTATGATCCCTGTTGAGCGACTGCGGGAAGATGGCTTTCAAAACGTTCGCCTGCTAAGACATTTGGTTGGTTCTTTGAGCGAAAAGTTATACGCCACCATTAACAACAGCTCATACAATTATATTTATCCATTGCCAAACAGGCTGGCAAGCTACCTTTCAGAGCATATTTCTGTGGGAAATGAAATTCAGTTAAAATCATCCTATGAAGAGATTGCACAATTTCTGGGAACCACATACCGCCATCTCAACAGAACCTTCAAAGAGCTGGAGGGGCAAGGCCTGATCCGTTATGAAGGAAAGAAAATATACGTTGTGGATGCAGCAGGTCTTCGGAAATTATCAAAGAATCTTTATATTCAATCCATCTAGTGATCACGGTCAAAAGGTCGGGTGTTCCGGCAGTCGGAAAGGGTCGGCTGTATCGGAGGACTATGGCGGGTAGCACTCGCTCGAGCAAGCCGGGTATTTCATCGTGACGATTGGCTTGTTCTGTTTCTGCCGTTGTTTTTAGCGTGATTGAGCGCTTTTCCTGCACTTTGCATCAGACCCTCGGTATTCAGGCTGATGTCGCTGCTGTGAGCAGTTTTTATTCCGATGCTGACAGTGATTTTTATGGTTTCGCCATTTGCTAAAAAAACCAGACTTTCTGTAAATTTTCTGATATTCTCCGCTATAAAATAGGCATTGTCTTCCGTTGCCTCAGACAGAATGATCAGGAATTCCTCACCGCCGTATCGGCCTAAGATATCGGTTTTTCTTACTTTATCCGAGCATGCTCCTGCAAGGATCCTCAATACCTCATCTCCGGCCTGGTGCCCATACTGTTCATTCACCAGTTTAAAATGGTCAATGTCCATGAGCAGAATAGAAAGGCAGCCGCCGCAGCGCTTCAATCGCTGCAGTTCCTTTTCCATTTCTTCAAGCAGCCTGCGCCGGTTATATACCTCTGTGAGGGAATCGTGACTTTCGATATCATGAAGCGCACGAATCATTTCTTTTTGATCAGAGATGTCCTGAATAAAATATACGGATCCAAGGGCATGGCATCCCTCAGTTAAGGTTGTCTTTCGGAAAACATAGTATTTGCTTTTCCTGTTGTTTATCAGCTTCAGCTCAAAATCAGGGCTTTTCTGCTCCAGGATTCTTTTTCCTTCCGGAAAGAGGGAAATGTCAGTTCCGATTTGGCAAAGATCAAGCCAGCTGAATATTTCTACACAGGCTAGGTTATAGTCTACAAGACGGTTCTTGTTGTCCAATACCAGAATCCCTTCGCTGATTTCCATGAATACTACTTCCTTCATGATCTCCTGAAAGTCCAGAAAGCCATAACGGAAGATCGCAATATAGAAGAAGATTCCTGAAATACAGAGCCCGAAGGGGGTAAGATCCAGATTTAAGGGTGCGTTGCCGGAAATGTAAATGAAATTAACCAGAATTGGCCAAATCGAGCCAAACAGCATCCAAAAGGACTGGGTTCTTCTATGATAGCCCTGTTTTCGCCAGTCTTTAAAGAAAATCGTCATTCCGTATATCTCAACTGAGTAGGCGTAAAGAATATTAAGATAATACCACAGACCTTTTTCCAGGCTGGACAGAAGGTGGCCTTTGTAGCTTATCATATCCATTGAGGTATAAATGAGATGATGTACTTCATTTGTCACACCAAGAAACAGTGTCAGAATCGGAAAAACCATCATAAGCATTATCCTTTGGATTGGTGCAGGCCGACGATGCCGGGTTTTGTAGGTAAACAACAGCCAAAATCCGGACATTAAAGGAGCGCCGAAATATTCAACCTTAAGAAAGAAATAGAGTTCTTCTGTATTATCAGCTTGCAGCTCAAAGGCATATCCTGTTATGTAAATGGCAATGGACAGACAGAGAAAGGCAAATGGAACAGCAAGCCGGTTCCTTTGTTTATTCAGCGAATACAAAAAAAGGATAAAAAAAGATAAGCCAAAACAGAGCAGCAATATGGAAATAACATCGATCAACCCGATACCTTCCTTCTGTGATGTGAATAACACGATCAACATGAAATTATTTGGAATGATATGTTATTTATAGCATAAAATGCCCTTGCTTTACAAGAGGATAGCTGCTATGAAGTGATAAATTTACAAGATATGCTTTAAAGGAATCAATTTACTCAACATTAAAGCGCTGCAGCTGTTTCCGTACCTTTCTGACCCAGTCAAGTTCATTTTGAAATGTTGACATCAAATTGACAGCAACCATATTCCATAAGAAGGTTTCTCTCTGAGAGCGATTGGGCCAGTCCTTTTCCCGGTCATATTTCTCCTTTTGTAGGGTAAGCTGAACTTCAATGGTTTTCTCATAATCTGACAAGAGCTGCTCAAGTTCCTCGTTGCTGAGCAGATCGGACCAAGCCATCTGAATCAGAAATGGCTTTTTGACCTCAGGGGCTTCCGTTCCTGATAAAATCCATGTCTTCAGTGCGATGAGCCCTTTTTTTGTCAGGGAATATACTTTTTTAGACGGGGCTCCGTCCTGATGGATGGTTTCTCCTGAAATCAGATCGTCTTTCTGAAGCTGGAGCAGGGACTTATAGATTTGATTGTTGTTTCCGGACCAGTAGAGGTATGGGGAATCTTCAAAGATCTTCTTCAGATCATACCCGGTGGAAGGTTTCCAGCTCAACAGACCTAGAATCGCATACTGAATGGACATATCAATACTCCTTTGCTGCTTTCGTTTCTATTCTTATCATTAGGGATGTTGTATGATGGTTATATGGTAAAGATATCATATGTTAAGAAGTAAGTCAAACCAGGAAACCCCTTAAAAGTTCTTTTATTTTCAATGACCGAGCAACGTCTTTGATTGACAATACGACAGATGTGTCGTAAAATTTATAAAAAGACATATGTGTCGCGGCACGAAACGGTTCCGGTTCCAGGTTCCAGGTTCCGGTTAAATGGTTCCGGTAACAGGAACAGGGACTGGAACTGGAATATGCCGGTTTCATTCAAATAAAGCAAAATAGCCAGAATAGAGGAGAAGAAAAGAATGGCGGAAAAAGGCGATAAAACAAGGCAGTTTATCATTACAACTGCAGCAGGCTTGTTTTCTCAGAAAGGTTTTACTGCAGTAACAATGAAAGATCTGTGTGAAGCATGTGATTTAAGCCGGGGAGGACTGTACCGGCATTTCGGATCAACGAAAGAAATCTTTATCGAAGTTCTTGAACGGGATGAGAATGACGCAGAGGAAAGTCTGGATCAAGCGATTGCAATGGGTCTGTCTCCGAAAAGGCTGCTGGAAGGGTTTTTTCAGCTGCAGAGAAACGACATCGCATTTAACAGGAACAGAATTGAAATGGCAATTTATGAATTTTCTATCATGCATCCTGATCAAAAAGAGTTTTTGAACGAACGTTTTCAGGCTGCAGTCAGATCATTTTCTAAATTGATTGAATACGGCCAACAGAAAGGAGAGTGTCATGATGGAGATCCTCGCGTCATGGCAGAACATATTGTTATCTTTCTGGAAGGCCTCAAAATGTCCTCTAAGATCATAGCATCTTCAGATGATCTTCTGGAAGAGCAATTCAATCTTCTTATTTCAAAGGTCATTCGTTAGAAACGTGTATGGATTATCATATTATTTTATTGAATATGATAATTATAACCTAATCGGGAGGTAGTATGAATGCGGATAAAAAAGAATAAAGTCCTGAAGGACTTCATTGATATGGAACAGATGGAACTGAACTATTATTCGGAAGATCACGTAACCCCGCATGAGGAAGCTTACCAGTGGCATCTGTCAAATCCCCACACGGACATGGCTGTTGAAGACGGAGGTAAAATCGTTGCGTTTTCGGATATTATACCACTGAAACTCTCAGTGTATGAGAGGATACTGGCGGGAAACTTCAATGATAAATACCTGACGGCAGAGGATATGATGAAAACAGAAACGTTGAAAAAGGGTGATGTTGTAAACCTGCTGCTTTCCTGCATCGTTGTTCGTGAAGAATACAGAAAAACAGAGGCCCTGAAACTGCTTCTAAATCATCATCTGGATTATTATCGGGAACTCATCCGTAACGGTGTGCGTATCGATTGGGTGCTGACAAGCAACGTGACGGAGGGCGGTGAGCGTTTTTCTGAGCGGATGGGCTTTGAGCGGGTAGGACGGACAAGCCATGGAAGTACGCTGTTTCACATCCGTTTTTCTGAACTTGATCAGCGTGTCATGTCGATGAAATCCAGATTGGAAGAGCTTCTCCTCAGGAATGAAAGGAATTTGCTTGACCGGGAATTCTGCAGGGATCGATGCAGGATTGAACAGCTTCTTTCTGACGACTTTATAGAATACGGGCAGTCAGGGACGGTTTGTCATAAAAAAGACACGGTTGGCGCTTTGCACGATGGGAAGGATCGGAGTATTGAAATAAGTGGATTTGAAGTGAAATCTCTGGGAACGCATACAGCTATGGTTCACTATACTGCGCATGAACTGGAAGCATGTTCCGAGCAGAACTTTGATGCTGCGTCTTTGAGAACTTCTATCTGGCGTTTCGAGGAAGATGAGTGGAGGCTGCTGTTTCATCAGGCCACTCAATGGAAAAACAGGGGGGAACGATGTATCGAATACTGATTGTTGAGGACGATTTCACCATATCAAGAATTCTGGAAGAGCATCTTTTGAAATGGGGATATGAAACTGCATCTGTAGAAGATTTCAGTGAAGTATTGTCAGTCTATACCAAATTTGAGCCACAGCTTGTTTTGCTTGATATCAATCTCCCGTATTATGACGGGTTTTACTGGTGCGCTAAAATAAGGGAATTATCAGATGTACCGATTTTGTTTCTTTCATCCCGGGACAGTGACGGGGATAAAATCAGAGCCATTACCCAGGGTGGAGATGACTATATGGAAAAACCCTTCTCTCTTGATCTGCTGACCGCAAAGATTTCTGCCATCCTGAGACGTGCCTATTCCTCGTCCGATCGGACATTGAACATTCTGCAGTACGGGGAGTTGATCCTGAATCTTGAGAAGATGCAGGTAATTTGCGGTGATATTTCTGTGGAACTTACAAGGAATGAAGGGAGAATTCTCTCTCTGTTGATGAAACATCAGGGGGATACCGTCTCCAGAGGACGATTGATGCAATATCTTTGGGACGATGAAAGTTTTGTCGATGAAAACACCCTTACCGTCAATGTGAATCGATTGAGAAAGAAGCTGTCGGAGGCTGGTTTGGGGGATCGGATTAAAACGTTGAAAGGGGAAGGGTACCGGTTGTTATGAGGTGCATCATTGGGAAGGAGGGTGATTATTGTTGATGAATGTAATGAATTATTTTAAGGAACGGTTTCTTTGTTATCTGTTTCTTCTGTTTGCTTTACTATTTGCCTATTTTGTTTACCGGTTTGACAAGAGATTTTTCATGACCGAATCCAATGCCGCTTATGTGCTGGCGGGCTGGTTTCTGATTCTGACGCTGTTTTTTATCGTTGATTTCATAATGATGCGACGCAGGGAAGAAAAATTCCGTTATTATTGCAGTCAGACATCTGATGCGGACCCGGAGGAAATTTTCTTTTTTCCGGAGGATAGGAATAAGGCAGAGCTTGTGAGAGCTTCTGCTTTGGAATATGCAAGATATAGAGCGGAGGCAGAGGCAACAGCAGCAGAGGAGACGGAATTCATAACACGCTGGCTGCACGATGTGAAAGTTCCTATTGCAGCGGCAAGGTTAATTCTGGAAAGTCATGAGAACAGACTGCCGGGAGATTTCCTGAAAAATATGGATCGGGAGCTCTTTGCCGTAGAAGAGTCGGTGATGAGAGTGTTCTACGAGATGAAAAGCAACCGCTTCTCAGAGGATTATAAAATTGTACAGACCGGAACGAAAAAACTCATCGCCATAGCGCTGAAGACTTATTCCAGCTTCTTTCGGTATAAACAGCTCACCCTTTCTGTTGAAGGTGATGATTACCAGATCCTCACTGATGAAAAATGGAGCAGTTACGTGCTTTCCCAGCTGATTTCCAATGCGGTAAAATATTCTCATCAGGGGGGAGAGGTTACCATCAAAACGGAGAAAAAAGGCGGGGATGTTCGCATCTCTGTTAAAAATAAAGGGAAAGGGATAGCGGAAGAGGATCTCGGACAAATCTTTAAAAAAGGATACACCTCCAGCGAAGCCAGAAACGGAGCGAAAGCGACCGGTTACGGCCTTTATCTTTCGGCCAAACTCTGTGGTCTTTTGGGACATTCTTTGCAAGCAGAATCAAAATACGGTGAATATGCCGTATTTCATCTGATTTTTCCGGAAAAGAAAACGCTGCTCAATATGACAAAATTGTAAGGTTTCACATGACAATGTAAGATGGTTCGATTTTGTAAGCTGATATTTCCGTGTAAAATGAAAGAGAATTCGAATTCCAGAAAATATTGGAGGGGTACAATGCAGATTTTAAAAGTAGAAAATATCAGTAAGGTATACGGATCGAGAAAGAGTTCCAATCATTATACCGCGCTGAAAAATATCAGCTTCGAGGTAAATCAGGGGGATTTCATCGGGGTAATGGGTTCTTCCGGGTCTGGGAAAACCACGCTGCTCAATATTCTGGGCAGCCTTGACAAGCCAACCGGCGGAAGATTCATTATGAACGGAAATGACGTGGGTGCAATGAACCGGAATCAACTGGCAAAGCACAGAATGGAAAATATAGGGTTTATTTTTCAAGACTACAATCTTTTGGAAACCATGACATTGAAGGAAAATATCATCCTTCCTCTGGCGCTGCGCGGCAAGGATATCGCTGCCATTGAGGCAAAGGTTTCCGCCTTGGCAGACAATCTGGGGATTCAACATGTGATCGATAAGTATCCTTATGAAGTGTCTGGCGGAGAACAGCAGAGGGCAGCGGCTTGCCGGGCTCTTGTCAATGATCCCAAGGTAATTTTAGCGGATGAACCTACCGGAAACCTGGACTCTAAGTCCGGTAAGGATTTGCTGAAATTGTTAACGCATATCAATACACAATATGGAGCCACGATACTGATGGTGACCCATGATGTGTTTGCTGCAAGCTACTGCAGAAAAATTCTCTTTATCAGAGACGGAGAAATTTACAACGAACTGTATGGGGGCAGTGACAGAAAACAGTTCTTTGATTCCATCATCAATGTGATGAGCATGCTGGGAGGAGGAGAAGGATGAATCTATTTTCACTGGCAGTTCGCAATATCCGGCTCAACGGAAAAAAATATGTCATGTATTTGTTTTCCATGGGCTTCAGCGTTTTTACGGTATATACGTTTTTGGCACTGATGAGAAATGAGATTGTCATGAACGCCTTTCAGTATGATACGAGATACCAGTCTCTGCTCAGCAGTTTTGCAGTGATCATTCTTGTTTTCGTACTGTTTTTTCTGATCAGTTCCAATAACAGCTTTATCAGAGCAAGGAAAAAAGAACTTTCCACCTATGCACTGTTCGGTATGCCAAACCGGAGAATCGGAGGACTTTTGTTTCTCGAAACAGCCATGGTTGGTCTTGGTATGCTCATTACAGGCATCGGTTTGGGAATTTTCTTCTCAAAGCTGATGGCCATGATCCTTCTGGAAATGACTTTGGTCAACTTTGCAGGACAGATCTCCTTTTCCATTGATCCTGCTGCGCTGTATCAGACCGCGGGGATCTTTGGGATTATCTTCTGCCTTATGGGGCTCTCCGGATGGCGGGTCGTAGCAAGATTTGAACTTGTGGACCTTTTTAAAGCAGATAAGGTTTCCGAGAAAAAGACCAAGGGTTCCTTTGCAGTTCTAATATTGTCGATACTTTTGATTGCTGCGGGATATTTCCTTGCAATCAGCAGGGACCCCTATGTGGTTGTTCTCGGATCTATACCAATCCTGATTCTTGTAATCTCAGGAACGTATCTCTTTTTCTGGGGTGGACTTCCTAAGGTTTTGGGAATGGTAAAACGTAACAAACGTCTCTATTACAAGGGTGCCAATCTGATTTCTGTCTCAGCGGTTTCTCACAGAATGCGGTCTGTTGCGTCTGTTATGGCAACCATCGCGGTTCTTTCAGCAGTCGCGGTCACAGCGGTGGCAACAGGGTTTACCCTGTATGCAAATGCTGAGCGGAATACTTATAGTAACATCGGGTTCGATTTGGCGTTTAAAAGCGGAGGCGGAAACATTGAGGAGCAGGTTGCTGCGGTCTTTCTCGAAAACGGTGTTACGGTGCTTGATGCGGCAGAACTGCCACTTTACGAGATTGACGCTCCGAAGACACCCTATACCGCTGATGGAATGCCGCTGCTTACTCCCGGAAATCCGGTCAGAGTTTATTCGGAGAGCGAGTATAACCAGCTTGTTTCATTCGCAAAAACCACCATGGAAACCGCCAGTGTTGCTCAGGGCGAAGGGCACTTTGTCTTTCCCTACTCGCCGGATCGTATTGAACATGCCCTGCTGGGGAAGGAACTTGATATGAACGGCTTTGAAATCAGGGTTACTGAAGTCATCCGATCGAATGTTCCCGGATTTGGAATGCTGAACACATTGGTGCTTGATGATGAGGACTTCACAATGCTCTTGCAGGAGAGGAAGATAACACCGTCCCTGGTGGATGGTGAGGCGGTTCATGCAGCGGTTTTCAATTATGAGGGTGCGTTAAAGAACAGGCAGCTGAATCAGAACTTGGACGGGGTGCTGACAACCAGAGGATTGCATTACAAAACAGCTTTCGGCCTGTATAATGAATCGATGGAGACCTTTGGGCTCATCTGCTTTATCGGGTTTTTCATGAGTGGCGTGTTTATTATGATGACTGCCAGCCTTCTCTATTTTAAACAGATCATGGCTGCGGAGGAGGAACGGAATCAATATCAAACACTGAGAAGGATCGGGCTTGAGGGAAGAACGGAGCGGCAGGTGATACGGCGAAGACTACTCCCTGTTTTCTTTATTCCTCTTGCCATGGGGATTCTCCACAGCGTATTTGCTATGAAAACAGCGGACACCGTTGTATTTGCCCATATGATTCCATCGGCAAATTCATACCTGCATGTACTTGGATTTTCAGCGGTCATGTATGGGGTTTACGGATTGTTTTACGCCATATTTTATATCATTACAAAAGCACAGTATGGAAGGATTATACGGAGCTGAAAATCGGAACAGATGAAAGAAGGCTGACTGGAACAGACGAAGAAGGCTGAACCGGAACAGACGAAAGAAGGCTGGAGCGGGTATCATAACAGTACCTTTCCAGCCTTCTCTCTGTTCGTTTCAGTGCTTTCTTTCCATACTTCTCTTTTTTTCAGTGTTTCTTCAGTATCCCAGGTAGATCAGGTAGAGTACCTGACCGGGCCAGATTACATTTGGGTTTTTGATCTGTGGGTTTTGGGCTACAACCCTTTGATAATCCAGCTTAAAGCGATGGGCAATGCCAAAGATAGAATCATCCGGCTGTACCACATATTCGATGTAACCTTCCGGCGGAAGAGCAATTATGTCGTGACCTGGAATTTCAAGGATCATGCCGGGGTAAACAGGGACAGAATACAGTACTGGGTTTGCCTTCATCATATCGTTTTCGGAAACACCGAATCGGGAGGCGATGGTATCGATGGTCTCCCAGGTTTCCCATGGCTGTACAATGTATTTCATATGATCAACTCCTTTATTGCATAATATTCAGCCGGGGTAAATGCGCCTCTGATATCCATTTTTTCTTTTGCTCATACCGAAAAATTTAATCTTTTTTATGTATTTTTAACATAGTTTTAATGCTATAATGATCCCATATGATATAATAAACACGCATCATCTTTCTAATTGATAATAAGATGTAATGTTGATCATAAAAAAGACTGCAAAAGGAGGCAATCGATGGCAAAAGCGTTCCGATACATACTTCAGGGGGATGAGACAATCTTCTATTTTATAAACAGCAAAGTCAAATGCAGGATTTTAGACTTTTTCATGCCGCTGGTCACCCATCTTGGCAGCGCATGTTTTACCATCGTATTTGCGCTGGCAGCAATGTACTCCTATTGGAAAACAGATCGAATCATTGCGGTTTATACTGCTATCTCTCTGGCTTCAAGCCATATCACAATTCATTTTATAAAAAAAGCGGTAGACAGACCGAGGCCGAATATAACGCTTTCGAATGTACATACCTTTAATATTCCGTTGTATAATTATTCCTTTCCGTCAGGGCATACGACGGCAGCATTTTCGGTGGCTGTCTCTGCCGCCTTTCTGCTTCCGGCTTTTGCTACCATCGCAATTATTTTAGCTTCATTGGTAGGGTTCTCCAGAATCTACCTGGGTGTTCATTATCCGACGGATGTGATTATCGGAGCTTTCATCGGAAGTACAGCTGCGATGTTTATCAAATCCATTTTGGATTATTATTTTTATACGGGTTCATCTGTGATCATTACGTAAGTTCCTATAGGAATAAAATCTCTAAGCAATAAAAAAGACGCATGGAAATGCGTTTTTTGTTTTTGTCATCTTAATGCAATTTCAATGCTTCCAGGCGTTCTAAAATGCAACTCTGTTAGAGAGCGATTTTAAAGTCCAATTCGTTTCTTTGGGCTCTGATTTCCACAAGTGTTTTAATCTGAAACCAATTCTTCACGCGCGTTACGTTATGGGGAAGGTTTCCCTTGTTGTAACTGCAGTCTATGAGAAGAACATCAAACCCGGCTTTTGCAAGCTGTAGCGCGTTGGAATAGTTATCTTCAATAAAAAGATCTGATTTCAGTTCGCGTGCCTGATCGACTTTATAGTGACTTCCAAGCAGCCAGATAGAATCCATTGGCATTTCATGCTTTTCAAGCCAGGCAACACTCACATCTTTCATGACTCCCTCTCTTGCGGTTACAAAGTGGATATTGTGGTGATCATAGAGTCTTTTCAATACTTCACTGGCACCAAATCTGGCTTCTGCTTCCTTGTGAAGCAATTGGCCATAGAGATTGTAGAATTCATTATAATCATCCTCCGCAATGTCAAGGACCCTGTGAATTTCATACACAGACACATCTTCCGGTTTTACCTGTTTTCCGAAAAATTTGTTTGCTCGATTCAGCCAGTAAAAGGGTTCGGTAACAGTTCCGTCAATATCAATACATAGATTTAATTTTTGCATCTCTTTTCCTCCTTCTTTTCATGTTTACATCTTCATTTTATTCGATCTCTATTAAGAAACAATGAAGCAGATGTAAAGATTGGGTTAAATGTTGAAGATGTGGCGATTTTCTTTGTAACAGTAATGTTTATTTTCGTCCTCGGGATATCATCTCCATTGGTATATTGCAGCATAATCCAGATGCAGATAAAAAACTGGTAATTTTTTTAAAATTAAATATTGACATGTTAAAAAATATATGTTATATAATAATTGTTAGCACTCACTGATATAGAGTGCTAACAAAAAGATTTCACATAATGTATAAATAGGAAAGGGGTTGTTAATCATGACCGGATTGGTACCATTTAACAAGAAGAACACAAATCTTTTAAGTACTGGTTTTGAAGACTTCTATAACATGCTTGACGACTTTTTCAGCGATAATTGGTCGCCAAGAAGGAGCCTGGCCAGAGATACTTTCAAAATCAACGTGCAGCAAAATGACGCTGAATATCTGATTGAGGCGGAGCTTCCTGGTGTAAGCAAAGATGAGATTGATATTGACTTGGCCGACGGCAGACTCAGCATCTCGGTAAAGAAGGAGGAGAATATTAACGAAGAGAAAAAGAACTACATTCACAGAGAAAGCAGATACAGCTCTATGAGCAGAAGCATTTATCTCGCTGATGCGGAAACGAAAGGGATCAAAGCAAAGCTTGACAATGGTGTTCTTAATATCTCTGTACCAAGACAGGAGAAAAATGTTAGAACTGAGAAAATCGAAATTGAATAATGTCAGCTTAGTTTAGAGAAAACCCTTATTAAAGGGAAGAAAAAAGCATTTTAGGTATTGGAAGAAGCACATGGCGAAGCCATTGTGCTTCTTTTTTCTTCAACCAAAGAGAATCCTTCACATTTCCTATTTGGTTCAGCACATAAAAGGAAGGCGGCTGTTTTATGAAATCATCTAATTTGACAAAAATGAAGATTGTAAATCACTTCGTGGAACGCTATGATAGGTATTAGAACGACAGAGAAAGGCAGGGTTTGTTCAAGCTTATCCTGAAGTTCTTAAAGTTCGGATTCGTCAAACGATAGAAAAAGGAAGGTGTTATCAAATGAGTTATTTGTGGACAACAATCAATGTGAACGATCTGGAGGAGTCCCTGAAGTTTTATCAGGAAATTGTAGGACTCCCTTTGAGCAGCAGATTCCAGGCTGGGCCCGAGGCGGAAATTGCTTTTCTCGGGGACGGAGAAACAAAAGTTGAGCTGATCGCTTATAAAGGAAAAGAGGCAGCTCCTGCAGGAAAGAGAATTTCTCTTGGATTCTCGGTGCCCTCATTGGAGGAAAAGATTTCATTTCTCAAAGAAAAGGGAATTTCCATGGAGGGAGAGATTATTGCACCCAATCCTCATTCAAGATTTTTCTTTATCATGGACCCCAATGGGCTTCGCATCCAGTTTGTAGAACAAAAGTAAAATATTACAAACAGAATTTCGCGTATTCCTCAGGATCGTTGATATTTCTGAAGAGCGTTTCGGGATCACCAAAGGCTTGCAGTTCTAATGCGGATATTTCTTTTACGTGAATCATTCCATAGAGCTTTGTGATCTTCCGGATATCGTTTTCAAGACAGCATTTTATGGGATCGATGCAAGCTTTGCTGTAAACACTGCACAATGGCTGATACTTATCGTCAAGTTTTGGCACAACTGCATCGTATCCCTCTGCCTGACGCGCCAGATAGAGAAGAACCTCCGCACGAATGAATGGCATATCACAGGGCAGGACGATGCTGTAGTTATGCTTTGCATGGGTGAGCCCGGAATGAATGCCGCCAAGCGGCCCCTTTTGAGGAATAATATCTGTTACGGTTCGAACGCCTAAGGAGGCATAGTCCTGGGGCGTGTTTGAAACAATCAGTATTTCATCAAATACGGCAACCTGTTTGAGGATGATCTCAATGAGACTTTCTCCCCCCATTTTCAGGAATGCTTTGTTGTCACGATTCATCCGGCTGCTGAATCCGCCGGCAAGGATGATGGCTGTTAGTGCCTGCATAATTGCTCCTTTTGCCATATAGGCTGATTATACGTATAAGTATTTGCTATGTGCCAATCTCATTCAGTTCATGTTAAAATATAGGAAGATAAGTACTGCGCCCGCTGCAGGAATCGCTCATTGATTTCCTTTTGAATCAGTGTCAGTATCGTTCTGGGAATAACCCAGATGAATCCCTTTGGAGAGGTAAGCCCCCGTGGAGAACGAAACAATCCGGATCAGCAATATGATTATGATTGGCGCTACCGGCCAGAACAGCGGAAAAACAACTTTTGCCGCAGAGATCATTCGAAGATGGCGTAAGGAGTTTCCGATCATTGCCCTGAAGATTACTTCTGTGAATCAGCAGCATGCCCACTGTGTTCGCGGAGGAGCCGGCTGCGGAGCCTGCTCCAGCCTCTGCGATTCCTTTGAACTATCTGAGGAAACCGATCCTGCTTCAGGAAAAGACACATCTCTGCTTCTTGCAGCAGGCGCTCACAGGGTTTACTGGATGAAATGCATGAAGGAGCACCTTGGGGATGGGATCCGGCATTTTCTGCTACAGATTCCGGAGGATGCGCTGATTCTCTGTGAGTCCAACAGTCTCCGAAAAATCGCCTTGCCGGGATTGTTCGTCATGCTCCAGAACGCCAGAAATGCTGCAGTCAAGCCTTCTGCTGAAGAGGTTATCGACAAAGCGGATCTGGTTGTTGTGAACGATTTCGGAGAAGGAATCAGAACCTATGTATCTCAGATTTCCATTGCGTGCGGTGCCTCTGGGATAGAGATTCATCTCACACAGGAATAAGAATTGCCTATGATTTTCTCTTCTATTATATTGGCAACGGAAAAAGCATCATCAATATGATATACCGGCACATTCTCAAGAGAGAAAGGAATATCTGCTGCGATAGCGATGAGCTCTTCGGGGCTGCTGAGCAGTTCCGTTGACCTGCCTGACCAGACCACCTCAATTTTTGGTTTGCCGCTGAGGCGAAAACCTTCGGCAATAATCAGGTCTGCATCCTCATTCAAAGCAATGAGCGCATCGATGTTCCATTCCTTCTCTACCTTCTTCATCATGGTAACGCCCCATGGTGAAGATATGGTGACGCTGTCTGCACCAGCCTGGGCATGGCGCCAGGTGTCCTTTCCGGGATGATCCACTTCAAAACCATGGGTGTCATGTTTTAACGTAGCGATTTTGTAGTTCCTTTTCTTCAATTCTCTGATGAGTTTTTCGATTAAAATGGTTTTCCCGCATCTTTTTTTTCCTACAATGCAAATAATCGGCGCCATAGCGATTGCCTCCTACAGTTTGAATATGGTGACCTGTTGCCCTTTCTTCAGGGATGGTGTTCCGGCAGGAATATCGATGAGACAGTTGCAGTCTGAGAAGGAACTTAAAACTCCGGGTGAGTGTTTGCTTCCGGGCTCGACCAACTCCTGGGTCGTTTTGGCAACCAGCTTTCCTCTCAGCAAACGCCTTTTGGAGCTTTCCTTTTCATAGTCAATTTCCATCACTGCATCTGCTTTCTTCAGATCTAAATCTTTGCGCCTTGCAAGAAGTGAAAGCGCCGGTCTGACGAGCAGCTCAAACGTAATGGCAGCGGCGGCAGGGTTGCCCGATAAACTAATGACCGGTTTATCGTCCAGAACACTGCAAAGTGCGGGTGTGCCGGGTTTCATATTCATTTTCCAGAAAAGAATATCAGCACCAAGGGTTCTCATCGCATCCTTGAGCAGATCTTTCTTTCCGACAGATACACCGCCTAACGTGATGAGCATGTCGCAGCGCTCCAAACCAGAGCGGATGGCTGTGCAGAGGGAGTCAAGCTCATCTGCTGCGTTGTCAAGGAAGATTGGGTCCATACCAAACTCCTTCAGCCGGAAACCGATGGTATAAAGATTGCTGTTATAAATTTTTCCCGGCAGCAGCTCACCGCCAATATTCATAAGTTCATCTCCTGTACTGAGAACGGCGATTTTCGGTAAACGGTAGACGGAAACCTCGTCTATGCCCATACTGGCAAGAATGCCAATTGCCACATAGTTCAGGAATGACCCTTCCGAAAGAATAAGGCTTTCTTTTTTAATATCCTCGCCCTTAAAGCAGTAGTTTTCCATTGCGGACATTTGTCGATAGATTTCTACCTGATTTCCGATCTCTTTTGTTTCCTCCTGGCGGATAATGCAATCTGCTCCCATGGGGATCGGGGCACCTGTCATAATTCTGCAGGCAGTTCCGGCAGTTACTTCTCGCTGGGGGCTGTTTCCGGCACACACCTCTTCGATTACTTCCAGCAAAACCGGATGAGCTTCTCCGGCACCCGCGGTATCCCGCGACCTTACCGCATAGCCGTCCAGTGGAGACCGATCAAAAGGCGGTTGATCCATAGGAGCATAAATATCCCTTGCAAGAACCCGCTGATGGGCCAGGAGCAAAGGAAGCTTTTCAGAGTCAACGGGCAATATTCGGGATTTCAGCAGTTCCTGTGCTTCTTCTAATGTAACTTTTGTTTTCATCACTCTGCATCTCCTTTCGCTGTGACGATCAGGACAGCCCTGAAACACGGCTGATTCTCGTTTGCGCAGACAGAACCAGCGTGTGATTTAAGCTCTGGAATAAGCCAGATAGTTCTACTTTTGCATCGTTATCCGGCAGCTTGCTGATCAGGCGATGAGCTTTCTCCAGGTAGATTGAAGCGAGTGCTGCGGTTTTGACGATTCCTCCCATTGCTTCAATCTGGCAGGAGAGTTGGTCGAACTCGCCTGCATCGATGAGTTTCCAGGTTTTCCCCCCGTCACTTTGAGCAGTATAGATAACGGGCAGCGTGTAAAAGCCCATCTTCATATCATTTTGAACACTTTTTCCGACACTGCCTTCACTTGCGGTAAAATCAAGGATATCGTCGATGATCTGGAACGTGATCCCGTAATAGAACCCAATTTTCCTCAGCATATTGCACAGGCTGTCGTCACAGCCGGAGATCTTTGCGCCAAGATAGAGGCTGACGGCAAAGAGCGAAGCTGTTTTGTTGGAGGCGATGCGCAGATAACGCGGTATACTGGCCCTTCGGGAGTATCGATTGTTATATTGCAGCATTTCACCGTAAAAAATCTTCTCCATGACCTCCAGCGCATCCTGAGAATGACAACCTTTGCTGATGAGGCGAAAGCTTCTGTTCAGCAGAAAGTCTCCCATAAATACGGCATAATCTTTTCCGAATCTGGACTGAGCCGTAGCCATCCCTCTACGGATAAACGCTTCATCGATGATATCGTCATGAATCAGCGTTGCCATATGCAGCATTTCTATGCCTGCGGCCGCTTCGTAAAGCTCATCCGCGTGGATGCTGCCAAAATCGGAGCCAAGAAGCACGAAGGCAGGTCTCAGCCGCTTGCCGCCGGAACCGATCATAGCGGAAATGGTGTTCTGAACATTATTATGCCTGCTTTTTATCTGATTGTACATGATTTCTTCTACCCTGCGCAGACGCAGTGCCAGGGCATCATTTTTCTTTATGCGATTCAGCATCAATCCGTCTCCTCGCTATCATATGATTTTTCCAGCTCCATAAAGCCGTCGAGGAGGAGGAG
The DNA here is from genome assembly GCA_029239605.1 of Bacillota bacterium. Taxonomy (GTDB): domain Bacteria; phylum Bacillota; class Clostridia; order Peptostreptococcales; family Anaerovoracaceae; genus Anoxybacterium. The sequence continues at coordinate 20,065 of JARBUO010000016.1, read as the reverse complement.
GAGCCCCTTGTAAAAATCAGTTCTGGCGACTTCTCCTGCTGCTTTGCAGTAATCTCCGATCCAGCTCCCCAGATGCTGACTGAGAAATTCCTTCTCCATCCTTCTCACCTCAGCGGTATTGCTGTGCGCTGATGCTTCCAGGAGACAAAGCTGTTTCATAAAATCCAGTTCGGTGCAGAAAAAATCAGGAGCGTCGTTGGCATAGCTGATGGGAATGATACCGAGTCGCTGATAGAAATTCTTCACATGCAACAGGACGATGTGGGCTTCTTCCTTTTTTTTATAAAGACCTTCATAGGGGGCTTTTAATCTGCCGCGGCCTGCAGAGCGAATCAGTCGGGTACGGTCCACCGCCATTGCTTCCATGATGTTCCTCTGGTGCTCGGGGGTGATTCCTTCAGAAAAACCCAGAACCATAGCGGCTCCCGCTCGCAGCTTGCTATGATCAATCCCTTTGATCTGATCCAGAAAACTTTTCATTGGTGCACTGGTGATTCGCTTGATAAAATCTTCGTCAGGCAGGCGAATAAAGGCTTCTGTCAGAAACCCGTAAAAGCTGCCTCTTGACAGCGCAACTTTTGTTTCATTTCTTTCGTATGACATCAAAACTTCGTTCCTCCCATTTCTACCACCCAGCTTTCACATAAAGCAGACCATAGCCAATAAAAGCACAGATTGCAAAGCAGCCGATCAAGACATTGATTTCTTTCAGGGAAGGGCGGTAAGGGCTTTTATCCTGAAACTGATTGTATGGTTCCGGCAGGATGCTTTCCCGCTGAGGAAGAATTACCGCATTGAACTTTTCAATAAAAACAAGAACCAGAGAAGCAGCGGCAGCCGTCAGTGCAACAATAGAACCGCCAGCCGTCGGTGTAACAATAGAACCGGCTTGTAAAAACTTCTCTGTAGACTGTTCTACTAAAAGAAGCAGAACAATTGCCAGATTTAAGATGAGCACCGATTTGCTATTGTGATTCTGCCTGAGCAGGGCAATGTTATGGGACGCTGTTGTGCCCAAAAGAAGGACAGCAAGAATCAGCAACAGTCCGGAAAGGCGCATCTGTATGCCCGACAGCATGAGAAGTGCGGTACCGCCAAGAAGGCTTGAGAGCAACGTTTCCAGCCCTGAGAAAGCATTGGTCTGATATCCGCCTTTGGCCCTGGAGAGGAAAAACATAGTATGTACCGACAGGCAGAGGTAGGCAATGAGCAGCGACAGAAGGGACCAAGCCAGCATGGCGCCTCGGGTTTGGGGAAGGATACCAAGATAGTAGATCAGGCAAAGCACAGTGGAACTTCCCAGCGTATAAAAATCCCAGGTCAGAGGGGAGTGAAAATTTTTGCTCTTCAGCATCAGAATTGCTCTGGATGGCTTCCCAAGATCGATTCCAAGCAGGATCTGAGAGCCAATAAAAAGGGAAAAGGCGATGATGCTTCCCGTCTCCGCCAGCCTGCTGATTCCCTTGATGTTTAGCAGGATCATGACAGATAGAATGATGAGGACTCCAGCGGCCAGAGAGGAGAGAAAAAAGCAGCCCTGTACATAGATTCCCCAGACGTAATGATCGCAGAGATTGGTCTTTTTAAATCCGTGAATCAGCTGCTGAAGAATGGCAGCGCCGCCTGCCAGTGCAAAAAAACACAGAATGAACAGTATTGTGGTTTCCAAATTCATGATTCCTCCTCCTAACCGTTGATATAGTATACGGAAGGGTTTGTTTCGAGATCCTCCCGGAAAGGCCTGGCATTTCCTGCCGCGATTGCTTTGGATAGTTCACTGCCCGGATCATCAAGATCACCGAAGATCCGGCATTGAGACGGGCAGGTAGACACGCAAGCCGGTTCCAACCCATGCTCAAGCCGTTTTTGGCAGAAGGTACATTTTACAACGGTACCTTTTTGAAATTCCTTCTGTTTCCTTTTTTCGAACAATGTGACCGGAGCTTGCTCATAGTAGTTTTTGATTTCCCAGACAAACTGTCTGGAATCATAGGGGCATGCGGCAACACAGCCCCGGCAGCCCATACACTTGTCTGCAAGAACCTCTACAATCCCATTGGATTTTTTTACGGTTGCACCAATGGGACAGGCTTTCTCGCAAGGTGCATTTTCGCACTGCATACAGGGCATAGGAAGGAATTTCATCTTGGAATGAGGAAATTTTCCTACTTCATATTTCATTATTTTGTGGAGACTGATACCGGAGGGTGTGCCGTTATGATTTCGGCAAGCAACGGTGCAAGCATTGCACCCAACACATTTCGTCAAGTCGATCAACATTCCGTATCTCATTACGCCAAGCCTCCTTTTTTCACAATTTTAACGCAGGGAGCAATTTCGATGCCTCCGCTGACACTGTCCAGAGTATCTTCCTTCGTTGTCAGAAGGCGATTGAACAGAGGCCCTTCCTTGCTCAGCGGGTTGCTCTGGACGGTACCCATTCCATAAGCACCAGAGATTCCAACTGCATCGGGGTGGAACAGCTCTGAGATGCGCACGAGACCTTCCAGCTTTCCGTAACGTGATTCCACCGTGACTCTGTCGCCGTCTTTAACGCCCTTTCTCTGGGCTGTGGTACTATTGAGGCAGATTACTGCCTCCCAGGGATCTTTCCTGTATATTTCCGCCAGCCATGGGTTTCCAACAACGCCGCCGATATCGGAGGAATAGTAGGGGGTTTTCCAGTTGATGGCCCACAGATCATATTCTTCCGATACGCCGAATTCAGAACTGGGCACCCAGTAGGGTACAGGCCGATACAGATCAAAGACGATGCTGTCATCCTCCACACCGGGGAACTTGATCTGATGCTTCTCAAGGTTCTTCCTCAGTTGATCCGCTGTCCTCTTGAGGTTGATGATATAAAACTCATGACGCGTCTGATTATCAGGGTGGTAATAATAATTATACGCCGTCTTTTTCGGCTGCCACTTCACGATATTACCATCTCGCTCCAAATCTTCCATGGTTTCCCCGTCTCCAAATTTCCAGCTTTTCACTTGAAGCTCGTGGATATCTGATAAGGTGTGCTTCTTATTGATATCCAGAAGATAGGGCTCTCTGAGATTGAGTCCGTTTTCCTTGATAATATAATCCACATCACGATTCAGATAGTCGTACATGCCGTTTTCGCCATAGAGTATGCCGATTCTTTCCGCCAGCTCCGTAAAGATGTCGTCCACGTGCATGGTATTATAAATGGGCGTTACGGGTTGGCGTCTCTGCAGCATTTGCAGTGCATGGACCTCATAAGAGGCTGCCTGATGCTGCGGCCAGAAAGGAGCCACTCTGGAACGTTCCATAAAGCTGTGCTCCGGCAAAACCACATCGGACATAATGGTAGGTTCGTCCATGTGATAAGCGATGGATACGCTGAATGGAATCTTCTTCATCATATTGACATACTGTTCAGGATTGGCGTTGTACTTGATGATGTTGCCCCCTATATTCAGCCATGCTTTGACCTCATAGGTCAGGTAGTATTTTTCCGGGTCTGCCAGTGCATGGGCTGCCAGATGTGGCGTGGTATGGCTGTTGGGATAGAAGGAATGCATCCCGATATCCGGCGGAAAGACGAAAGGTCTGTCCTTTGCTTCGTACCCTGGCATCATGGTTCCGTCAGGTCCGGGGGCCAGCGCCTCAGGACCCCTGTAGCCGCAGCCCAGACACCCGCCCGGTACTTCAATGGCACCTGCAAGCATGTTGATGATCTTTGCAACCAGATCGGAATAGGTTCCGCCCCTGTGGTTCATAACATTCCGCTCCGTGTTTACGGAAACGGGACGGAAGGGGAAGGAAAAGCCTTCAATCTCAATGGTACTTCCAATTCTGGCGTGCTCGATAAATTCTTTAGCGATTCTCCTGATATCCTGGGCAGGAACGGTAGATATGGTTTCTGCCCACTCAGGCGTGTAGTCTCGAAAACCTTCTTTAATATGTTCAAAACCTGTTTTCACTTCAGTGCCGTTGACTGTATAGGTACCTTCCAGTGCGATGTTTCCAAATTGTGCATCAAATACCTTTGCGATCCCGTCTGTCAGATCCCACATCATGGGCTTACCCGTTTGCTCATCCCTCAGATAATCACCCTGATCATCGATGAGGTAGGGCCCGTTGGTTCGGTTTTTCAGGAACCAAACATCATATATTTTCACATCAAACAGTATGGAATGGGCAAGCCCCAGAAGAAAGGCCAAATCCGTTCCCGGACGGATGGGAACCCATTCGCCCTTCGCTGCTTCGTAAGAGGATCTGGGGTCAACCACCACCAGTTTCATCCCACGTTTGAGTGCTTTTGTCAGCTTTCTCGTACCGGGAACTGTGGCGATATTAGGTCCGATGGATCTTCCCAGGGTGATGTGATAGTCGCAGTGTTCCAGATCGACGACGGAAATTGGAAAGTTACCGTGGATTAAGCCGGTGCCGTAATGTACGGTGCAGAGTGAGCCGTGGGCTCCGATTTCATTGGGGGAGCCGAAGGCAAGCCGAAAGGGGATCCGCATGATGGTCTCTCTGTTCCCCCAGCCTTCACAGACAGCAAGACCTCTTGGATCTTCATCCCGGACTTCTTTCAACTTTTTTGCCGTATAATCCAGCGCTTCCTCCCAGCTTACTTCTTTCCACATGGGATCAACATTCAGACCTTTTTCCGGATTGGTACGGATCAGGGGGGTCTTGACGCGGTACGGATTATAGAGATTCATGGTGGCAGAATTTCCTCTGGGGCACAGACTTCCGTAATTGGGAGGAACTTCTCTGCCTTCGACCTTGACGACCACGCCGTTTTCCAAGTGAACGGCTGTAGCACAGTCTCCCTGCATACACATTCTGCAAATGCCATGAAGGGTCTGCTTTTCATCGGTGTCTGAATTACTGTATTCCTGCCATTGGTAGGTGGAAATGCCGAATACATCTTCGTTGAAATCCATCTCTGACAGTACGTGATCGTAGGTACTTTTTCTTTTTTTGAACATATTGCCTCCTTTGCAGTTTCTGCAGAATTTCACCGTAAGTACTACAAAATGCGACTTCGGCTTGAAACTATTTTCTTGTCCTCGCTCACGACTCCTTCCCAGCGGAGTCATGGCTGATGATGCTAAATTAACGGGAATCAATAAATTTTCAACGCCGTGATGATAACGGTGGCGATGACAGACAATCCGGTCAATTGGTAAATGTTCACCGTTGCCTGATTGGCACGAACCAGCTTTCCGATATTGTCATAATGTGCTCTGGCAACCTTCCAGGCTGTCAGAGCAAACGGGATACTGTTGAGACAAAGCATCCAGAGCATATTCCTGGTGTAGGCGGATATTAGTATAAATGCCGTATAAGCTGCAAAAAAATTGACGGCATAGACCATGAGACCCTTTTTTTTGCCCAGCCTTACAACCCAGTTCCTTTTCCCGTTTCTTTTATCCGCTTCATAATCGGGATACTGATTGATCCATAGCACGTTGGTAATCAGAATTCCGATGGGGATGGAAACCAGTATGGGGAGCAGATCAATCTGGTCTGCCATAACCAGATACATTCCCAAAAAAACCAATGGACCGTAAGTGATTCCCACCGCCAGTTCGCCAAGACCTCTGTAGCAAAGAGAAAAGGGGGGGAGGCTGTATGCGCACGCAAGGAGTGTTCCAAGAACTCCGAAGATCAGGACCCCCGGATGGTGGAAATAAGCGATGGCAAGACCGATGGCCGCTGCCAGTGATAACGTAATGATTCCAATATATTTGGCTTCTTTCAATGTCAGCAGATTCTCAGTGAGCACTTTTTTTCCGCCGCTGAACGGTGTGACCTTATCTGGTTCTATGGATAAGTCCACCCCGGACTTGTAATCGACAATATCGTTAAAGCAGTGTTTACCTGTTTCGATGAGCAGAATACCGGCCAGTGACAGCAAACCCCATTTCAGCTCAAACCGGCCGGTTTCTGCATAAGCCATGGCGGAAGCGGCAAACATGGGAACCAGCGAGGCGATCCATATTTTTATCCCTGCTATCCTTGCAAGGCCTTTTAAAATGCGATTCCAGTCCATATTGATACCTCCAAAAACAAAATAACAAATCATGATGGAATAAGCAATAAAACGTTGAATTTTCAATTATAGGAGCTAATTATGGGTATAAGCAAAACGAATGACAAGATCAGAATGTTGCCCATTTTCTTATGGACATGGTATACTTTGTTAAAAGATTCATAAGGAGGCCATCGTTTTGGATATTAAGAGTCTGGATTACTTCATCAAAGTTGCTGATGAAAAAAGTATTTCAAAGGTCGCCAATCAGCTGTATCTCTCCCAGCCGGCACTGAGCCTGCAGATCAGGAAGCTGGAAGATGCGTTTGGACATAAGCTGCTGATCAGAACCAACAAAGGTGTTCAATTGACCGATGCTGGACATATTCTGGAAACCCATGCCAGAAGTATTCTGAAGATCTATAATCAGGCTTTTGAGGAGGTCAATAAGCGGTTTGGAGACAGGCAGGTAATTCGAATCGATTCCAATATCACACTGGCCACGTATGCACTGCCCTGTGCGGTGTATGTAGCCAAGAGCCAGGACCAGTTTAAAGATTATTATCTGGATCTGACCTTCAGCACCGTAAATCCGGTGGAAAAGAATATCATCAGCGGAATCAGTGACCTTGGGTATGTTCATCAGAAGGGGGAGTATCCTGATATCCGGTATGTAAAAATCGGGACAGATAAGATGGTACTGGTGGCTGCTCAAAATTTCAGCGTCCCTGACCAAATCACCATAGAAGAGCTGAAACGGTATCACCTGATCAAATTAAATGATAAGTTCAAAGAAAGAAAACTCCTTGCAGAAAGCCTGGGCTGCAGTCTTCAGGAATTCAACGTGGTTTTGACGCTGGATTCTACAGAATCAGTGAAAACTGCTGTGTTTAAGGAGTTCGGACTCTCCTTTCTTCCTGCCAGTTCTGTCAATAAGGAATTGCAGACGAAGATCCTGAAAGAAGTCATTGTGGAAGGTCTGTATGATGAATATCCGATCTACCTTTGCTATTTGAAAGAAAATGAGCAGAATCCAAGGTTGAAGCCCTTTCTGGATTATCTGAAGGCACGAAAAACAATGGATTTCTGCTGAGCTGCCATGCGCTCCCTGCATTCGGAGTGAATTGTTGTAATACCCTTCCTGTTCATGGAATAGATTGTTATGATACTAACTAAGAGAGGGTGTTTCCAGTATGTTGATTTATACCGTAAAGCCCGGTGAGCAGTTGATGCAGATCGCAGCAGCGTTTCAGGTGACACCGGAAAGCATCATTGCAATCAACGATCTCCCGAATCCTTTCCGGCTGCTCACAGGGCAGTCCCTGATCATACCCACTGCCGAGCCAGAGATTCAAAAGACCGAGGTCAGTGTGAACGGCTATCTCTATTTTCTGGGTGAGGACGGTGTTCCAATCGTAAGGGAAACAGCTCCTTTTCTAACCTCTGTCACACCTTTTTCTTATATTGTAAAGGAAAACGGAGCGCTGAGGAGCATTGATGACGAACCCATCATCATTGAAGCTGAGGAAAACGGAATCGTGCCGATCATGTGCATCACCAATTTTTCCTCTACTGTCAAAGGCCAGAACATCGCCAATGTTGTTCTCAATAATGAGGAGTCCATTCAGAATCTGCTCAATCATATTCTGTTTACCATGAAGTATAAAGGGTATCGCGGCCTGAATATCGATTTCGAATATGTTTTGCCGGAGGATCGGGAGAGCTACAATGCATTTCTGGCTCTTGCAGCCGATGCACTCCATCGGGAGGGGTATTTTATAACAACGGCTGTTGCCCCAAAGATAGGACCTGATCAGAAAGGGTTGCTCTATGAAGGCATTGATTATCCTGTTCACGGTGAGCTAATGGATTACGTGATCCTGATGACCTATGAATGGGGGTATCGCTTCGGACCGCCGCAAGCCATTTCGCCCTTGAATCAAATCAGAAAAGTGCTGGATTACGCAATAACAGTAATTCCTCGTGAGAAGCTTTACTTTGGCTTTCAGATTTACGCCAGAGACTGGAGGCTGCCTCATATTGAGGGAAGAGAAGCGGAGACCATAAGCTGCCAGGCTGCATTGGAGCGAGCCGTTTATTATGATGCGGAGATTCAATATGATGAACTGGCGCAATCTCCTTTTTACCGATACCGCGATGAAGAGGGCAGAGAGCACGAAGTATGGTTTGAGGATGCCAGAAGCGCCCAGGCAAAGTTTGATACTGTGAAGGAATACGAGCTGGAAGGCATCAGTTATTGGGTATTGGGATATCCCTTCCCTCAGAACTGGACGCTGCTTTACGAAAATTTTGAAATTGTGCAGTGGGAAAACGGCTGAACCTTCGGATTTCTCAATTTGCGGCATTGACAATAACAATAGTGAAAGATATATTATATAGATAGAATACAAATTTTTCCTTATTACAACGTATCGCCTGGTTTAAAGGAACAAGGCGAATCCCAGGATAGACCCGGAGACGGCAGATGACAAAAACAAAGGAAGAATTATTATTACATATTAAGAGATTGGAAATGCTGATGGACAGTCTTCCCTTTGATATCTGGATGCAAGACAGGGAAGGCCGGTATTTGTATGCCAATAAAAGCGTTGCTGAAAGTACGGGGATTCCGAAAGAAGAAATTTTCGGGAAAAATGATTATGACCTGTACAAGAAAGATGCGGCAGACTTTTTTGTGGAAAACGATAACGCTCTGCTTGCAGGGCAGGAAAGCGGAGTGTTCATTTCCAGGCTTGATCATGGAGTCTTTGAGAATTACAAAAGGACGGTCTACGGTGAAGACGGAACCTTGGTGGGCTTGGTCGGAAGTTCGAGAGACATTACCCAGGAGGACAGGCTTAGGAACGAATTCATCCGTAGTGAGGAGCAGTTTCGAACGATCTTTGAAGAAGCTCCGCTGGGAATTGGTATTTTTGACTCTACTACCGGGAAAACAGTTCAAATGAATGAGCGATTCGCTGAAATCATCGGAAGAAGCAAAGAGGAAGTTCTGAGTATGGATTGGGCCGAATATTCCCATCCTGATGAAATAGAAGAAAACAGACATCGGGTTTCGCTGCTTGTGGAAGAAAAGATCAATGGATTTTCTATGGAAAAGCGCTATGTAAGGCCAAACGGTGATGAAGTTTGGGTCAATATGACCGTAAAGCCATTCCGGTCCACGCATTATCCTTCTACAGTCCATATGTGCATGATTGAGGATATTACCGCAAGAAAGAAGGCGGAAGACGAGATCCTCTATCTCAGTTATTATGATCAGCTTACCGGGCTCTATAACCGCAGATTCTATGAAGAAGAATTGAAAAGAATCAACACGACTCGAAATCTTCCCATTACTCTGGTTCTTGCCGATGTGAACGGTTTGAAACTGACAAATGATGCGTTTGGTCATTCCTTAGGGGATAATTTGCTGAAAAAAATAGCCCAGATATTTAAGAAGGAATGCCGGTCAGAGGATATCATCGCAAGAATCGGGGGAGATGAGTTCGTTTTTTTACTTCCGAGTATGCTCGGTATCCTTCGGCTGGGCAACGAAGCACTACCATAAGGAAGATATCCGCAAAATTTTCATGCAGGCCGAAGATTATATGTACCGCAACAAGCTTGCGGAGAGCACAACCATGCGCAATGAAACCATCAAGCTGATCACCAAAACGCTTTATCAAAAAAACAAGCGGGAACAGCTTCATTGTGAGCGGGTAGCAAAACTTTGTGAACTCATCGGCAATGCATTGAAAATGAGTACAGATTCCGTTCGGGAACTGAAGATGGCTGGCTTGCTGCACGACATCGGAAAGATCGGTATCGACGAAGCGCTTTTGACGAAGCGGGGGAAGTTCTCAGATGCTGAATGGGCAGACATGAAGCGTCATCCGGAAATAGGGTATCATATTTTAAGGTCGGTCAATGAGTTCGCTCCCATTGCGGAATATGTACTCCATCATCATGAGAGGGTAGACGGAACAGGATATCCAAGAAGACTAAGCGATAATGATATTCCAATGCAGTCGAAGATTATCAGCGTTGCGGATGCATATGACGCTATGACAAGTCACCGCTCCTACCGGGACGACCTAAGTCTTTCGGAGGTAATTGCTGAATTAAAGCGGAATGCAGGAACACAATTTGATGCGGAAATATTAAGGGTGTTTATTGAACAGATTTTAAAGCAAAGAATCTGGAGGCGCATGGATTAAGCGTAAAGCAGTAAAGAATCTCCCGGGAAGCGTTGCCCGGGAGATCATTTTTTTACTGAAACTGGGATGCGTCAATCTTCAACGATAAAGCCGATCCCTTTCAAGACAAGATTTTTTATAAAGAGGTTTTTTTCCAGGCGAATGATGACCTCCTCCTGCGCAGCTTCAACTGCTTTTGGAGACAAGAGCAGCTGGATTCCATCCAATGAAATATGCAAATAGTTTTGATACGTTTCTCTTTCTTTCAGCGGACGGATATAAGGGGTGTAGTATTTTTTCGATTTTCCGCAGCCGCAGCCGGAGTTCGTCATATCGGGAGTCATGTCAATCAACAGCCGGCTGATACCGGATTTTTGCAGATATAACTTTGCCTCCTGTTCGATTGTAATGTTCAAAAGGCATACCTCCCATCGGGCACCGCCTGCATTTAAGCGGTAGCCTCCTCTGATTTTTCTTCCTTTGCGCTGCCGGCATAAGCTTCAGAGATGTAATTCTCGTATTCTTTCTTATTGCCAAGCATGATCAGCAGACAAAGCACCACACCGACGGCCAGCCCCCAGGCAGCTCCGCGGGTTGCAAGAACTGCACCCATTACTCCTGCAATCCCCAGATCGTTGAAGGTTTTTGCCTTCATGACACCAACTCTTACAGATACGTAGCCTTGAATGAGCATTGTGGATGCCAGCGCTACTCCTAGAACCGGCTTAACAAGGGTGATGATGGGGAGCAGGAAGTATCCTGTAAGGGTACCAAAACGGAAGCAGCCTGCTCCGGAATTGATGGATTCCATGGCTTTTTCGCCATGTTTATATCTTTCGCATACAACAACCTGCATTGCAGCCCAAAGCGGACCGCACATGGTGATATCCGGTCCGAGAATAGACATAATGGAGTTCCTCAGACCAAAGATAATATGGGATCTGTTTGGATTGTAGTCAATTGTTTCGTCGGGTCTGTATTTCCCGGCATCTTCAAGAAGTGCCTGCGACTGAATCATATCGCCAAAGAGGATGACGTATGCAGAGAATACCATGGGAAAACCGCTGATAAACATATGAAGCGGAGGGAAGCCCACGCCGAAGAAGGTCCACTCTCTGAACAGCGTTCCGAAAGCGGGAACAGAAATTCCCCATTCGATTACGGGCCATTCTGCTTCTCCCACAAGAGGAGCGAGTACCACTGCTAAAAGGATGACAGGGAGAATTCCGAGATTGGAAAGTGTTCGGGTAAAGATATTTCTTTTTGCAATACTTTTAAAGTGATTTGAAAAAAGCAGGTAGAAAGCAATTCCAATACAAACAGTGATTGAAATCGGGAAGGTGTCAAAACGCTGACCTTCTTTAAAGATTACCATTACCGCCGCAAATCCTGAGCCAAGGATTAAGCCGGCCTGCATTGCATTGGGCACCAGAGAAATGATCTTCTTTCCAAGACCGGTAATACCTAAAATAATAGCTAAAATTCCCAGTGTCAATTCAAAGGCAATCAATGCCTGAACTCTTTCCGGTCCCATTTCAAACTCGCCGACATAAAGCATCAGAAGCGGAATCGCCGGAGTGACCCAACCGGGTACCACAGGATCACCTAAAAAAACGTGCAGACAATAAAGGATACCATTGAGCACGACAACCGCAAGGGCCACTTCGAAAGGCATTCCGAGATACTCCTGCAGCATGGGAATTGCGCTGAGGCAAACTGCGCACATCAAAAGGCCTTGTACATAGTCGGCTACCTCAAAGCGGTAGTGAACGAACGGGACTCTGATCTTGAATGGCCCTGCTGGCAGATGGGGCTGTTCTTTTCCATACTCTCTTTTCATCGACATAAATTTTCCTCCTTATTCAATAGATGAGACTGGCGACAAAAGCCAGCTACAGAAATGTGAAAGAGCAAGAACAGTGCCAACGTTGAAATTCAAATCCAAAGCAGAAAGAATCAGAATCACTGCAATGAAATTGTGCATAAACGCACAGAAAATATGCGGCTGATGAAAGTCAGAGCGTTCGTTATCGCTCGTATTCGGCTGCTGGTAAAAAGGGGTAGGCAAAATCCTGGAAGTGTGCAATACTAGAAATGGACACAGTCCTTTTGAGCACAACCCTGCTGAACAGGACTTGGATGAATGGTACTCCGTTATCGATTCTCACTGGCAGATAAGACAATTGTAGAAAGAAGGGATCAAACGATGGAAGCGCAAATATTGGGACTTCCGGCAGAAACCTGGCTGATTATCGGCGGACTCTATCTCGTGGCGACGGTTCTTCCTACCATTATCGCCATCATTACATGGCGCAGGGAAAGGAAGAAAGCGGATGAGTAGAGTCATCATCTACATGATCTATTTTACCCTCTACACTGTTGTTTTGTTGTTTTGGGGCAAAAGCGGGTTTAAAAAGACGAATACCATCAAAGATTTCTGTGTTGCAGGAAACAGCTTGGGCTTGTTCATTAGTGTTTCAACGTTTACGGCAACGCTCTTTAGCGCGGTTTCTATGCAAAGCGTTACTGGTTCAGTTTATCAATACGGTTATTCCACCATTCTATATTCAGTGATCGGCTGGCTTCTCGGCGGGTCCTGTCTTATCTTTGTAGCATTTAAGATCAAAGAGTACGATATCGTGACCGTATCTGATTATCTGAGGATACGATACCAAAGCAGGAATTATCAGGCTTTTACTGGTGCTGTTACTGTGATTTGTTATATTCTTTATATTATCATTCAGATTAAAGGTTTCGGCATCGTCGTTTCAGAACTGCTGGATATCAATTATAATATTGCAATTCTTCTGATCTACCTCTTTATCGTTTATACCGGTTTCGGCGGACTTTTCTCAGTGGCAAAGACGGATGCGCTGAATATCATTCTGGTTCTGGTAGGTGTTCTGCTGGTTGCGGGAAATGTACTGGTTGAGCTTGGCGGCATTACTGCGATCCATCAGGAGGTAGGGAGGATTACCGGAGGTACATCGTTAGATGCTACAACGGGGGGCCTCTTCAGCCCGGTAATGATTATGACAACGGGAATGGCCTGGGGTCTTGGAACAGCTGCCAATCCCCAGTATATTATCAGAATTTCATCTGCTAAGGATAAAAAAACCGGAATCCTTATGATTTGTATTGCCGTATATCTTTTGAGTCTTATTTATTTGGGCCTGATGGTGGTGGGAATGGGTTCCCGGGTCATGGCACCGACAGTTGATTCAGTGCAATCTGTGGACGAGATTCTTGCATATATCATCAATACGAAACTATATGCTTATATCAGCGGGGTGATGTTCATCAGCATCATAGCCGCAGCCATATCCACGGCGAACTCTCAGCTTTTGCTGCTGTCAAGCAGCTTTACCTATGATATTTATATCAATCTTTTCAAGCGAGAGATTTCCAACGAGAGATTTTTAAATATCAACCGGGTAATTATATTTATTGCCGGTACCGTATCTCTTCTATTGTCAATACAGCCTTTGGAAACGCTGCTCATCTACGGAAGCTATATCTGGAGTATTGTGGCGGTGACTTTTTTATGTCCTCTTTACGGTGGGCTATACTGGAAAAAGGCAACGCGTCAAGGTGCAGTCCTGTCCTCTGCAGGGGGAATCCTTGCGGTATTGTTCTTTTATCTTGCAACCCATGCCGGAATCTTGAAAACAGAGGTACATCCTGTACTGCCCAGTATTTTGCTGTCGATGATTATTTTCTATGTGGTAAGCACTCGCACGTACAGGATGCAGGAAGGGAAATCATGAGATTCAAGCTTGATATCGAGAACAAAATCCTGATTCCATTTATGATACTGGCTATATTACCCATAACAATACTGGGGATTGTCTCTTATTGGAATGGGTATCAGCTGCTGTTTCATGACAGACTGCAAAGCCAGGAAGAACTGATGGGAGAGGCGCTGGCATATATCGAGATGATTGATGGTAAAGTGCTGGATGGAAGGGTTTCTCTATCGGAGGGAAAAGCAGAAGCCGAAGAATTTTTTCGCAATATGAAAAGAAACAATCTGATTCTAATGGAGGAAGATCTGTTCCTGATTGGAGATGATACCAAGCTGGATCAAGCTGTACGGCAAAAAATTCTGGAATCCAGGGAAGCGTTTGTGGATGAGGGGAATCGCCGGTATCTGCTGCGGCACTACGATAGATGGAACTGGACGCTTGTAATGAGCATCAGCAAGTCCATCTTTCTGGAGGAGCTGATCTCCATTCAGAAATATACGCTGTTGCTGACCATAATCTTTCTGGTGCTGTCCATGCAGTCGATCATTTTCATTGCTCATCATATCTCTAAACCCATAAAGTATTTTGCAGAGGTATGCAGAAAGGTGGAGCTCGGAAATCTTAAGGTGAAGGTGGACTTGAATCGAGGAGATGAAATCGGCATTCTGGCAAATTCCTTCAATCATATGATCGATCAGATGAATACAAGTACGGAAAAACTTATTGAGATGACAAAGTTCAACGAGGATATTCTGAAAAACATAGATATCGGAATTATGACCACAGACAGAGGAGGCCGTCTTCTGACACTAAATAAATCTGGAAAAGAGATTTTGGAAAAATATGATGATATTCCTATTCTGGAGGAGCTTGAGCTGCAAACTCTTCAGACCATCGACAGGAAATACAGCATCAATCAGATGATCACACTGAACGGCAGCGGAGGAAAGACGATTTATATTGATGCCGGTACTTCCTTGCTGAGAAAAGAGGACGGAAGTTTTTACGGAGCCATTTGCAGCTTTAATGATATCAGCGAGAGAAAGATCATAGAGAACAATCTCATTCGAGTAGATCGGCTTGCTTCTGTAGGGCAATTTGCAGCGGGACTCGCCCATGAAATCAGAAACCCTCTGACCGGTATCAAAACCGGAATTCAGGTCATCAAAAACCGTGAAGCAAATAAGAATAATAAAGACAGTGCAGAGCTAATGGAAGGGCTGACAGATGAAATTGACAGAATCAATAATCTGGTTACGGACCTTCTGGACTTCTCAAAACCCAAACAAGCAGTTCGAGAAAAGGCTGATGTGAATAAAATCATCAGAAAGTCACTCGATATGGCAAAAGAAGGAATTATGACCAAGGAAATGAAGGTTGTGGTTGCAACGGGAGAAAAACAAAACTTTGTTTTTGTGGATCGTGGGCAAGCAGAGCAGATTTTCCTTAATATCATAACCAACGCTATTGAAGCCGTTGATCATGGCGGCGCGCTGCATATCCTTACGGAAAGTATCGAAGAAGATGGCCTTTCCTGGGTTCGTATCAGCTTTTCCGATGATGGGGCCGGAATGGAAGAGGAGCTGCTGAAGAAGATCTTTAATCCATTTTTTACGACCAAGTCAAAGGGAACCGGGCTTGGGCTTGTAGTCGTGTCCAAGTTAATTGAAGAGAATAACGGAAAAATATATATTGAAAGCAAAATAAATCAAGGTACCAAAATAAGCATCTTATTGCCGGAATATCGGAGGGACAAGAATGAAGAGTAAAGTATTGATCATCGATGACGAGGTTATGATCTGCAAAACTTTAAAAGCAGGCCTCTGTGATATGGAATATTCGGTTGAGACGGCACAAAGCAAAGAAGAAGCACTGCAGAAAGTTGGCTCTTTTAAACCAAGCGTGGTATTGACTGATATGAAGCTTGGAAGCGACAATGGCATAGCGCTCATCGATGATATCAAAAAGATTGACAATGATATTGAAGTAATTGTGATGACGGCATACAGTGATATTTCCAGTGCTGTTCTTGCAATCAAGAAGGGAGCTTTTGACTACATTAATAAACCCTTTGAGCTGGAAGAAATCAGGATCATTCTGGAACGGGCATTGGAGAATTATAAAATAAAAAACAAGATTCTGATTTTGGAAAAGCAGAACCAGTGTTTTGAAGAGACCATGGTGGGACTATCGGAACAGATGAAGGATGTCTTTGAAAAAATAGAAATTTTATCTCAAAATGACAGTGTAACAGTTTTGATCCTGGGGGAGACGGGAACAGGGAAAGAACTGGTTGCTGATGCAATTCATAACAACAGTATCAGAAGAGAGTATCCCATTTTAAAAATCAACTGCAGCACGATTCCTGGGCATCTTGTTGAGAGTGAGCTCTTCGGATTTGAAAAGAACGCATTTACCGGAGCTGGTATGAAGAAAAAAGGGTTATTGGAAATCGCTGACGGAGGGACGGTTTTTCTCGATGAATTAGGCGAAATTCCTTTGGATATTCAAGCGAAATTATTGCGTTTTCTGGAGGAGAGGAAGTTCCGAAGGATCGGTGGTTTGGAGGACATTGAGGTGGATATCAGAATCATAACGGCAACCAATAAGGATCTGGAGCGGGCAGTGAAAGATAAAACCTTCCGGGAGGATTTGTATTATCGGCTTAATGTGGTTCCTGTTACGGTACCGCCCCTGCGGGACAGAGGGGATGATGTTCTGCTGCTTGCGAAACATTTTCTAAAAAAGTATAATAAGACATTTAAAAAAAATCTGAAAGGGTTTGAGGAGCAAGCCCAGCGTATGCTGCTTGCATACCCCTGGCCCGGTAATATTCGTGAACTGAAGAATGTGATAGAACGTATCGTGCTTCTTACCAATGATGAATGGATTCAGCAGAAACATTTACCCTTGGAAATCGGTAGATTCAGGCAGTCAAAAGAGCACTTTGACCGGTTAAGAGAGACAGAGGCGGCGAAAGAAGAAGAGGAAAGAACAAGAAGCGGAGCGGGAAAGGAAGACCGTTCCTTGCTGGACAATAAACTTGATTCCATTGAAAAAAGATATATTATGAAAGCGCTGGAAAAGCATAGCGGTAATCAGACAAAAGCAGCGGATGAACTGGGGATCAGCCGTTTTGCCCTTCGGAGAAAACTGGAAAAACACGGTCTTTAAAATAGTAAAAAGCCCAAAGACAAGCTTGGGCTTTTCGTGGAGGAGCGATATGAAAAACTTGCTTTTCGTGACTATTGTGCAACTCATTTTGCTAAGTTCAATTTAGTTCAACTTTGTCTGATTCGCGATAGGGGGCCAATGTGGCAATGAGGAGCGCAACCTGATCTGAGTTGTTGATCAGATAATGGCTTTCCTCTGGTTCTATATGAATAAACTGCCCTTTGGTAAGGGTGTGCGTTGTTCCGTCTACCACGATATCGATAATCCCTTCCATTACATAGAAATTTTCTTCCATGATATTGTGGTAATGGGCTTTAAAATCGGTGCCCGGCGGAAATTGAACAACTGCAAAGTTCATTCTAGGCCCTTTCATGAGATACTTTGGGCCGCTGTCTCCGTGACGAAATTCCAGATCCTTCTCATCTATTATGTACATCTCTGTTCTCCTTTCTGTCTATAAGCCGGGTGCCGCCCACATCGGGGTTGTCAAATCCAGATTGGTCAGTTCCAGGCTGTTCTTATATACTTGCCGCCAAACGGCATAGAGTTCGTTGTAAACTTTATGGTTCTCCGCGCTCGGAACATATTCACTGTCCCATTGAACCAGGGATTTTGCAGCTTCGGATAGATTCTTATAGATGCCTGCGCCGATTCCGGCTGTGATGGCTGCACCCAGGGCCGTGGCCTCTTTGACCTTGGGTACCTTTACAGGAATTCCAAGCACATCAGCCAAAATCTGGCACCATAAGGGGCTTTTTGAAGCGCCGTTGGCAAAGACGATTTCGTCCGGACGCTTCCCTGTAATCTGATAGACCGTCTCTATGTTTCCTTTTGTCACAAGGGCTGCGTTTTCCATCAACGCTCGATAAAAAGTGTATTTATTGAATTTTTCCGGATTTAAGGCAAAATTCATAAAGGATGGGGATGCATGCTTCCAATTGATGAAGTTCATTACATCGGAAAAGGTGCACAGCATGCCATGGCATCCGGCAGGGATCTTTGCAGCCTCTTCGTTCATGATGACATAAGGATCGATACCGGCTTCTTCTCCCTGCTTTTTTTCTGCCTGGCAGAACGCGTCTCTGTACCACCGCATCACCAGGCCCGGAAAAAATGCAATTGCTTCATATTGCCAGAGTCCGGGAACGGCATGACAGTTAATTCTGACACTGCAATGGGGGTCGCGGATCACCCGGTCTGTGTTGAATTCGTATTGCCAGAAACTGCCGCCGAATACAGCTCCCTGGTTGCTTTCTACCAAACCTACCCCTATAGATCCCAACTGTGCGTCTCCTCCGCCTGTGATGACGGGTGTGCCTTCCGCAAGTCCTGTTTGTAAAGCACAATCGGAAGAGACTGTGCCCACAATCGTGCCGCTTTCATAAACGGGAGGGAAAATATCGTCTTTCAGACCGCATTTTGCCGCTATTTCAGGAAGCCAGACTCTTTCGCCAAGATCAAAGATCCCGGTGGTGCATCCATTGGAAGGCTCCGAGGTTAGGCGTCCCGTAAGTTTGGCAATGAGCCAGTCGTTGAACATTGTTATGGTTCTTGTCTTTTCGTAGAGTTCGGGAAGGTGGTTTTTGACCCAGAGAATTCTGGGGAGCGCACCGAGCGCGAAGGTTTGACCTGACGGGCCGTAGATTTCTTCCTCCAAATGAGGTGAGATATTTTTTAATTGTACGACTTCTGCTGCGGCGCGCGCGTCCACATTGGCGCAGGCCCAAATTTCTTTTCCTGACTCATCGTAGAGGACAATTCCCTCACGCATGCTGGTGGTCGCGATTCCGGCTATGTCCGCCGGGCGAATACCGCTTTCGGCCAGAACATCTTTTACACAGTGTACGGCAAGATCCCAATTCTGTACCCAGTCAAAATCCATGGAGCCTGGATATCTTAAATCTTCTCTGTGCTCCCACTCCCGTTGAGATACGCCAAGTTGATTTCCGCCGGTATCGAAGATGACTGCCCGGACACTGCCGGTACCTGCATCGATCGCCATTAAATACTGAGCCATGAGATCCCTCCTTTATATTTCCAAAACAGCCTTTTATATTTCCAAAACAGCCTTTGCTGTTTCTTCGTCCGTAATGAGGATGTTAATACAACCGGTTCTTAAGGCCGCATCGATGGCTTCTGCCTTTTCAACGCCTCCTGCTACTGCTATTACATTGGAAAACGTCGATAATACCTCGGGGGGTGTGCTGATCAGATGCTTGTGTATGGATGCATCGAGAACGCGGCCTTCTTTATCTACAAAATATCCGAGGATATCTCCGACAGCGCTTTCTGCCTTCAGTCTGAGGAGATCATTGGCTGTCATGTTTCCTTCCTTAACCACCGTAGCCTTCTCGGTAACGCCGCCTACCCCCACAATTGTGTAGCTTGCAAGACGGGATAGGTTGAGAACATCCTTAACAGAAGGCTCTTCTTTAATTGCCGCTGCCATTTCCGGTGTGGACGCGATGAATGGTGCAGGGACGATATAGCCAGTTGCATTGGAGATACCGCCTTCGGACGAGATTGCGTAATGTTTGACTCCTCCGGTCAATGAAACGAACGAGATCTTGGAATCGTCGGGGAGATGAAGATTTCGCAGGATACGGGACATGGTGTCTCCGAAACCAACGTTGATGAATGCTTCGTCTGTCAGGTGTTCGCCGAGATACATGGCGGCCGCCCGCGCGACGGTTTCGTTGATATTGTTCGATATAGAAGGTACCAGAACAATTTCCTTCAATTGATAGCGCGCTTCCAGTTGATTTGTAATTTCTGCTTGCTGATATGCTTCTGATCTGATCCGAAACTGGATCATTTTTTTTTCTCTGCCTTTATCCAAAAGTTTTATTACGCGCATACGAGAAATCCCCAACCGGTCGGCGATGGCTTGCTGCGTCATGTCTTCGATATAATAACACCAAATAACCTTA
>JARBUO010000134.1 GCA_029239605.1 Bacillota bacterium | reverse complement strand
AGGTAATGATTAAAATGTTAAAAGTTTTAATTGCTGATGACAATACAATAATCAGGCAGAGCCTTATCAAACGCATTACCTGGGAGCAGCTTGGCATGGAATGCATAGGAGAAGCTTCCAACGGGCTGGAAACGGTTGAGTTTTTTAAAAAGAATACGCCTGATATTATAATTACTGATATTAAAATGCCAAAGAAGGACGGGTTCTTCTCGATCGGCGAAATCAGGAAGAAATACCCTGATATCCAGTTCATTATTATCAGCGGTTATGATGATTTTGAATATATGAAAAAAGCTTTGCAGTTTGAGGTGGTCGATTACCTATTAAAGCCAATTGACAATCAGGAGCTGCATTTATGCCTGGAAAAGGCAAAATCAAGATTTATTAAATCTCAAAAGATAACCTCTCATATGACTGACATTGCATCAAATTCCCTGGAGTCCATAGAAAAGATGATGAATGAGAAAAGGGATTCTTTAGTGATCGAAAAAGTGATTCAGTATATTGATCGTAATTTTACTGATCCAATTACGGTCAAATCTCTGGGCAATAAATTCTTTATGAACCATATTTATTTGGGCCAGCTCATCAAAAAGCACACAGGTGAGAGTTTTAACAGCTATATTAATAAAAAGAGACTTCTATTAGCTGCACAAATTCTTAAGGAAAAGGAAGTTATTGTTTTGAAAGATTTAGCATTTTCTCTCGGTTATGCGGACTCTCATTATTTTACAAAGTTGTTTAAAGAATTTTATGGTATGACCGCTACTGAGTACAAGAACAAGCTATAAATATTCCTTGTTTCTTGTGTTTTATGAAAATAGAGGCATCGAAAATTACGCTTCGAATGCCTCCGATGTTTCTGAGTATTGACTTGAAACATGATTTCTATTTACTGGATATTTTCTTTCAATAGATGCCATTTCTACTTTTTAAGGATTCTCTTTATATAGGTGACATCCAACAAATTTACTGTCTCGAAATTTCCTTTATAAAATACACCATAGTTATTGAAGACACAAGGTAATTCCTTTGCTTTTTGTAGTGTATCCACTTGAATGAGAGAAGCAGGAACGTCATGCATTTCACAATACTGTTTGATTATCTCGATATTTTGATGGATAAAGGGGCATTGCAGATCATAATAAATCGTTAGTTCCTTGCTTTCTATTTCTTGTTTTTTAACATTTTGTCCGAACTTTGGCGTTGTTCCGTCAAAAGACAGTGCGAGCAATTCATATCCATGTTCCGTGGTATCAACAACCTCAAATCCAAACTTCTTAACAAATGCTTGATCAGAAAGCCAGGCTTTTTGTTTTTTGGCTCCAAGCATGCAAATACCGGATTTTCCATTTTCTTTCGCATCATTGATGCAATACTCCATCAACGAATTCCCATGCCCTTTTCCCTTATAGCTGCCATTAACCCATAAGCAATACAGATAATAATAGTTGTCGCCAGTTATGGGAACCCACGCGGTTTCAAGAGGTGCATATTCTATAAAAACCGTAGCCTTTTCATTTAATTTCCTAAAGACATGCCCTTCCTTTAGCCGTTCTTTGAGCCATTGCCGCTTTGCGTCAATACCTTGATGAGGCTTTTTACTGCGGATAATGCAGCATAAATGCTCTTCAGAAATATTTTCTGTTGTTAAGTTTACAAAATCAGTATCCATTTATACCCCCACTCGAATTTTGCATGTGTTCGTTTGTATTGTAAATGACCAATTACGTTCTATGCTGGTTTGAAATTAAAAAAACTTTATTCAAAAGCATTATTGGGAAACTACTGTATGATAGAATGACTGTGAATATAAAATTCTTCCTGGCTTGGCTGATATTTTTTCTCCATGCTTTGCAACGTATCATCATAGCGCTCGGCATCTTGTACATCAAACTCAAAGACTGAGCTTTGTTGATACACCCACTTTCTTCCGTCCAGGACATCCGGTTTGAGCTCCTTCACCATCATTGCAGACGGATAGGTTCCATTCTCAAGGCAGACATTGTACTTTTTGCAGCTCTTAAACCCGCGGCTTACATAATTATTGGGGTTTCCGAAGATTACAATCGTATCATAACCAAGGGAGACTGCTCGCTCGAAGGAATACTCCATTAGTTTTTTGCCATACCCCTTTCTCTGATATTCCGGCAGCATACAAACCGGGCCGAACGTAAGGATGTCTTTTACTTGGCCAGACTCATCAATTAGCTTTGTCTTTGTATACATGATATTTCCGATGACCTGATTGTCCTCTTCAATCACCAGATCGAGCTCCGGCAGAAAGTCTTCATGGGATCGCATGATATGAACTAAGTAGTGCTCATTACACCCCGGAATATATAAATTCCAAAAAGCTTTCCTGGTGATCTCTTCGACTCTCTCATAATCTTTTTCTTCTTCATTCCTAATCCTGATCATTTTTATCCCTCCCGATATCTTATTATTCCAATGCCTCTCCCGCAAAATTTTTAATATTTACATCATATATTTTGCATTTATTTTTTCATCCGTGCAAACCGCTCCTCCGGTTTGCTTCACACCGATTCAATAAATGCCTCTTTTGCAAAATTTAAATATTTTGCTTCATATGTTTGTATTTATTATAACATCAGAATACCTAAATCTGGAATTTTTAATTTTTGAACCGGCTTTTCAGCTGTTCCTCCAGTTTCGATAAAAATCCATCGAATGACTTTTCAATATCGATATCCATACGCTCCGCCAGTACGATGATCCGCCAGATGCACTCACGAGGACGAGAGCGCAGTCAGAGTACTAATTTTACTGATCAAGCGTGTATTCCCTCTAAACAGAAGCTACTTTTGCTACAAAAATAATAGTAGCATTGGTAATATGACAACATCCTGTCATAGTTATAAATGCTGCTTTTTGATATCAATGCTACCCAGACCGCTAACAACTATCAGCCAAAGGTGGTTCTATCCTGTAACGTTCAGTAACCTTGCCATGTTCTCACCAAAAAACTGCATCTGCGATTGCTGGTATTTTGGCAAACCGTAAAATAGTATCTATTGAAAGCCGCAGGTCTCCGAAGGGTCGGTCTACACCGAAAAGACACTTGTCCGGCAACTCGTTGATGACTGCTGCTAAGACAAAGGTATTTACTTTACAGTTTTGACCATCACTTTGCATTCATTCTGACTCCAAAGAGTTGAGATCACATTGTATTCAGCACTTTCATCTAGTCCCTTTATCAAGCCTTCCATCGCATCAAGGCAATAAATATTGCACGGACTCCCGGTTTCCAGCTTTTTTGACAAGCCACATAGCATACAGTTTGTTGCTGTCGCAATAAAACCTTCATTATTTTGCTCCGTGGTCCAATTAGCGCAACCAAAAATTTCTGGAAGGATTGAAAATACTTGTGTAGGCCTTTGAATTCCAAGCTGGGCTGCACGCAATTTACCCTCTGCCAGCTGCTCCTGTTTTTTATCAGCAGTTACCTTTAGTAGAATCCCCTCCCTATCCAGCCTTAATACAGAATCCGCCAATGCTCCTACGTATATCATCTGAAGCATTTTAATTTTCTTTTCATTATCCATAATCCGTTCCTCCTTTTATAAACTTTGTAGTTTCATTAATAATTCAAATTCATTGTTGATATCTTCATCAGGAATCTCCTCATCCAAAAGTATGATTTTTTCGATCACATTCTCCATTACCCTCACAAATAAGTTTGAAAAATCAGCAAAATATTTTTATTTTCGATATATTTTTCCAATATTTTTTTAGTCCTCTCCCTACGACCATTTTCCCATTCAATCAAGTCTTTTCTTACCTTTATCTCTGGAGTTTGGACGGAGGATCTCGCCACGCTGGGTAAAATGATGAACTACTTGTTAAAAGAGGAATAAAACTATTAAGGAGAAAACCGCAATATCTTAAGGTTTTATTAAGATATTTCTTTTTGAAATATACTAAAATAAACAAGGTCATTACAGCGGAGGTGAATTTTGTGATCATTGCGATTTTAATGTTTATTTTAGTTTCGATTATATGTTTTATTAGTGCTTTGCCATTCTTAATTCCATACCATATCGTGCTGATCTCTCAAAGCAAAAAGATTGGCTATAAACTTTCAATTGAACATATTGTAATCAGATATATCTTTTTAAGCTACCTTACCGGTGTACTATGGTTCACTGGTACTCCTTCCATAATGGATATTGTTCATAACAGCTTTGGTGTAATAACCCCAGAGGGGTTGAATTTCCCATCGGATGAGATTAATCTGATTCCTTTTTTTGGGATTACAGTGGGCATTCGCCCATATTTAGAAAATATATTACTTTTCATGCCGCTTGGATTTATGCTTCCATGTATTTGGACAAAGTATAAAGTATTATGGAAAACAGCATTATCCGGTATTACATTCTCTCTTGTAATAGAGTTGAGCCAATTATTTAATAGCAGAGTAACAGATATTGATGATTTACTGACGAATACGCTCGGAGCGTTAATCGGATGGTCAATTTTCAAGCTCCTAAAAAAACAGTTATCAAAATTACAGAGCAAGAATTCTGTCTCTGCCCAGAGTACCCATAAGGAAAAAATTCCTTTACTCCTTCGTTATGAGACCTGTTTTTATATGGTCATCGCATTCGCAGGGATGTTCTTTGTGTTTTACCCATTTTTAAGATCTTTGGTTATTCCACTTTTGAGGTCCTTATTTGGGTATGTAATTATTTAATACAAAAGGTTAAGAGATCTAAATGAAACAAATAACTTTCTTTGCCTAATAAACACATCGGAATAAGCCACATATTACAAAGACTCAAATTAAGAGGGAGGGAAATTTGGATAGATTTCCCTCCCTCTCACTGTACTTCGTACAAGATTAATTACATAACCAACTCGTCCCACTTCTAGCCGGCACAGCTGTTTATGACATTGCGAAGCCAAAAACTACATATCCAACGAAGGATATTGCTGTAACAATTCCTATGTATGGCAGCTGTGCGACTGCATAATCTACGTTATTGATTCTGCAAGCGGAAGCTGACAGCAGCGTTACGTCTGAATAGAAACAAGCCTGCGCACCGAAGCATGCAGCTGATATAATTGCGCCCAAGGTGAGCGGAATACTTGCTCCGCTTGAAGCAGCCAGCGGCAGAATGATTGGCGTACAGACTGCAGGGATGCTCCAGATATTTCCTGTTGCAAAGCATACAATACCGATGAGAATGAATGCGATTGCAGGAAGCCACGCAGCACTCATATATGGTCCTGCAACGTCGATCAGGTAGTCGGGCAAACCGATCAGGTTAATTGATTCTCTATAGAATAATGATGTAACGAGTACAACTGCAATAAACAGCATGTCTTCAAGACCCTTGTAACAAGCGTCGCAGAATTTACCAAGACTCATGATTTTGGTTGGAACGAACAGAAGGAAGCAAGCGAATATCCCACAGCTAACACCGTAAAGGATATCTGACAGCCATATGGTTACAACGACAACCACTGCCATTGGTACGAGGAATGCCCAAAGATGCGGCGTTATTTCCTTTTCTTCCTTTGCATTATCAGTGATAGCGCCCATTACTTCACCGAGTTCATCACCCTGGTTCTGCATGTTGCTTGATGCCGGCCAAAGCTGTCCGGTTTCTGCAACTCTCTGATATGCCTTCTTAATCCCACCCATCTTAGGAACAATTCCCAGAATGACAAGGAGTACGAAGAGCACACAGAGGAATGGATAAAAGAAGTATGGCATGATATTGTAGTAAATGCTCATTGCACTGTCACCAACCACTGCAGCCTCTTTCTGCTGCTCAAAGATGCCTGAGAAAAATACGACCCATGCGGAAATCGGTATAATCAAACAAACCGGAGCCGATGTAGTATTAATGATATAGCATATCATTTCTCTCGGTGTCTTGTGTTCATCCGAAAGGGTAAGGACACAGTTTGCAGTAACCAGAATGCTAAGGTAGTCATCGATGAAGATGATCACACCGCAGATCCAGGTCATAAGCAGTACTTGCTTCTCTGACTTGATATACTTTCTGGCCAGGTCCCCTACTGCGACAGCTCCCTTTGACTGTCTGAGCAGCTGGACGAAGCATCCGAATAATAGACAAATAATTACGATATAATTGTTGTCTGCATCGCTTGCTGCTGAAAGCAATGCATCCATCATTGGCATGAAAAACGCTGCCTTGTAGTAAAATATGTATCCGAGTATACCAGATAACATGATACTCAGAATACACTTCTTCGTTACCAATGCGAATACTAAGAAGCCCAGCGCTGGTATTAAAGTGATGACTCCTAGATTAGTCCCTTCCATAGTGTTTCCTTTCCGAGGCAAGTCCGAACATTCATTGCACATATCGTGAGCCCCCGCACTCACGAGCAGTTTTCAGACGTGCCATAATCAATCGATATAAATTTTTATGCTCTCCCCAAAATCTCCACCTCTAAATTTATTTCATCTTTAAAATAAATCTCTATTTCCGTCAGGCGCTCTTCTGTCGGCTTTTCAAATTCCTCCTGTGTGCCACCCACATTTCTTTTTTTGCCAATCCCAAGGCTGTGATAAGGGAGCAGATTCACTCGTTTGACTCCGATCTCTCTGTAAAGTTCACCCGTTCGCTTAATCATGTCATCATTGTCATTCACTCCCTTAATGAGCGGCATCCTCATGATCAGCTTGTCCACAGTTCTTGCATCCGCTGCGAGCATCCTCAAATTGTAAATGATCAGCCCATTGCTGACTCCCGTGTACGCTCTATGAACTGCATCGTCAATTGACTTCATATCAAAAAGAATGTCAGTGACGTTTTCTTTTAGCGCCATTTCCATGAGCGCCTGTGATTCTCCGAAGCCACATGTATCCATGCACACGTTGATGCCCCGTTTGCCCGCCTCATCGATGAGCTTGCTGACAAGTTCTGCATGCATGAGAAGCTCTCCACCGCTGATGGTAATGCCGCCCTCTGTGTTGTCATAGAAGCCCTTATCCTGCTCCGCTATGCGGAGGATTTCATCTATGGTCATTTGCCTTGCCACAGGTCTTAAGGCCTTGGCGTAGCACTCGTCTGCACATGCAAGACACACGTCACATTTGGTTCTGTCAATGACAATTCCCTCTTCAGGATTTATGGTCACTGCACCTCGTGGGCATATGCTGACGCAGCATTCGCATCCGATACAGTTGTTTGGTGACTGAATCAGCTGCTGCTGCGGGTCGATCAGCTCTGGATTGTGGCACCACTTACAGCTCAGAGGACAACCCTTTAAGAAGATCGTTGTTCTGATACCGGGCCCGTCCTCTACAGAGAATTTCTGAAGGCTTCCTACAAGAACTTTTTCAGGTGCATGATTCATTGAATACCCTCCAGACTAGTTCTGTGATAAGTGTGCAGTTCTGTAGATAATAATATCTTGTGCTTTCTTATCGAGCTCTGTGAAGTACGCCATGTAGCCCGCTACACGAACCATGAGCCCCTTGTAATTCTCAGGAGTTTCCTGTGCCTTTTTCAGGGTTTCATTATCTACTACATTGATTTGAATATGCTCGCCGCCGTCTTCGAAGAAGGTCTTGATGACGCCTTTAATAATATTGACGCCCTTTTCTCCCTGAACTCCCTTTGGATCGAAACGCAGGTTGAACAGTGCGCCTTCATGCAATACTTCCTGGTCCATGGCGGCAACGGACTTAACGGTAGCGGTAGGACCATTGATATCTCTGCCCATCATTGGGGAAGCACTGTCGCAAAATGGTTCACCTGCAAGTCTTCCATCCGGAAGCGCTCCTGTAACGAGACCATGTGAAAGATTTAACGTCTGTGTGTCGATTCCGAACGCGTAACCTCCGCCCCTGGCATCTTTCCAGCTCTGAACCGTATTTGCAACATGGTGGATCATTTCCTTGTAGATGTTGTCCACATGCCCCAGGTTGTTGCCGTATTTCTCAGGCTTGTTCAACAGAAGCTGACGAAGTCTTTCCTGTCCTTCGAAGTTGGTGTCGCATGCTCTGATCAGTTCATCCATGGTCAGATCCTTATCTTCAAACACACACTTTTCTACTGCCGCGATGGAATCTGCCATATTCGCTGCTCCTGAAATGTACATACCGGCTGTTGAATACTGAGCGCCGCCGTGCTGTACGGATTTGCCGCTTTCAATACAGCCCCTGGTTACCATTGATGCGAAGATTACAGGGTATTTGTTCATGTGAATGCTCTGCATCAGGTTGTAGCTGACCCTGATGATATCATAATGATGGATAATCTGCTTTTTGAGCGCATCCTTAAAATCTTCTATATTCTTAAATTCTCTTGGATCTCCGGTTTCAAGTCCCATCAACTTGCCTGTAACAGGGTCAACACCGTTATGCAGAACGAATTCCACCATCTTGCCCATGTTCACGTAACCGGCATCAGGGGAGCCATCTGTTCCGCCACCGCCGGGTCCCGGCTGAATACAACCGACGATGGTCCAGTCCCTTGCCTCTTCTATGGTGCAATTGGCCTTGCCAAGACACATCTTGATTGCTGCGTTGTCATTAAAGAATCCGGGGTTTGCCTGCCCTTCCTGAATCATCCTGCACCCGAACTGGATCAGTTCTTCAGGAGTTTCTTCCCAGACTCTTACTGCCATCGTAGGCTGTGTTACCCGAAGATCATCTGCCGCTTCCAAACAAAGGAAAGACAAGTCGTTGGTTGCATCTTTGCCGTCTCTGGTCTGTCCGCCCACAACAAGGATTTGCCACATTGGGTACCCTGCAAAGGATGTGGCGTACCAGTTGTTTCTTACTTCATATACTTCACATGCCTTGAGATAGAAACATTCCAGCATTTCCAGCGCTGCTTCCCTTGTGAGGTTCTTCTCATCAATTACGTCTCTCTTGTAAAATGGCCACATGTACTGGTCAAATCTGCCGAACCCGCATGCGGTAGTACAAACTTCAATGTGAAAATAAACGTGTACAAACCAGATCGACTGAAGTGCCTGATGGAAATTCTGCGGCGGGTTCTCAGGGACCATTCTGCAGTTTTCCGCAATCGTTAGAAGCTCCTGCTTTCTCTTCTCATCAGCGCATTCTGAAGCCATCCGTTCCGCTTCAGCTGCCATTCTGTGCGCGTATGTGATCAGCCCTTGGCACTGAATGATGCATGCCTTCCAGAAATCCACCCTGGCTTGTTCCTCCATGGTCTGCGGAAACAAATTGTCGATGTTACTCCTGCACTCTTCCATGTATCCTCTGATGCCTGCAGTCAGAATCTTTTCGTGATCACATAAAGTTTCACCCGAAACACCATTCTCGAGACCGACGCAAATGATATCGTCCTGCTCAAGTTCGAGTGTGTGTGCCGGAAGTACGGTCTGCGAAAGGTCTTCCATTGACTTCCCTTCCCAGTATTTCAGTGTCTCAAGAATTGTTTCTTTATCTTCTGGAGAAATATAATATGGATCATTGCTTCTTGTTGA
>JARBUO010000133.1 GCA_029239605.1 Bacillota bacterium | reverse complement strand
GCTTCAGAGGCTCCCTTCGCACCAGTTTGCTTCTCTGGCTTTGCCAATATGACGGCGCTGTCCACAAGAGAGGATGCAGATCGCTGTTCCACACCCTTCGACAAGGAAAGAGACGGATTTGTCATGGGTGAGGGTGCAGGAATCGTAATTCTGGAGGACTATGAGCACGCCGTGTCCAGAGGGGCGAAAATCTATGCAGAAGTAGTGGGCTACGGCACCACCTGCGATGCCCACCATGTGACCATGCCAAGTCCTGACGGCTCAGGAGCCGCAAAGGCCATGGAACAGGCCATTGCAGAAGCTGGAATTACACCATCTGAAGTCAGCTATATCAATGCTCACGGAACCAGCACCCCTTATAATGATCTCTTTGAAACAAGAGCAATCAAGAAAGTGTTCGGGGAAGCGGCTTACAAGGTACCCGTAAGCTCAACAAAGAGCATGATCGGTCATCTGCTGGGTGCAGCAGGTGTTGTAGAAGCAATCATCTGCGTCAATGCGATGCGGGACGGAATTATTCCGCCCACCATCAATTATCAGGTTCCTGATGAGGAACTTGATCTGGATTACGTACCGAATATTGCCAGAAAGCAGGAGCTGACCTATACCATGTCCAATTCCTTCGGATTCGGCGGGCACAACGGCGTTTTGCTATTAAAGAGGTTTGAAAAGTGATATTAAACAGAGAACAAATACAGGAGATCATACCCCATAGAGATCCGTTCCTTCTCATTGACGAGATTGTTGAGATGGAAGAAGGAAAGCGGGTAGTTGCAATAAAATATGTTAAAGAGGAAGAATACTATTTTAAAGGCCATTTTCCTCAGGAACAGGTAATGCCCGGTGTGCTGATTGTGGAAGCGTTGGCGCAGGCTGGTGCTGTTGCAATCCTCTCCATGGAGGAACATCGCGGCAAGATCGCATATTTTGGCGGGATCAAGGAAGCGAAATTTCGTCAGAAGGTTTTCCCCGGCGACACCCTTCGTCTTGAAGTGGAGTTGGAGCGACTGAGAAGTAAGGCAGGATTTGGAAAGGCTGTGGCATATCTGGGAGACAAAGTCGCATGCCAGTGCGAGATCATGTTTGCCATCGGATCATAGGAGAAGCGGCATGGATATCGCGAAAAAATTAAACAATATATTGGTGAATCTTTTTAACAGTGTGCTGAAGATGGAGGAGGAAGCCATTAAAAATTCCTCCAAGCACAACCTGTCCATCACTGAAGTGCATACCCTTGCGGCCATCGGCACAGGGAAGGCAAAGACGATGACGCAGGTTGCAGCAAATCTGAAAATCAGTGTAAGCACACTGACAACAGCAATCAACAAGCTGGTAGATAAAAAGTATGTAAACCGCTTTCGCGTTCCTGAGGATCGAAGGATCGTCAAAATTGAATTAACGGAGGACGGCGTTGAAGCCGTTCAGGAGCACGAGGAGTTTCACAGAGAGATGATCAATCAGGTCATCACAGAATTAAATGAGGAGGAACAGGCGATTTTGGTACAGTCACTCGACAATATTCATGACTTCTTCAAGAGGCAGAGACTGAAGTCCATCAGCGGCGACGGCCCGCGGGAGCTTCAGCCCTTGGTTCTTGGCGATGTTACCATACCCGTCCCTGTTTTTCAGGGTGGAATGGGTATTGGTGTATCTCTTTCTGGACTGGCAGCAGCTGTTGCACGATGCGGAGGCGTAGGCGTGATTTCAGCGGCTCAAATCGGATTCAGAGAGCCGGATTTTTATACAAATCCTAAGGAAGCCAACATCAGGGCCCTGAAAAGAAATATAAAGGAAGCAAAAGAAGCAATCAAGGATGTGATCGGCAAGGGACTCATCGCTGTCAATCTGATGTGTGCAAGCAGGAACTATGACGACTTCGTAAAAGCTTCCGTGGAAGCGGGAGTGGATATGATCATCTCCGGTGCAGGGCTGCCAACATCTCTACCAGGCCTTGTGAAAAACAGCAAGGTGAAAATTGTTCCTATCGTATCCTCTGCAAGAGCTGCAGCACTGATCATAAAGAGCTGGACGAAAAAGTACAATCGGGTACCGGATGCAATCCTCTTTGAAGGCCCCAAGGCCGGAGGTCATTTGGGATTCAAGGAAGAACAGCTGGAAGACGCGCAGGAGCATTTCTATGAGACCATTATGGAGATCAAGGAAGAAATTGAGGATCTGCAGGACTGCCCCCTTATCGTGGCAGGCGGTATCTATACCAGGGAAGATGTCCAGAAAGCATTGGCATACGGTGCCGACGGTGTACAGATGGGAACCCGTTTTGTAACGACGGAGGAGTGCGATGTCCATCCCAATTTCAAGCAGGCTTACCTCAATGCGAAGGAAGAAGATATGGTTGTCATCAAAAGCCCCGTTGGAATGCCGGGAAGAGCGATACGGACGCCTTTCACCGAGCGGGTTGAGGTTGGCAGAATCCCTCCCGAAAAATGCAACCGCTGCCTGACGCCATGTAAAGCCGAGGAGGCACCTTACTGTATTACCCAGGCTCTGATCAATGCCGCAAACGGAGACATCGATCACGGGCTTGTCTTCTCGGGAAGCAACGCATACAGAGCAGAGAAGATTGAAAAGGTTGAGGATATCTTCCGGGAGCTGACCGGGAAAGGTTGATTCTTTGAGGAACGTTGACATTTATTAAATTGCGCCGGAGCATGCCGTTTGGTAGGAGCTTCGGCGTTTTTTGTTATGTTTTTGCAGGCTGTAAATAAGCCAGTAATCCGTTGGCCATATAATCCCCCATCATCGTGGCATACCGAAGGTTGCTGTCAATGATTTGAAAATCCTGTTCGTAATCTTCCGCTTTAATAGCAGCAAGACCTGCCAGCCCGTTTTCAAAAAGCTTTGTCAGAAGACTTTCCCATTCGTCGCTGCTCCAATAGGAATTGATTTCAGCCAGAAACGCAGAAATATCGCTGATGTCCTTATAAACGGGGGGCAGTGCTTGATTGATAGCGGCTTCGTCGCCGGTGACATAAGCGTCAATAAGCTCCATAATATCGATGAGAAATTGAAGCATCAACTCCTGGAACTGTGCAGAAATATCATCACCGAAAAATGGCTCCAGCTTGGAGGCGAAGTGCTCTGCGATGTGATAGACTCTGATTCTTGTTGCCTCTTTCAGCTTATCCAGTCCATTGACTGCGCTTATAGCGTACCCCCTTAAGTATACGGTGATATCTGTCCACAGCATTCTAAAGTCATTGATAAGATTCATTTGACCGTATGTAAGGCATTGATCCTCCTGATTGTAATGAATTATGTTCATCACTCATCCCCGCAATTTAATGACGCTCGGCCGGTTTGAATCGGATGCTCTTCCGGAACCAGGTAATGCATAACTCCAGCAGCCATGTAATCCCCAAGCAGCCTCGCTTGTCGGAAGATCCGGTCTCGGATATCAATCTCTTTTTCATATTCACTTCCGATCAAGGCGACTTCCTCTGCAATAATCATCTCATTCAGTCCGTTTAAAAGACTTACCCACTGATTTTTAGACCAGTAGGGATTAATACTGGCAAGGTAATCCGCAAGCTCATCGGAAATTCTATATAATGAAGTAACCGCATTATCCACAGTTACCGGGTCTTTGTAGTATAATGCAGTAATCATGGTCTGCATATTAATAATGTACCAAAGCAGGAGCTGCTGAATATTCTGGGCAACTTCCATTCCAAAAAATGGCTGGAGCTTATCTTTGAAATCATTTGCAATGCGATAAAGACGATTGGAGATGGCTTTTGCGTCACTGAATTCAGTAATCGTACTAACCATAAAGGATCGCAGCCAAATGGCAATTTCAGTCCAAAGCATCCTGAAATCATTGATAATATTCATTTGTCCATAAGTAATGTATCCGCCTGAGGGATTATTTGTTTCGGTCAAGATAATCTGCTCCTTTAGAAATAAGTAATACATTGTATGATGGCCTAAGTGTTAACGTTCCTTTTCCAAAGCCTGGAGTTTCCTGACATCATAAAATCCGCCTCAAAGCATAGAAAAGCCGCAGGAACGTCCTGCGGCAATATCTATTAATTTGTGCTTAAAGTCATGATCTTATCCATTCTGACGTCCGTTAAATCTGCGGGGATACATTGCAGTACCTGAAAATCATAAGCCAGGGCAAGCTTAAAGGCCTTCGACGGCAGCTGCGCAAGATAACGATCATAGCAGCCTTTGCCGCAGCCTATTCGATTTTCAAATTGATCAAAAACGGTTCCGGGAACAATGATCAAATCGATGGCGTTTGGATCAGCTTCAATACAGCGAGAAGGATTTGGCTCTTCGATCCCAAACTTTGAGGTAATCAGATAATCTGACAGCGGACCCTCCTTGGGAACTTCGTAAGCGACAATTCTGAATTCCTCGTTAATTAGCGGCAGGAGCAGCTTTTTCTCCGAAGCTCGGATAATCTCTATCATCTCAGTGGTGGGCACTTCGTTGCGGAAATCCATGTAGAGCATTACCGTATTCGCTTTTTCGTATTCTTCCATCAGCATAAGCCTTTCGGCAGCTTTTTTTCCGGCTCTCTCCAGGATACTGGCAGGCAAGGATGCTCTTCTTTCCAAGATTCTTTTTCGTATTTCATTTTTATCGGGCATAACGCAGGGCTCACCTTCCTCATACTTTTTCTGTAGCATATATTAGCATATTTTTAAGGGGCATACTATCAAAATATAAAAATTTTTTTAAGGTCTAAAATCGTTGATTTTATGGGATTTTATGGATGACGATTGAATGTATATAGAATCCTCAAAACATGCATACAAGTAATACTTTTTCCAGGAGTGCCCATATCTCTCTATGGAATGACTCCGCCATTAAAATCGAACCAAAGAAGGGGGAGACCGCAGGATCAAATAGCAGAATTGTACCGAAACACAGCATGTTAATGATCGATTCTGCTTGCTTTTCAGTTGACAGAGCTTTCGGCCATTGATAAACTACAATTAATCAGAACTTACTGAAAAATTCTAAAAGTGGTACCGTAAAGAACGCTTCAGTACCGTTTTGGAATTCATAAGGGAATAAGTTTCTCCGGGCCAGGCCTCCTAAAGCGGGGCGGTGCCTTGCGGACAAAGGACAAGGGTCTTGCTGCGTGCGGCAAATGCCCGCTTTTAAAGGAGAAGGCGAAGAAATAGAGCAGTTTCTGCCTATCCTGTTACATTAGGATAGGTTTTTTTATATCGGGAAATACAATCTGACAACCTCTAAACGCTTTGGGCGGGCAATTACTGCCCTGAATGATAAAGTTACTAAAAGAGTTAAATTAAAGAGGCATTTTTTAGGAGGGTTTTCATGAAAAAACTAAGAAAGATGACGCTGAACATTAACGGAGCAGACAGAATGTTCATCTGCGATCCGGAGAAAGACACACTGGCCACTGTGATCCGGCGACTGGGACTCACCGGAACAAAAGTAGGCTGCGGAACGGGAGTCTGCGGCTCGTGCTCGCTGATTCTGGACGGTAAGGTGATCCGCTCCTGTACCAAGAAAATCAAAACTGTGGAAGAATACAGTACAGTAATGACCATCGAAGGAATTGGAACGCCTACTCATCTTCATCCATTGCAGGTAGCTTTCATGAATCACGGCGCGGTACAGTGCGGCTTTTGTTCTCCTGGCTTTATCGTATCCGCCTACGCACTGCTGAAGGAAAATCCATCTCCCACCAGAGAAGATGTCAGAGATTGGTTCCAAAAACACAGGAACATCTGTCGTTGTACCGGATATAAACAAATCGTAAACGCAGTTATGGAAGCAGCAAAGGTGCTTCGAGGGGAATGTGATATTGAAGACATCAAGGTCAAATTACCGGAAAACAAGGAGTATTACGGACTGCCGCTGGTACGTCCTGCGGCTTTGGCAAAGGTCTGCGGCGTTTGCGACTACGGTGATGACATTGAATTAAAGATGCCGGAAAGTACGCTTCATGTAGTGATGGTGCAGCCCAAAGTGGCCCATCACGCGAAAATCCTGAAAATCAATACCGAGGAAGCAGAAAAGATGCCCGGTGTCTATAAGATTATTACCCATAAGGATGTAAAAGGCTCCAACCGGCTGAATTTCTTCCAGTTTTCGCCGCGCTGCCTTGCTACAGAACAAACGCATATTCTTTTGGCTGAAGATAAGATCTTCAACTATGGAGATATCGTAGCCCTCGTTGCAGCAGATACAAAGGAGCATGCAAGAGAGGCGGCGGCGAAAGTAACCATCGATTTCGAGCAGCTCCCGGAATATCTGAATTATCTGGAAGCCGCTATGCCCGATGCCATGCGCATTCACGACGATCATCCGAATGTATGGTCTGAGCAGCCTACCATAAAGGGAGCAGGGCACGACACGCCCGCAATTCTTGATGAAGCTCCTTATGTTGTGGAGGGAAGCTTCCATTCCACCAGAGAGCCTCACATGCCCATCGAGGGTGATACCGTTCAGGCTTACTGGGGTGATGACGGAATGCTCACCGTTCATTGTAAAGCCATGGCAATCTATGCAAACATAGGGGATATCGCAGAAGCAACAGGTGTTCCCGCAGAACAGGTCCGTGTGGTACAGAATCCAACGGGTGCAACCTTTGGATGGGGTATTGCGGGAGCAACTTATTCTCTGGCGGCCATTGCCTGCCTTGCCTGTGATGATCTGCCGGTTGCCTTCTCCATGACTTACGGAGAATTTATGGCGTTTTCAGGAAAGAGAGCTCCTTCCTATACCAATGCCCGTCTGGCCTGCGATGAACAGGGCAAAATCCTTGCAGCGGAATGGGACTGCGGCTTGGATCACGGAGCATATAACGAGCTGGGTGATGACTTGACCTGGAGACCGGCAAGATTCATGTTCTTCCCATATAACGTACCAAACGTCATGGGATTGACAAGAGTAGCATGCACCAACCATGCCTACGGAACGGCCTACAGAGGTTACGGTTCACCACAGGCGTATACCGCATCGGAAGCCTTAATGGATATGATGGCGGAAAAGCTCGGACTTGATCCTTTTGAAATTCGCTGGAGAAACATTGCAAGACCAGGAGATTTGAACATTAACAGCTTCCCCTTCGTAAACTATCCTATGGAAAAGATTATGGAGATCATGAAGCCGATCTATGATAAAGCTGTGGAACGATGCAAGGCTGAGGACACGCCGGAAAAAAGAAGGGGCGTCGGCATTGCATGGGGTGGATACAATGTAACTGAAGGCAGTGCGGACCAGTGTACCATCGCCATCGAGCTTCGTGAGGACGGAAAGTTTGTGAAATATGATACCTGGCAGGATCAGGGCCAGGGCGGCGACGTGGGCTCCCTCCAGTGCACATTGGAAGCATTAAAGCCCCTTGGCGTTTCCATAGAAGATATTGTACTGATCCAGAATGACAGCAAATACTGCCCGGATTCAGGTGCGACTGCATCTTCCCGTCAGCACTACATGAACAGCAAGACCTCAAAAATGGCGGCAGATCAGCTTATCGCAGCCATGACAAAGCCAGACGGTACTTACAGAACCCATGCGGAAATGGTCGCAGAAGGAATCCCGACCAAGTATGAGGTTCAATATCTCAACCCAAGCGATCCGGATCTTTGTGATCTTGACCCAAATACAGGCGTTGGAAATCCGACCCCGGACTTTACCTATGCCATGTTCCTCGCAGAGGTGGAAGTGGATGCCAAAACAGGAAAGACAACAGTGATCAGCTATACTTGTGTTGACGATGTAGGCGTCATTGGAAACATCGACTCCGTCAACGGTCAGGCGTATGGCGGACTGTCTCACTGCATCGGCTTTGCGCTTTCCGAGAATTATGACGATGTGAAGAAACATAACAACCCGCTGGGAGCGGGAATTCCAGCCATCAAGGATATTCCAGACGATTTCAACATCATCCATGTGGTAACGCCCCGTGAAAAGAATCCCTTTGGCTCCTCCGGTGCATCGGAAGCCTTCCAGTCCGCCGGTCACATGGCTGTTATCAACGCCATATACAATGCATGCGGCGTGAGGATTTATGAACTTCCTGCATTGCCTGAGAAAGTCAAAGCCGGGCTGGAAAAGCTGGCAAAGGGTGAAACCATCGAGCCGCCAAAGAAATACTTCCTGGGCTCTGACTTCTATGAGGAAATGGAATATATTAAGAACAATCCGGTTTAAAAAAGTGCACCATGTCAAAATGACATGAAACAATTGGATGCTTCGGGATGCTGGAGCTCATGTGTGAAGTTTGGTATAATAAGACTGGGAAAAATCATTACGCTAAATAAACGTTGTTTTCCTGGCAATAGGAATCCGGCGCTGCCGAAACCGAACGAATCAACAGGCCGGTCTGCTTCTTGCAGACCGGCCTGTATTACCTCTTGTTATCAAATGACCGCGAGCAAGATGGCGAGATGATTAGGCCGGGGGCGAATGATAATACGAAAGCTGACATAAGCGAAATGAAGGTGATGCAATGGAACAATACCTGAAAAACTTTAAAAACTGCCTGCAGAAAGAGGTCCCATTCTGTGCAGCAGAGTGCCCCTTCCATTTGGACATCCTCGATTTTATTGAAAAGATGAAACGAGGGGGATTTAAGGGTGCGTTTAAAACGTACCGCAATGCCGTAGGGTTTCCCGTAATTGTATCTAGCCTTTGTCCGGAACCATGTCAAAGCGTCTGCCCTCGTAAGGACATCGATGCACCAATTGCACTCAAGCTGCTGGAGCAGGCTTGCGTTGCCCATACGGAGGACCGGAACCCCACCGACTATAACCTTCCCATGAAGAAAAAGAAAGCTGCGGTGATCGGGGCTGGAATCAGCGGATTGGCCTGTGCTCTGCGCCTTTGCATGAAAAAGTATGAAGTTGAAATTTTTGAAAGAAAGGATCGAATCGGAGGAACCTTATGGGAGCTCCTGGAACCTGAGATTTTTCTTTCTGATATAGAGGAACAGTTTAAGCATGAAACCTACACCCTGCATTTGAATACCGCAGTCAGAAGCATGGCTGATCTGGCAGGACGAGGATTTGATGCAGTTTATGTGGCCACCGGCAATGGGGGAGAGGATTTCGGCCTTCTCACAGAACAGGCCAGTCCTGTGGGGCCCTGCAGAAATGCAGTAGAACATCATGGCGATGTGAGCGGTGACAGATTTTGTGCGCTCTATGACGGTACCGGATGGTTTGCGGGAGGCGGATTGACAGGAGACGAGCCCATATACGCCCTTGCGGCAGGACTTCACATGGGTACTGTCATCGATAATTTTATGAAGACCGGAAACCTTCTTTATCCTCCCAATGAACGAAAGACTTCTATGTGCCTCAATCCTGCGAAGCTAGAACCTTTGGAGCCGATAAAACCGCAAAGCGGCGCGCATTACAGCAAGGAGGAAGCAGTTTCTGAGGCGGGCAGATGTCTGGAATGTCAATGTGATTTCTGCCGTACCTACTGCGACCTAACTGATTTCTATCATAAATGGCCTCTTAGGATCAGAGATGAAATTCTG
>JARBUO010000015.1 GCA_029239605.1 Bacillota bacterium | reverse complement strand
GCCGATATTGCCCTGCTGCCTGAGGGATAATGCCTTGGCTACGATCTGCTGGCTTTCTGCAGGATAGGTATGAACCTCTTCCGGTTTGACCCTCGCGATGCTGTGGTTCTGGCAGAAAGGGCATTTCAGGTTGCAGCCGATGGAACCGACAGAAAGGATAGAACTGCCGGGATGAAAGCGGTATAAGGGCTTCTTTTCGATGGGGTCCACACCGATGGAAGAAATCTCTCCATAATTCAGGGAGTATAGCGTCCCCTCCCTATTCTGCCTCACGCCGCAGATGCCTCGTCCCCCGCTTCCAATCCTGCAGTTATGAGGGCATAGAAAACACCGGACCCTGCCTTGATCCAGCCTCTCATAGAACATTGCTTCCTTTTCCGGCACTTCTATCCCTCCCTATCAAAATTAAACGAATAAACAAATGGTTAGAAAACAAATTACGCTGTACTAAGGAAGCGCTGATTGAATGGAGTGTGCGCAGATGGTAACGGACCAGATGTGCACCTGGAATGAATCAGCGTTTCCTAAAGGTAACGAATCACTTCAAAACGTTCCAGATCAAAACGCTCAGAGCTCATGATTCCGGCCTTCTGCAGCGCAATGGATACCTGCTTCTCAGGCGTATCAACACCTTCCAGATCCGGGAGAAGAAGTCCTCTTCGGAATCCATTGGTTACGATCACGCCATATCGTTTCACATCCAGTTCCTCAAGACTGTTTATTTTCTGGGGCGCTCCCAGAACGTCAACGGAGTAAACAAGATCATTGAGTTCCTCTTCCTTGACCGCCGGAAACCGTGGATCTCTGAAACCTGAACTGATCGCGTTATTAATGATCTCTTCTGCTACATTGACCATGGTGGGACCAACGGTACCCATGCAGCCTCTCAGCGCACCGCGTTTTTTAACGGAAACAAAAACACCAGCTCGCTTCATCTTCATTTCACTTCGTACCCAATCGGGTACACGAATTTTTTTTCCATCCCGAATATAGGTCTCCAGGGCTTCCCGCGCCAACTTGACATAATCGCTGTTTTTTAATTCCATTCCACCGTACAGTTCAGAATACGGATCCGCACTCTGCACATTGGCTGGACGCATTTCCTCCTCAGCATGTCTCTCAGATTCCCGGCTCTTCGAAGTTTCTCCGCCGGAAACACCTCTGCCCGTATAACGTCTCCCTGACAAGCTCCGCCTGCTGCGCGGATCATTTCGCCCTGATGATTCTCTGTCGCCGTTATTCCGACCCAGTTCTGCAGCTTTTGCACCGCCGGGGTACACGTAAGAGTTTCCGTATCCTCCGGAGCCTCTTTCACTCGGCATTCGATCACCCACGGTTCTGTCACCGGGGCTTACCTTAGCGATGAGATACCCCACGCCGAAAGGCCCTTCATAGGAATAGACTTCCGATTTCAGGCTCATTCCCTTCAGGGCTCCATACATAATGATAACTGAACGCGTTCCGCATTCTCCCGCATTTTCAAGAATTTCTACTTCCGTTTCCAAAAGCCCTTTATAATCGTTGCTCCGAACCTTTCCAACCAGATACTCGTCATATTCTTTTCCCTGAGGATGATACCCGGCAGGTGCGTCTTTGTTCAGCTTATGGGACAGATCCCCGCTGGCAATATAAACAACCCTTTCATCAGACTCAGCAACAGCTTCCTGAATTCTGCGACCGAACTCATATAACTCCTCAAACGGAAGGAAGGGTGTCGAGATACAGACGAGCTTGAAATCCGACAGCTCTTTCTGAATAAACCAAAGGGGCACAAGGGCACCGTGATCCAGACGGTTGCTGATGCCATACTGCTTTTTCAGAATCGTGCTGAGTCCTCCCGCACCAATAGAGGATTTGGATGCCTTTTCTGCAATCAATTCAGCAAGCACTGTATTATTCTTGAATGATAACTCGATTTCGGGGCTTCCAAAATCTGAGAAATCTCCTGATAACGTCTCCTGATCATATACATAGACATAATCCTTAAAGCAAGGGGCGTGAGGTGTGGATAAAATAATGGTTGTCGGTTTGTCTTTTCCGATTTCCCTCGCCGCTCTTTTCATCGCTTCTACAGTGGCATTCGCTGACCTCTCCCGGCCTCGTCCGATCCCCTGCACGACTACCGGGGGATGAGGCAGGATATAAGCATTTACGATTTTCCCCATGGCATAATTCTCCTTTCCCAACAGATTATTCACCAGTATTCCAACTTATACTGCTGCTGTATGAAATCTGCGTCTTAATTTATACAGAACCGCTGATTCATTCCATGCACCCGGTTTGCCACCATCAGCACACCTTTCACTCCATCAGTGCTTCCATATACTGTCTTCCAATTGAAATAGTATTAGAAGTCCAGTTTTCGGATTTCTTCCAGATAATCATCGTTGATCTCCGCTTCCGCAAATGTGGCCATGTGGTTCATAACAGCGCAGGCGCCTCGCACGATCTGGAATGCCAGCGGGCATCCGCTGCCCTCTCCCAGCCGAAGGTCGAGGTTTAGCATAGGCAATAGCTCTAATACTTTCAACGCACAGCCATACCCCTGTTCTTTGGAAACGTGGGACGCAATCATAAATTCTTTGGACAGAGGCGCCAGTTTTGCAGCTGCCAGCGCTGCTACAATGGATATAAACCCATCGATGACCACCGGCAGCCGATAGATCGCAGCACCGAGAAACGCTCCCGTCATTGCTGCCAGATCAAACCCTCCAACTTTGGCAATGATATCGATGACATCGATATCCTCCTGACCGCAGAAATGATACCGCTCTATTACCTCGTCGATGATTTCCTTCTTCCGGGCAAAGCTCTGATCGGTAATGCCACCGCCCTTGCCCACGGTTTCCGCTGCGGATAATCCGGTCAACGCGGATAAAATTGCTGAACTTGTGGTGGTATTTCCAATCCCCATTTCTCCGATTCCATAGATAGTATAACCGGCTTTCTTAATCTCACGCGCCATTTCAATACCGATGAAAATCGCCTTGATGGCTTCATCCCTTGTCATAGCAGGCTGCTTGGCAAGGTTGAATGTACTTTTTCTGATCTTTCTATCTACAATCTTATCCGTTACACGAAGTGTTTCTTTTAGTGGC
This sequence comes from Bacillota bacterium, assembly GCA_029239605.1. Classification (GTDB taxonomy): domain Bacteria; phylum Bacillota; class Clostridia; order Peptostreptococcales; family Anaerovoracaceae; genus Anoxybacterium. Next base: position 40,637 of record JARBUO010000015.1, on the reverse strand, counting down.
TGATCCGTCAAAAGCTCCTTCGGAAGGTCTGCGTTAATCCCCAAATCCACCACCAGCAAATCACTGTCAAAATACTTTGCCAATGTTCCTACACCGGTTAGTCTTCTGGTAAAGTTGATCGTCTGAGCCAGGGTCACAAACTGCGGTGCGGAGGATACACCCTCCTCAACAACGCCATTATCCGAACACATGATGACAATGCAGGATTTATCCGCAAGATTATGTATCTTTCCGCTGATCCCAGCAAGCTGAACAGCAATATCCTCCAGTTTTCCCAGGCTTCCCGGCGGCTTTGCAAGGCTTTCCTCTCTTTTCCGAGCTTCCTCCATGGCTTCACGGTCCAGATCCTTTATGGTGCTGATTAATTCAAACAATTCCTTTTCGTTCATCCTTTTTTCATCCTTCCGTTCCATTTTATTCCATCATCGAAGCGCTGATTAATTACATGCGCACACACCATTAAATCAGTGCTTCCTTAGATCATTTTATCGATCCTTTTGCACTGATTCCCTAACGATTCTCTGCTTTATCCCTCTGTTCCCTTTCAAATGGTCCATTTATCGATCTGCGACCTGCTTAAATGCTTTCATTCATACAGCCTTCGCCGCCCCTGCTTCATTGATTCAGGCTTCTGTCTCTTGCCTTTTTTATAAAACGGATTGCTGCATTCGGGTTCGAATAAAAATGAATATGGGGATAGCCAGCCCAAAGATTCCCTTCCGTAATCACACAATCCCAGGCAGTCCTCCGCAGCGGCTTTTCTGCTCGCATTCCCGCTCCGGTGTTGGTGCTATCCCAGTAATGGAATTCATGCCCCCTGAGTTGTTCACCCTTATCGCAGAGCAGATTGTCCTCCGCAGCGGTTAGTGTAATATAACCGAAACGGGTCAGTTTCTCAGTGGGATAACTTTCTCCGACAATAACGCCTGCCAGTGGATAACTGTTTCCGTCTGTGCCTTTTACCGTCTCATGAAGATACATGAAGCCGCCGCATTCTGCGATGCATGGCAGACCATTTCCAATGGCCGCTTTGATATCAGCAAGCATAGATTTATTGCAGGAGAGCTGCTCAAGATACAGCTCGGGATATCCTCCACCCAGAATTAAGCCGCTGATTCCCCGGGGAAGCCTTTGGTCCTCCAGAGGGCTGAAGGGTACGATTTCAGCCCCCAGCTCCTGAAGCAATTCAAGATTATCCTGATAGTAGAAACAGAAGGCTTTATCCTGTGCAACTGCAATCCGTACAGGATATCTGCTATTCTTGTCTTCGTTGGCGTGCTTCATCGCCTCAGAAGCAGGAGACGCTTCCCGCCTGACGAGGGGCGCTACCTCTGCCAGTGTCAGAATCCGATCCAAATTGATGGTTTGCTCCATCTGCTCCGCCAGTCTGCTCAGAATTTCTTTGAGATTTCCGATCTCCTTCGCGGTTACAAGACCCAGATGCCTGCTTTCCAGACTGCAGTCCTTCATGACCGGAAGGTATCCAAAAACTTCAAGCTGAAGCTCTTTTTCTATGATTTCTTTTACATCCTCGTAGAGCATGGGGGCCAGACGGTTCAGGATGACCCCTTTGATTTGATTGTCCGGACGAAATTCTAAAAATCCTTTGATCAGCGCAGCGATGGAAACCGACATGCCTTTGCAGTCCACGATCAGAATGACTGGGGTCCCGGTTTTTACCGCCAGATCATAAGCGCTTGCATCGGTGGATTTCCCTGCAAGACCATCGTAATATCCCATAACGCCTTCCATCACTGCAAGGTCTGCTCCCTCTGCATTTTTACAAAGCAGGTATTTTACAGTCTCTTCATGGCAAAAAAAGAGGTCCAGGTTTCTTGACTTGACACCCAGAGCCTCCGTATGAAACATCGGATCGATATAATCAGGGCCGCATTTAAAAGAGGCTAAGTTCGTTCCTCTGTTCAAAAACGCCTGAAGCAGGCCGCAAACAACGGTAGTCTTTCCGCTGCCACTGCCCGCCGCTGCGATCATGATTCTCGGTATTTCTATTCCTGTTGACTTAATTTGTTGTTCGGCCTGATCCTTCATAATTGTTCAGATCCCTCCGTTTAGCATTGGTTTTATATTAAAATTATTATGTCTTACTAATCGCAAGCCGATTCGTTCATCGCATTTCACCGCTGATGATAAAAACCGGGTTCTGCCCCATCATCAGATGGCTGTTTCCCGCTGTCTTTCCGTAGGCTGCAAAGATCTGCACAATATCCACATCTTCAAAGCCCAGACGGGAAAGTTGGCTCAGGGCTTCACTGACCGTTTCAAGGGTAATGGCATTGATCACCACCCGGATCACAGGATTTTTCTGAATCAGCATTTCAAGAATCGCACCGAGGTTGCCCTTTGATCCCCCGATGAAAGCGCGGTCCGGTGGCGGAAGAGCCTCCATGGCTTCCGGTGCCATTCCCGGAATGACCCTCAGATTCCATGCGCCCATTAGCTCTGCGTTGGTCTTGATGAGATCAAGTGCTTCTTCGTTGCATTCCACTGCAAAGACAGCTCCTTCTCTGGCGGTCAGAGCCATCTCTACCGCTACGGATCCAGTACCTGCTCCGATATCATAAATGATATCGTCTTTTCTCAGTTGCAGTTTTGACAGAGAAATGCTGCGAATCTCACTCTTTGTCATAGGAACTGCTCCCCGGACAAAGAGATCATCCGAAAGCCCGTGGGTTTCCGTTTCTCTGCGAATTAGCTTTTGATTCTCCACAATCATGACAGAAAGTGGATCGAAATCCTTTGCAGAAAGTTCTCTTGCGGATGCCCGTTCAATCTTCTCATTGGGATAGGACAGACGTTCACCCACTGAAACCATTGCCTCTCCCAGACCATGATCGGTGAGAATCTCACAGATTCTTCTAACGGGATAATCCCCTCCGGTGAGGAAAAAGACCTTGTTGTGATTGCTGACCGCTCCGATAAGATTGGCCTCTCTTCCGTGAAGACTCACGATCTTCACATCCTCCCATGGAAGCTTCAGCTTTGCACAGAAATACTGGAGTGAGCTTATGCCCGGGATAAACTCAACCTGATATTCCTGACCCTTCTGGTGTTCGATGGCCTCATAGAGTTTTTTCGCTCCGCTGTAAAAGCCCGTATCTCCGGAGAAGATCACAGCGGCGGTATCCCATTCCTCATGTGACGTGAGATACTCCAGAATGCGTGCAGGGGCAATGGCATAGCAAACCTCTCCCTGATAATCGGGAAACGCCTGAACCATCCGCTCTGCGCCGATAAGCAGCTGGCTTTCCTCTACCGCCTTTCGGCCTTGGGTTGTAATCGTCTCTATATTTCCCATTCCAATCCCAACAAGATAAATTCGTTTCATCGTCCCTCTCCCTGCAATTGATTTCTTTAGACACCAAAGAACTGTGCCGCCAGCTCCAGCGTAGCCTTGATATTCTCTTCAGAATGTGCATTGGAAATAAACATTGCCTCAAACTGGGCAGGAGCAAGGTATACGCCGCCCTTCAGCATGTGCTTGAAATAACTCCCATAAGCAGCGGTATCCGAGGTCTTTGCGCTGGCATAATCCGTTACGGGTTTGCCCGTGAAGAATAGAGACCCGATGGAACCGATATGATTCACCACACAGTCAGCCTTCGCCGCTGCGATGATTTCCTTCAGGCCGTCACAGAGCATTGCCCCCAGCCCATTGATATGCTCATATATCTCAGGATGATTCTTCAGTTCTGTAAGCTGTGCGATCCCGGCTGCCATGGCAACAGGATTTCCGCTCAAGGTACCCGCCTGGTAAACAGGACCGCAGGGCGCAACCATTTCCATGATCTCGCGTTTCCCGCCGTACGCTCCTACCGGCATACCACCGCCGATGATCTTACCAAAGGTGGAGAGATCCGGCTTAATGCCAAGAAGTCCCTGGGCACCATCGATTCCCATCCGGAACCCGGTGATGACTTCATCAACAATAAGGACCGTTTGATTGGCATCACAGATTTCCCGAATCTTCTTTAGAAAATCACCATCAGGAAGAACGACTCCCATATTGGCTGCTATGGGTTCCAGAATTAACGCTGCGATCTGACCTTTGTTTTCTTCAAAAAGGCGTTCTACGCTTTCAAAATCGTTATAAGTCGCAGTAAGGGTGTCCTGTGCACATCCCTCCGGAACGCCTGCGCTGTCCGGAATACCACTGTTCATTAGACCTGAGCCTGCTTTGACCAGCAGAGAATCACAATGGCCGTGGTAACAACCTTCAAACTTGATGATCTTGCTTCTGCCTGTATATCCTCTGGCTGTTCTCAGCGCGCTCATGGTGGCCTCTGTACCGGAATTGACCATTCTTACCATCTCCATGGAAGGCACCAGTTCACAGACCAGCTTTGCCATGGTCACTTCTGCTTCTGTTGCCGCACCATAGCTGAGCCCCTTTACAATGGCCTCCTGAACTGCCTTTAATACCACCGGATGATTGTTTCCCAGAATCATAGGTCCCCAGGAACCGATGTAGTCGATATATCTGCGTCCGTCCACGTCATAAATATAGGCACCATCTGCCCGTTCAATGAATCTCGGCGTATCCGAGACCGCTTTAAATGCTCTGGCCGGGCTGTTGACACCGCCCGGTATATAGTTCTGTGCTTCCTCAAATAATGCGATTGATCTGTTCATATGATTATCCGATTCTCCCTTCATCGATCATCCTTGCGATTTCTTTTGCAAAATAAGTAATCAGAATATCCGCTCCTGCGCGGTAAATGCTCACTGCGGTTTCTGCCACAATGGCTTCTTCGTCCACCATTCCTGCATGAGCAGCAGCTTTGATCATGGAATATTCGCCGCTGACGCTGTAGGCTGCTGTGGGTACTGCAATCCGGTCAGAAACTTCGCGGATAATATCCAGATAGGACAGCGCCGGCTTCACCATGATAATGTCTGCCCCTTCGTCTAAATCAAGATAGACCTCCTTCATGGCTTCCTTTCTGTTATGGAAATCCATCTGATAGGTCTTCCTGTTTCCTTTGAATCCGTCAGAGCCTGCCGCCTCCCGGAAGGGGCCGTAAAAGGCCGAAGCATATTTGGCCGCATAAGACATGATAGGAATGTCTTCATATCCGGCTGCATCCAGCGCCTGCCGAATTGCTCTTACTCTTCCGTCCATCATATCGGAAGGAGCCACCATATCCGCCCCTGCCATGACCTGTGACAGAGCGGTTTTCGCAAGAAGCGGCAGGGTTTTGTCATTGTCCACACTATCACCCTTGATGATTCCGCAGTGTCCGTGGGAGGTGTATTCACACATACAGACATCTCCGACATAATAAAGCTCCGGGAAATCCTTCTTTGCGGCCCGCAGGGCCTGCTGGACGATACCGTTCTCGTCATAAGCCTGGCTGCCGCATTCGTCCTTGTGCTGCGGTATCCCAAAGAGCAGAATACTGGTGATGCCGGCTTTTGCTGCTTCTTCCAGTCCGTAAGCGAGGGTGTCGGGGCTGTAGCGTTTCTGTCCCGGCATCGCAGAGATTTCTGTCACAATTCCCTTTCCCTCTTCAACGAAGATTGGATAAATCAGCGAAGATTTGCCGATTCTGGTCTCCCGCACCAGGTCCCGTGTCCTTCCGTCCATCCTTAGCCTTCTTGGTCTCATTCCTGTAGCCATCCATATCCTACCTTTCTAACGGCTGCCGCAATTGTGACGCCGCTTTTGGATTGTTTCCGTATAATCAGCTCACCATGACTTCCGCGCACAGCAGCTCTTTCACAGACGTTGTCCACTCCGGTGATGCTTGTAACAAATTCGGAAGCAGTGAATTCTCCCGGTACCCTGGAAAGCTCTTCCGCAGTATAAAATTCAAGCGGTACCTCCAGCCGCCGGGCAAGCTGATTGATTGCATATTCCTCTTTTTTAATATCAATTGAGCATAGCCGTTCTATTGAAGATTTCGAAAGGCCGCACTCTTTACATACTTCATTAAAAAATTTCTCCGCCGTTTCTGCTGAAGCACCCTTTCTGCAACCGATTCCAACAGTAACAGCAGCGGGGATTAAGTGAAGTGTTTTCTCAAAAGGCCCCTCCCGCTCCCATAGGGAAATCCGAAACCCCAAGCGCGGAATTTCTGTTTGAGAAGGGGGCGTGTCAGAATGCACTGGTTCCGCTGACCTACTTAGCAGCACCAGCCCGCCTGGCGGTGTACCTTCTATTGGGAAGTCACTGACGACGCCGATGGTCTCGCCCCTCAATAACGCTGCGGAAATATCCTTCGCAAGAGCCATGCTTCCGATTCTCAAGTTATTTTTCTTAGCCCATTCATCCACAGCGAAACAACCGTTCAAATCCGTTGCCGTGGTAATCACAGGCACGGCTCCAATTACCTGCGCAATGGAACGGGTCAATTCATTGGCTCCTCCAAGATGCCCGGAAAGCAGGGAAATGACAAAATGACCTTTCTCGTCGATGACAATCACTGCAGGATCAACCGTCTTATTTTTGATATAGGGTGCGATGGCCCTAACCGCAATACCGCAAGCACCGACAAACAAAATGGCATCCATGGTACCAAAGGCGGCTTTCGTCCATCGATCCAAACGTTCGCTAAATGGCTCCAGTCCTTCCGCTTCCGCAAAAGGCGCTTTTCCATAGGCATCACAAATATGGCCCAGCCCATTCAGCCCGGCCTTAAGCCTCCTGCAGATCACTGCACCCGATTTCGTAAACGAAATGATTGCGATATTCATAAGTAAGCTCCTATATCTATTGGAATTACGATTTAGGGAACGCTGATTTATTCCTTGCACGGCTTCATTAAATCAGCGCTTCTAAGGCTATATGCGAAGTGTGATTGGCTGCGGCTTTCGACAGGCATCGGAGGGGTTTTGTGTCACTCTTCGCCGAAATCGAACAACATGTTTTGTAGATGGCAAACACCGTTAACCGGCAACGTTTGTTTGCTACCTCCACACTCCTGAAGCGTGATTCCAGTTATGCTCTGGGCTTGCATTGATAGAGCAATGCATTGCAGATGGCCGCAGCCACGTTGCTGCCGCCTTTTCTTCCCTTGGCCACGATATATGGAATGTCCAGCTCCATGATCAGTTCTTTGGATTCCACCACATTGACAAAGCCAACCGGTACACCGATGATCAGCTCTGGCTTTAATTTTCCTTCCTGGATCAATTCGTAAATCCGTACCAGTGCAGTGGGGGCATTCCCGATTGCCAGGATCAGCGGCCGCTCCAAGGTTGCTGCCTTGTCCATGCTTGCTGTTGCTCTGGTGGTTCCGGCGGCTTTCGCTGTTTCTGCCACATCCGTATCGGACATGAAACAGAACGCTTCTCCCCCCAGACTTTCCAGGGTAGCCTTGTTGATGCCTGCTTTTGCCATCTGCGTGTCTGTGACGATGACGGCTCCTTTTCTCAGGGCGTCCATCCCTTTCGCAACAGCACCTTCAGAAAACTTCAGATTATTCAGATACTCAAAGTCTGCTGTGGTATGAATCACCCGCTTAAGCACCGGCTCCTCCATGGGATCAAGCTCCACCGCTCCAAGCTCCTCACCAATCATCTCAAAACTGCGTTTTTCGATTTCCTCGGGCAGTATATTCTGTAATTTTACCTTCATAGCTTATCCTCCAAGCTCACTGCTGATACAGCGGCCTTCCATTGGTATTTCAACATGAGTGTTCATAGCAAATAAACGATTTATTTTTCAATTCCCTTACGAGCTGGAATTCCCCTGTCAAAGGGATGCTTCACCTTCCGGATTTCAGAAGCATAATCAGCGCAGTCCAGCATCCACTGGGCAGGATTTCTTCCTGTGAGAACCACCTCCAGCCGGTGCGGCTTATTCCTGAGGAAGTCCTCCAGCTGGCTGGAATCCAGAAGGTTCCTTGCGCAAGCTCCGATTGCTTCATCCAGAATCAGCAGATCGCAGTCTCCCTTTTTCGCCAGCTCCTTTGCTTGGTCCAGATTTTGATCATGAATTTCTCTGGTTCTGATTTTTTCTTCTTCCGTCATCGTAAAGGAAAACCCGGCACCTTCTTTCCCCCGAAGGACGGTGATCCCCGGAATACCTTGCAGTACAGCCAGTTCGCCGGTTTCCTGATTCTTTAAAAACTGCAGGATTACAACCTGCATTCCCGATCCGGCTGCCCTTGCGGCCAGGCCCAGCGCCGCCGTGGTCTTCCCTTTCCCGTCTCCGTAGTAAAGGTGGATCAGTCCTCTATTTTCGTCCATTAGATATCCCTCTATTATTTTACACCTTCATCCAGGATTTGATAAAGCTGTTTCATATCAATATTTTCCCGAATCCCTTTTGCCAGGAGATCGTATTGCTGTTCTTTATAGGTGTGAACGTTCAGCCCCGAAAGTGCGCTTTCGTCCAGGCCTTTCAACTTATATAGGGATGACACGAGGGTTTTGGCCACATCTTCACTGTCGAAGATCCCATGAATATAGGAACCATAGATATTTCCGCAGCACATACCGATGGGTTCTTCCGCAGGCTTGCCTGAGATCTCTTCCAAAATCGCCAGTTGCTGCCCTGTACCCAATACACCAGCCTTGCCAGGTACACCCTTTTCCTTCTGCTTCTCCTCCATTTTCTCAAGCAGATCGGGAATCACAACGGATTGTCCCATGTGAATCTCATAGCCTTCAATCTCCACTCCGGCCAGATCTCTGAGTATCCCCGTGACTCCCGGAAGGAATCTTCCTTTAATCCGGGTTCTCGTCTTCTCTTTTTCGAAAATAGTCCGCAGCGGAAGCAGACCCATCCCCGCCATAGAACCTCCCGATTCTACGCCGTAAGGATCGGAAAGCTCCGCTCCCAGCATCTGATACCCTCCACAGACGCCGAAGACAGGCCCGCCTTGGGCTGCATGCTTTAGAACCAGCGCCTCCAGACCGTTCTGTCTCATCCAGAGCAGATCTTCCATGGTATTTTTCGTACCGGGCAATATAATCAAATCCGGGTTTTTCAGCTCTGCTGCGGATTTCACATAACGCAATGTAACCCCCGGAACGTATTCAAGGACATTAAAGTCAGTAAAATTTGAGATTCTGGGCAGACGGATTACCGCGATATCAATGAGGCCTGCCGTCCCCTTTCTGGTAAAGCGCTCCGTCAGGCTGTCCTCATCCTCAATATCCACATGAAGATAGGGAATCACACCAAGAGTCGGTACATGGACCATACTTTCCAGCATATCCAGTCCCGGCTGTAGAATGTTCTTATCCCCCCGGAATTTGTTGATGAGAATTCCTTTGACCATGGCCCGTTCTGACTCATCAAAGAGCATCATCGTACCCACAAGAGACGCAAAAACACCGCCCCTGTCGATGTCACCTGCTAAAAGTACCGGTGCCTTGGCGAGCTTCGCCATGTACATGTTTACGATATCATTTTCCTTAAGATTGATCTCTGCCGGGCTCCCGGCTCCTTCCAAAACAATAATGTCATATTGAGCGTCGAGTTCTCCGTAAGCCTTCATGATCTCCGGAACGATTTCCCTTTTCCGGGTATAGTACTCTTGGGCGCTCATGTTGCTGTAAACCTCTCCGTTCACAATAACCTGAGAGCTGGTGTCGTTGGTGGGCTTCAGCAGAATGGGATTCATGAGAACCGAAGGCTCGATACCGGCAGCCTCTGCCTGTACAACCTGGGCCCTTCCCATTTCAAGCCCCTCCCTTGTAATAAAGGAATTCAGCGCCATATTCTGGGCTTTAAAAGGTGCAACCCGATAGCCGTCCTGCTTGAAAATCCGGCACAGTCCGGCTGCGATGAGGCTTTTACCCGCATTGGACATGGTACCCTGAATCATAATTGCTTTTGCCATAGATGGTCCCTCCTGTTATATGGAAGTGCTGATTGAATGTTTTGATAGATGCTGTAATGCCGATGCGAGGGCTTTATTGTCCTCGTGAACCCTGATGCAGATGCGGTAATAGCCCGGACCAAGTCCATGATAATTATCACAGTTACGAATTAATATACCAGAATCCATCAACTGTTCATGGAGCGGTCTTTCTCTTGGAATCGGGTCAAAAAGAAAAATATAATTGGCACTGGCAGAGATCACTTTCATCCCGCTTTCCTTTAACACGTTGATCAGATAGGCCTGCTCCTGCCGAATCAGTTTTTTTGATTCTGCAAGATAGGCCTGCTCCTTCATAGCCTGAATCCCTGCGATCTGTGCCGGTGTTGATACGCTCCAGGGCTGACCCGCTTCCCTAAGGGCTTCCAACAAGGCTCCGTTGGATGTTAAACAATATCCCAGCCGAAGTCCGGCCATGGCATAGGTTTTGGTAAAGGCTTTCAGAATCATAAGATTCCGGGAGTCCTGAATCCGATCTTTGATGGAATAACGCTCCGGTTCCTCCAGAAATCCATTGAAGCATTCATCAACTACAAGAATAATCTCAAGCTCCTTGCATCGTTCCAGCACCCGAATAAGAAATTCTTTTGACAAAAGCTGCCCTGTAGGATTGTTCGGGTTGCACAGGAAAAGCAGATCAAGTTCTTGATCCAAGGCGTCGATCAGCCCCTCGTCTGCTTGAAAGTCGCTGTCAGCGGAAAGAGGGTAGCGGATGACCTCGCAGGAAACCGCATGGAGTGCCTCCTCATATTCTGCAAAAGTCGGTGCCAGAACCATAGCCTTTTGCGGCTTAATGGCATAGGCCATACGGAAAATGAGGTCTGCTGCACCGTTCCCGCAGAGTAGCCATTCCTGAGGCACCTCCTCATATACCGCCAAATTGTCGATGAGGTCCCGGCAAAGAGGGTCAGGATAAATATCAAAACCCTCTATCGCCCCTAACAGTGCTGCTTTTACTCCTGCAGGAAGGCCAAGAGGATTGATGTTTGCAGAAAAATCCAGAAGTCTGGGCACTTGGACAAAAGAGCCATCCTGAACAGAGCCCGGCGGTAAGCCTACCAAGGCTTTTCTGGCCGAATAGATATCGCCTCCATGAACCAGCTTAGTCTTTGATTCATTCTTAATGTTAGGTTCATCCTTTTGATCTGATTCTCTCTTGATTTTTTCTTTATTTTGATCCATCGGTTTTATATGATCCATAATGCAGCCCCCATACTGATGATACAAATAAGAAATGTCAGATAAGCCGTAACATACAGCAGACGGTTTGCCCTGGGAATATCGTCGTATTCAACGGATTTCAAGGGATCACCGATGGTTTTCTTTGGGTAAAGTTTACCGAAATAGTAAGCATCCCCTGCAAGCTGTATCCCCAAAGCCCCTGCACAGACGGATTCTGTCTGGGCACTGTTGGGACTGGCGTGGTTATACCGGTCACGGCGAAAAATCCGAGCCGCATTTTTATAGTCAAACCGCAGAAGGGCCGAAGCAGCAATCATGAGATAGGCAGCCACACGGGCCGGTATGTAATTTACTGCGTCGTCCAGCTTAGCGGCAAATCTGCCGAAATAAAGATATCGATCATTTTTATATCCGATCATGGAGTCCATAGTATTAATGGATTTGTACAGAAAACCAAGTGGGGCGCCGCCCACTGCCATAAAGATCAGGGGGGCTACCGTTCCATCCGAGGTATTTTCTGCCACGGTTTCCACCGCAGCTTTTGTCACCTGACTCTGATCCAGACTGTTTACATCCCTGCCCACGATCATCCCCACCATTTTGCGGGCACCTTCCAGATCTTCCCGTACAAGTTCCCGATAAACCTTCATGCTTTCCGTTTTCAGAGACTTTACAGAAAGAATTTGATAGCACATCAACGCTTCCAGTCCAATCCTGAGCCAGGGGCTGACGACTTCTGCAATGCGAAGAATCAGGTACGGTACCCCGGTGGAAAGCAGGATGATACAAACTGCCAGCACTGCCCCTCCGTAAAGTTCCCCTTTCTCAGTCTTTGGTAAGAGCCTGCGGACAATTCCTTCTCCCTTTGCGATGGCATTTCCAATCAGACAGATGGGATGAGGAAGCCAATGGGGATCTCCGAAGATCAAATCCAGAAAAAAACCCAGACTTAGTGCGATCATCAACGGCAGAATTCCGTGATGCAGTAATTCAGTTGTCATTCTTCCACCGTCCTTTCCTTTTCTTTCAATCATTGACTGTGCTTTATCTGCCTGCGTTACTAGACACCATAAAGAAGCATACTTCCTCATTCTTATTTTTAAGTATTCCTAAATGCCTGGAAGCTTTCAATCATTCCTGAATATTCAAGATACATTCAATAAGGCTGTCAATGGAAGCCTGGGCAGCCACGTAGGTTTTCATCCCATACTTGCGTGCTTCCTGAGCCGTTTGCTCACCGATGCAGGCTGCCTGCACCGCTGAAAAATCTGCGCCTTCCGCCAGCTTTACGAAGCCACGCACCGTGGAGGCACTGGTAAAGGCAACATAGTCAACGGTTTCATCGTACCACAGGAATTCAGCATCCGGAGCTTCAACCGTGTCGTAAACCGGCAGATCCAGATAGTTCAGCCCCGCTTCCTTTAGGGGCCTGATGACTTCATCGGTACCGATTTTCGCCCTTGGCACCAGAATCAGCTGCTTCTCTCCCTCCACTTTCTCATCCGCAAGAACACGATGTGTCAGTGCTTCACCCAACGCTCTCCCGTCGTAGGTCTCCGGAACTAGATCTACCAGAATTCCCATTTCCTCGATTGCCTTTTGTGTTGCGCTTCCGATGGCAGCGAATTTCAAGCCTGCCAGCGACCGAATATCCAGCTTTAACTCCCTGAGACGCTCAAAAAAGGCTTTTACACCAAAGGGACTGGTAAAAGCAATCCAATGGTAGTTCTTTATATTTTTCAATGCTTCCGTTAAAGCAGTGTTGTCCACAATCACATCGGTTTCAATGGTGGGAACCTCCAGCACTTCAGCACCCAGCTCCTCCAGTCTTGCAGTGAGCGCCGAGCTTCGATCCTTCGGTCTCGTAACCATGATCTTTTTCGCCCCCAGGGGTCTGTCCTCCGCCCAATGAAAGTCTTCCGCCAGACTGCAAACCTTCCCCACCACAATAATTGCAGGCGTTTGGACCTGGGCCTTTCCCGCCTCGTCTACCAGATGCGCAATGTCTGAAACGACACGTCTCTGGCGTGCAGTGGTACCGCGTTCCAGTACTGCCGCAGGCATGGAAGGGTCCATTCCCGCATCCATAAGACCTTTGCAGATAGAAGGCATGGATGCAACGCCCATGAGAAAAATCAGTGTTCCCTTCAGCTTGATTAGTGAGGGATAATCAATGTCAGCCTGTGCCGCATTTCTCGTATGTCCGGTGATGATGTGCACCGAAGAGCAGAAATCCCGATGGGTAACAGGAATGCCATGGTAGGCCGGAACCGAAATGGCCGACGTGATTCCAGGAATGATCTCAAAGGAGATTCCATGCTCACAAAGCAGCTCTAGTTCTTCTCCTCCTCGTCCGAAAAGGAAAGGGTCTCCTCCTTTCAGACGAACCACACGGTTTCCAGCCTGCGCTTCCTCAAGCAGAATCCGGTTGATTTCGCCCTGAGGTACAGGATGGTTTCCTGAAATTTTCCCTACATTTATTTTCTTTGCCTGCCGCGGGATCATGGCAAGAATCCCCTGCCCCACGAGCTGATCAAAAACAACAACATCTGCCTGCTCCAAAACAGACTTTCCTTTCAAGGTGAAAAGCCCCGGATCCGAGGGACCTGCTCCTACGAGCCACACTTTCCCTTTTTTATCGCTTTTGCACTCAGTCATCCTCTTACCTCTGATTTCAGCCGAGTGGCCAGCGCGCTTCCCAGCTGCTCTCCATCGGTACTGCGTCCTGATAGTTCGCCGGTAATATACCGGTTTTCTTCTTCTATATAATACAGGCCTGTAAGCCTGATGCTCTCTCCTTCCACTTCTGCATAGGCCGCGATGGGCGAACTGCATCCACCATCAAGGGCTCTTACAAAAGCGCGTTCCGCCAGTGCTGCCAATTCTGCATTCCGATCGTTGACGCAGCTAAGATAGCTGTAATCCTCTCCGGCTCTTCCCTGCACAACCATGATGCCCTGCCCTGCGGCGGGAATCATCTCCCATGGTTCAAAAACTCTGCTGATCCTGCTCCCCAGATCAAGCCGCCTGAGTCCCGCAGAAGCAAGGATCAATGCGCTGTAGTCTCCCTGATCCAACTTCGCAAGCCGCGTCAGAACATTGCCTCTGACACCGGAAACCGCCCGCTCGGGATAAAGCTTTTGCAGCTGAAGATTTCTTCTTGCACTGGAGCTTCCGATGGGTTTTTGGGAAGCTTCTGCCTCCACTCGTTTTGGCAGTACCAGCGCATCTCTCGGGTCCTCTCGCTTCGAAAAGGCCAAAAGAGGAAGATCCTCGGGCGTCTCCATAGGCATATCTTTCAAACTATGTACGGCGAAATCAATTCGACCGTCCCGCAAAGCCTGATCCAGTTCCTTGACAAAAAGACCCTTCCCGCCGATTTTATCCAGACTTCGGTCCAAAATCAAATCTCCGGTGGTTTTCATGGTGATTAGTTCAAGCTCCAGCTCGGGATGTGCCCTTTTGATGGTCTCCATAACCAACTCCGACTGTGCGACAGCCAGCTTGCTGTCCCTGCTTCCGACTCGTATTTTTCCAGACTTCATGGATGGTCCCCCTATCATTTTATTCTAACTGCGTTTCCAAGCATTGCGCGATGGCTCTTGTAGCACGCTTTGCCAGCCCGTGATCTTTTCCATCAGCGGTCACACCAACGGTTACTCCGTTCTTTCGGATGATTCCCGGAAAATAAAAATCGCTTTTATCTTTATTATCGGCCACATTGATCGATATTCCCCTGTTTTTACATTCCAGATAAATCTCATGATTGATACTGCTGTCATTGGTTGCAGCCAAAACATAATCGGCACTGCAAATGTCCTCAGGCTCCCAGCGTTTTCTTCTCAGCGTAAGACGATGTTCCTCTTCCCATTGAATCACTTCAGAAAGTGCTTCTTCCGCTATCACCGTCACATTACAATCGAAATTCATGAGTGTCTTGATCCTTCTTCCGGCAATTTTTCCGGCACCGACGACAGTAATGTTTTTTCCGGAGATCTTCGTAAAAAACGGGAACCAGCTGCCAGTGTCCTGCCTCGCAGAATCCTCAGTATCACGCTGCTGTGCATCAACCGGTGATTCTAAATTTTGCGAGGAATCCGATGCGAAAGCTTCTCCCAGCGTCAAGCCACAGGTTTCATCAAGAAGCCCTACAAGTTCCTTCAGCGAGAGACCCTCTTCCTCCTCTGCCCTTCCGATGACCAGGAGCTGCGCTCCCGTTTCCACTGCTGCCTCATACTTCTCAAAGAAGCCGCCAGCCTCACCGGAATCCTTTGTAACAAGATATCTTCCATTGAGTTGACGAATCATTGCCGCATTCATTTCGGCAGTAAAAGGCCCCTGCATCAGAATCAGCTGTCTTCCCGCAAACCCCAAAGCAGTGCAGCTTTCCAAAACGCCGGTCATAGGCAGCACCCTGGGGAAAAGCCGATGCTGATAGTCCTGAATCTTTGTATATTGATATAATTCCTTGCTTCCAATTGTCATGAGGGCATTTCCCGGATTTTCATCCAGATAGTTCGCTGCCGCTTCATGGCTGTGGAAAAACAGACAGTTTTCACGTTCCATTTCCAAGGTACGTCCCTCAGCCCGTAAGACCCTCAGATATCTGCAGCCTGATTCGGCACAGGCTGTTCGGATGGATTCACTGACCACCCGGGCATAGGGATGGGTCGTATCGATGACAAAATCAAAATGATGCTCTCTCATCAGAGCAGTCATTTCTGGCTGAGTTATTCTTCCTGCATGGATATGAATTCCATTGAGCCTGCCCTGCAGAAGAAGTTCTTTTCCGTATTCTGTGGCGACGCATGCGAAAACAGACAGACCATTTCCGTAGGTTTGCCGGGAAAATTGCCGGGAAAGCGCCTCCAAAAGCTTTCTTCCTTCTGTTGTACCTGCAAAGACCAATAATTTTGTCATGCTTTTTCCTTTATTTATCTGTTATCCTATATCTATTTGATGGTCTCTATTTGTCGATTCGATATCCTCTGGGCGTTACCATTTTACCACTGATTTCTTTCGTCTGAGAATTTCCGATAAACACCGTTGTGAACATATCGACCTGAGCGTCTCTGAGTTCGCTAAGGGTCAGAAGCGTCGCCGACTCCCCTTCTCTCCCGATATTCCGCACATAGCCGCAAAGATTATCATTGGTTCTATGTTTCAGAATGATATCGCAGGCTTTTTGAAGGTAATCCTTTCGTTTATGACTGGATGGATTATAAAGGCAGATCACAAAATCAGCCATCGCAGCACATTCAATGCGCTTTTCGATCCGTTCCCAAGGTGTCAAAAGATCGCTCAAGCTGATCACCGTAAAATCATGGATCAGGGGAGCACCCAAAACTGCCGCTCCGCTGCAGGCTGCGGTAATGCCTGCGATTACTTCGATTTCAACCGGGTCATACTGCTGCGCTACTTCATACATTAAACCGGCCATACCATAAACTCCGGCATCTCCGCTGCACACCATAGCAACAGTCTGACCCTTCAGTGCCTCTTCAATGGCCATATGACAGCGCTCCGCTTCCTTTTTCATCGGAGTGGAGAGTAATTTCTTATGCTGAAATCGCTCCCTGACCAGATCCACATAGACCTCGTAACCAGTGATCACATCACATTCCTCCAGTGCACCCAGTGCCTTTTGCGTCATTTGATTCCATTCGCCCGGGCCGAGACCCACTACATAGATTTTCATAAAAGCCTCCGTTGTTTCAATCCTGTCCAGTTGATATATCGATGCATTTAATTATCCTTTTTTCACGCTTTCTGTTCGCGAGTCAGCATCCTAAAATCTATTATTTTCAGGATTTCAGCGTATCCCTGTTTGCTGCATCATACACTGCATCCACACATTCTTTCCATAATGAATTTCGCAGGGTATCTTTTAATCCGAAGAGCAGTTTGCCCACAGTTTTTTCTACCGCCCGTTCAATTTCCGTACGGATTTGCTCTTTCTCGACCTCCGGCAGCGGTACGCTTCCTATGGGCTGATCCAACCGTTTGGATACATCTTCCACGGACATTCGGACGATATTTTGTATCTCCGGGATGACCTCCCGGAAAGCATTCCATTGTTTCAGTTCCTCAAGATATTCGCCCAGAATGATTTTGGCATCTTCTGCGGCCCTGTCATGTTTTGACCGGTTCTCTTCTTTGGCGAGATGATCGATATCGAACAGCTCAATTTGCGGCAGGCTCCCGATCTCAGGCTCAATATCCCGTGGTACTGCAAGATCGATCCATATGCTGGGCTCCAGACTAAGATATCCGTCTATTTCAGCCATTTTCAGCGTGTAGTGAGGACTTCTGGTTGCACTGATCACAACCTTTGCACCAGCAAGCTCCTGGATCCGTTCCTCGTAAGGAACAGTGAAACAGCCTTCCGGTATGATGGATTGTGCAGGCGTCTGCCCGTGAAACGCTTTTCTCTGTGTCATCTTCACGGAAGCACCATGTGCCGCCAGGGTTTTGCATATCATTTGGCCCATCTTGCCGTTTCCGATCATAAAGCACGAAACACCTTGCAAATTTCCGAGTTTCTCCTTCAGCAGCGCCAGCACCTGCAAGGCTGCTCCGCCATCTGCCTCCGCCAGCTTGATCTTCGACTTCACCCGCTTTGCTGCACCGATGGCTGTCTGGAACACCTTTTCCAGCATGATATCTGTGCAGTGATTTGCTCTCGCAAGGAGTAGTGCCTCCCTGACCTGAGTAATGATCTGATCTTCCCCAAAGATCTTTGAATCCAGACCACAGGCAACTTCCATGAGATGCTGTACTGCCTCTTCCCCGTTTCGTTCTATAAAAAGTCCGCCGTATTGCGCAGCATTAAGACCCTTCACGCCGCAGAGCATAGCGAAGGGAGGTGGGCATCCCGCTTCCTCTGAAGGACTGATGTATAGTTCCGTCCTGTTGCAGGTGGAAAGAAGCACACACCCCTCAAGGGCATACCGGGTCTGAAGCTGCTTCATTGCCTCCGCTGAACCAGCCTTGGTGAAGGAAAACAACTCCCTATATTCGATTGCCGCCTTGTTGTGGTCTATTCCGACCATCCTGAGATTAAAATCCGGATTCATATCGCTCTCGTCCTTTATGCTGATTTATTTATCGTTACCGATGATTACTGATCGCTTGTGATCAATCTAAAACGCCTTTCATGACTCGGTTTTACTGGCTTCTCTGAATTCGTGGGTAAAAGCAGGATCATAGAGCTTGGATCGCTCATAGCTGTCTCCCAGAAAATCCCCTACCAAAATCAGAGCGGTCTTCGTAATTCCGTTCTCTTTCGCCATTTGAGGCAGGGTGTCAACCGTTCCCCGGAAGACCTTCTCGTCCGGCCAGGTTGCTTTATACACGATGGCTGCAGGGGTATCCTTCTGATATCCGCCAGCCAGCAGTCTCTCTCTCAAAGGTTCAAGAAGCCCAGTGCTGAGGAAGATCACCATGGTTGCCTGATGGGCCGCAAGCAGTGAAATTTCTTCCTTCTCAGGTACCGGAGTCCGCCCCGCCATTCTTGTAATAATCACTGTCTGGGATACGTCCGGTAATGTATACTCCGCTTTCAATGCTGCTGCCGCACCGAAGGCAGAGCTCACCCCCGGAACCACATCATAGTGGATCCCTTCTTCGTCCAGAAGATCCATCTGCTCTCTGATAGCGCCGTAAATACTGGGGTCTCCTGTGTGAAGACGTACCGTCATCTTTCCTTCCCCTTCAGCCCGCTTCATCACTTCAATCACTTCCTCCAGTGTCATGGAAGCACTGTCGTGTATTTCGCATCCGGGTTTCGCGATCTCCAGGTGTTCTGGATTAACCAAAGATCCGGCATAGATAATTATATCCGCTTCGGTCAAAAGCTTCTGTCCTCTGACGGTAATCAGATCGGCTGCTCCCGATCCGGCTCCAACAAAATGTACCATAACTTCTCCTTATTACCTTCCTGATTTCCAAGACAATCTAATTTCAGGAATCATTAAATTTATCGCATGCAACCGACTAGTTCTACCAGTTTTTATAATAACTTCATTGCTGACTGCTTTGCTCCTTCTCATCTTTCACCACAAGAATGGAAAAATAGCCTGCGTCCTCATCCAGCGCTTCGAGGTTCTGAAAGACTCTCTCCCCCTCCATGCCGCAGCGTTCTACCATCTTGACTTCAGCCGGAGTTTCCAGTTCTTTGATCAAGGTCTTGATCTTACCGATGGATTTGCCCGATTTCATCAGAACCCTGGTGCCCTTCAGCTGCAGGGCATCTTCAATTCCCGCGTAAGATGCCGGAATGATGTGGAGCGCCTCTGAGGCTTCTGTCAAGCCCTCATTCAATCTCGCCGCCACAGCGCAAAAGGACGGAATCCCCGGAATGATCTCCGTATCATAGCCCTGATTCACAAGCCGGTTGTGGACATAGATATAGGTAGAATAGATAGAAGGATCTCCCAGCGTTAAGAACGCCACATTCTTTCCCTGCTCAAGTACCTCCGCCACATCGTTTGCCGCTTGATCGTGGCTTTCCTTAAGCTTTTCTCTGTCTCTGATCATGGGCATGGACAGCTCCAGAAGCTCCTTATCCGCCATTTGTGGAACTGCGCCTTTGGCAATATCAAAAGCGACGTTTGCTTCGCCTCCGGAAGAAGGGATGGCAATCACATCACACTCCAGGATAAGCCGTACTGCTTTCAAAGTCATCAGTTCCGGATCTCCGGGCCCAACTCCTACTCCATATAGTTTTCCTTTTCGTGTTTGTTTCTCCTCAGAATTTATCATTTGTCCCTCATTCCTCTGGTTTGCACGCAGAATTTATTGTTACTTTTTACGCTTTTCTCTGGTTTGCACGCAGTCCCTTTGTTCGATCAATGATTTTTGGGAAACCATGGACTTAAGTCTGGCTGCATCCACAGTCTCTCCAAGATATCCATAAAAATTGGAAAAGAGGATTGCCCCGATTTCCACCTGATGATGGACGCGTTCTTTGATATGATAATCCAGCTTTTTCAGTACGGAAGTCAGTGTTTGTTCTCTGATTTCCGCCTCATCCAAAACGGTGATGGCATCTTCTGTCGTCACACAGTCAATCAGCCTTTCCAAGACCGCAGGAGGAGCACCGGCCAGCGCTGCATGGGCAGTCAGGATTTCCATCCGGGCATCGCCATATTTTGAATGGGTATTCATAATACCCGCTGATGTTTTGATCAGCTTTCCGATATGCCCTGTCAAGAGAACGCCTTTGAATTTCAGCTCTTCCGCATAATCCAGGGCTTCCCCGATAAAATTGCTGCACTTCACGGCTGCAATTTCATCCTTGCCTAAATATTTCTTCAGAAAGGTCTCCCCGTAGTTTCCCGGTGTAATCACCAGATACTCGGCACCCTCTGCTTTTCTCACATTCATTTCTGTCTTGATGGTATCGATGAGAGCCTGTTCGCTCATGGGTTCGACAATACCACTTGTTCCGAGAATTGAGATACCGCCAACGATTCCCAATCTGGGATTATAAGTTCTCTTTGCGATGTCGCTTCCCTCGGGTACCGATATTTCCACCAGAAGGCTTCCGACATAATCCAGTTCATCACAGACAGCTTTTACCTGCTCGAGGATCATAGCTCTTGGCACTGGATTGATTGCCGCTTCGCCGATGGAACAGGCCAGACCGGGTTTGGTGACCGTTCCCACGCCATCTCCCCCTGTGATGATGATTCCTGCTTCCTCCGTCAGCTTTGATACCCTGGCACAAACCAGAATCCCGTTGGTGATGTCCGGATCATCGCCGGCATCCTTTCGAATACTGCAGCTTGCCCATTCCTCCCTCAGTTCTGTCAGCTCAGGCTTCAGCTGCAGGGTCACACCCTTTGGTGTGATCAGAACGATATCCTCATGATTAGGAATGGAAGCACCAAGGAGCAACGCCGCAGCACGCTGTGCTGCGGCGGCAGCACAGCTTCCTGTCGTATAACCGCATCGAAGCTTCTTATTGTCCTTCATCACATACCGTTCCATTTTTTCCCTCAATCCCTGCAGTTTCTCTTTCCTGTCGTTCCTTGTTGCCGTTCCTTTGCAGTCACTTATTACAGCTTCATCTCTCGCGCAATATGTTCCAGATAAATCTTTCGGATTGCAGGAAATTCCCCCAGACCTCTTAAGATACACTCCACTTCAAAGCCTTCCTTTTCAAATGCTGTTTTCCAGGAGTCTTCCTCATCGCTTGCCATGTCATTGACAGCGTGGTCTCCTGCTACGACCATAAGAGGCAGCAGCGTGACCTTTTTCGGCGCGAAGCTCTTCACCTGCTTCAAAACTACCTCCAGGTCCGGGTATCCTTCCACAGTTCCTACAAAGACGTTTGGATACCCCTCATCCTTAAATCGATAGTCCATGGCTGCATAAGCAGCATTGATGGGATGTTCTGATCCATGGCCCATGAGAACCAGCGCATCTTCGCTTCCCAGTTTGGGAAGCTCACTCATGATCCCCTGGATTACCGCAAAGTAGTCATCGGTATCATAAAGCAGCGGTTTGCCGATTGCAAGCACATCGATCTGGCCTGCAAAAGCAGTAACATCCGCTGACATTTTATCATATTCGTCCCCGGGGATTACGTGGGTTGGCTGTACGAAAACCTCCTGAAATCCTTCTTCCACAAGTTTTTTCATCGCTTCCGCTACGTTATCTATTTTGATCTGATCCCGCTTTTCCAGGACCCTGAGGATCATACCGCTAGTGAAAGCCCTTCTGATTTCATAATCCGGATAAGCGGTGGAAACCTCTCTCTCAATGGCGCCGATGGTTTTTTCTCTTGTAGTCTCATGGCTTGTTCCGAAACTTACGACTAATATTGCCTTTTTCTCTGATTTCATTTTGCACCTCGTATTATTTTTTGCAATTCATCGGCAGAACGGGGCAGGGGCAGCTGTCTGCCTAAAATCCCTGCATCGCATAAAGATTCATATATTTTAAGTATTGCCGGCTTTTCCAGATTGGTACGCATCAGCAACGCTTCATCGGTAAAGATCTCTTCCGGCGTGCCCTGAGAAAGGATTCTTCCGTCATCCAAAAGTACAATCCGTTCTGCCCAAAGCAGTGCACGATTGACGTCATGGGTTGATAGGATTACGGTGATTCCTTTGGCACTTAGCCCGTCGATGATTTCGTCCACCATAGAGGAATGCTTCGGATCGAGAGCCGCTGCCGGTTCATCGAAAATGATCACTTCGGGGGCCATTACCAGTATATCTGCAATGGATACTCTTTTTTTCTGTCCGCCGCTGAGAAAATGGGTAGGCTTCTCTCGAAATGAGGTGATGTTCAGTTCTTCAATCACCTGATCCACCCGTTCTTTGGCCTCTGCTTCCGCCACACCCAAATTCAGGATTCCGAAGGAAATCTCCTGGGTGACACTGGCGGAAAAAAGTTGATTGTCGGGATCTTGAAATACAATTCCCACTTTTCTCCTGAGATCAAGAAGACCTTTTCTAGAGTAATCTACGGGAACGCCGCAAAACAGAACCCTGCCTGAAGTCGGCTTATGAATCCCGTTAAGTGTGAGAAAAAGCGTGGACTTTCCGGAGCCGTTTGCCCCCATGATTGCCAGCCGCTCTCCTCTTAAGATGTTCAAATCAACACCTTTCAGTGCTTCTGTCCCATCTTCGTAAGTATAACATATATTTTCCAGACATAAAACGGCTTCCTGTCCGGAAGATTTTGTTTGATCGTTCATTTTTACCCTTTCCTCCGCCTTTATCCAGCGGAGTCTCTACGGCCCGTGACTGCGGCATCGTATGATTTGGTGAAACCCTTACAGTACGACAGCAAGAACCATCAATATGGCCAGATATCCTGCAACACCTGCCGCATCCCGCATTTCTGCAGGCCGATACTCGTTCAATACTCGAATATCACCGTCATAGCACCGTGATTCCATGGCGTCATATAGCAGGGAGGATTTCTTCAGCGACCGGATCAGCAGCACCGCCAGCAATTGGCCGACGGATCTCAGCTCTGTCATAAAGTCTTTATTCCCTAACCGGCATTTCTGCGATGTGGAAATGGCACTTGCCATATCAAGCAGTACAAAGATATACCGATAAATCAGCATCATCAGCTCCACCATAAGTTTCGGGCAGCGGAGTCTCTGCAGCAATGCCAGGAGATCAATCATCGTCGTGGATAAGGTAAGAAAATACAAACAGGAAACCGAAGCCAGCGCAACGACGACTAATAAAACACCTTCCCTCAGAGAATTCTGACTGACCGCAAGGTAAACACTGCCAATGGGAATGTTGAACAGATTCAACGGCTGCTCCGACAGATTAAACACAATGGCCAGCGTGCTGAGTGCCAGAAAGCTGAAGGGAATCATCAGCAGCCCAATATAACGCAAAACGGAGATCCTACCGGACAACACGGTAAGACCTCCCATGATCATTAAAATGATAAAGGAAATGACAAACGATCGCGCGCCGACGCAGATTAGCAGGCTGCCGACAGCGAATGCGGCTTTTACAGCCGGATTTTTATAACGTAGTTTGGACGAATATGCGAGTTTGTCAATGATGAACATATATCAAACACCCTTCTGATATTTTTTTCTTGCTACAAGATACCCAAAACCAAAGCCGAAAATACCTGCTCCGATTCCTGCCTGCAGACAAAACAGCAGGGATTCTGTTTCTCCTCCCGGTGGTTCCAGAATAGACTGGGCCCAGGGCTGATAATTGGGGTTGATTGCGGTAATGGCTTCCTCAGCCGCTCCATCCGCTCCGCCGAATTCGGAGTCCTTGATCAGAAGCAGCGGAGTTACAGCGATGGCCACAACCAGCAGCAGCAAAACAAGAACGACAGTAATGTTCTTCTTCATATCAGTTTCCTCCCTCTAAATATCTCAGCTCGGTTAGCTCCGGTCTTGCATAAGATTCAAGACCTTTCATCACTACAACGGCCAGAAGTCCTTCAATGATGGCCAGCGGAACCTGTGTCACTGCAAAGATTCCCAGGAATTCCACAAAGGATGCCTGAAAACCGCCTACCTCCGACGGGTGCGCCAGAGCCAGCTGAAAAGCGGTCACACTGTATGTAAAGAGATCGCTTAACCCTGCTGCGAGAAATACGCCAGCTGATTTGGAAAGATTCAGCTTCTTGCAAAGTATATAAATTCCGTATGCGACAAACGGACCGGCAATGGCCATGGAGAACGTATTTGCTCCCAAAGTAGTCAACCCGCCATGGGCGAGAAGAATCGCCTGAAACAACAGGATGATGACCCCGATTACGCACATAGCCGTAGGTCCGAAAAGAATGGCACCAAGACCTGTTCCCGTGGGATGGGAGCTGCTTCCTGTAACGGAAGGAATCTTCAGTGCAGAGAGTACAAAGGCATAGGCGCCTATCATAACAAGGATCAACAGAGCCTTGCGGTTCTGCTCAATGGTTTTTTTAATAGAATTCAGTCCGATGATCAGAAATGGGATACATAGGACGCCCCAGATCACGCAATAGTTCAGCGGCAGATAGCCTTCCATGATATGCATGGCACTGACACTCTCAACGCAGCCAAAAACAAGCGTAAGTGCTGCTGTTGCTGCAATCAGGAATCTTTGCTTTTTTGATTTCATAAAAACCTCCAAAAAACAAGTTTGCCTATTCACGGCCAGCGCCGGAATAGGCATAATAAAAGAAACGAGTTACGTTTCCGTTTATCACACCTTCCCTTCGTCCGTAGGATAGTGTAATAGCCCAGACTTCTCGTTCAATCTTTCTCACAGTTCCCGACCAGCATCTGTTTTGGCATGCTGCTGATACGCTGTTGGGACAATTGACAGAGCGTCTGGTATACGGTAAATCATTAGGCAGGTTTTCTGGCTCAAGGATCATCATCGTTATCTGCCTTCCCGATAAAACTCAGTGGCATCTCAGACACGACTCCTCTTTTACAGCGGCGGTCCCGCGCGGGATTTTCACCCGGCTTCCCTATTATCCCACCTGCAAAGAAGTGGGCACCTATTGATTGCTTAGTTGTCGATGTTAGTGTATCATCTTGCCACACCCCCGTCAATGGGATGTTTCCAGTTTTTCATACATTCTCCGGCATTCTCCGGCAGTACATTGACATTTGTATCCGGCCCGATTCATAATAGGAGATGACACCTTTGATATTTTTAAAGGCACTAAAGACATAAACGTTCCAACAAGGAGGCTGCTAATTATGGCTGAGTTAAAACAGAAGAAACTGAATAGAAGATATGAACCCCGAAAAGCAATCCTGACCGCAATTCTTGCTGCCGGACTCTTTGGAATTTGTTCGCCGATATCCAAAATCCTGCTATCCGGCCTTACTCCCACGATGATGGCGGCGCTTCTTTACTTGGGCGCAGGTCTTGGAATGTTGATGGTTCATTTTATCCGGCAAATTCGGCATCAGCAGCGGATGGAAGCAAGGATTACGAGAAACGAGCTTCCCTGGGTCATGGCCATGATCCTCCTTGACATTGCAGCACCGATTTTCCTCATGGTGGGGCTGACATTAACCCCTGCGGCTACAGCCTCCCTGCTGAACAATTTTGAAATCGTAGCTACTGCGGCAATTGCAATGGTATTCTTCAAAGAGCCAATGGACAATAGAATGTGGCTGGCCATTATTCTGATTACCCTCTCCTGCATTGTTCTTTCTGTGGAGGACTACAGAAGCCTCGTCTTTTCCTCCGGCTCTTTTTTCGTTCTGGCAGCCTGCCTCTGTTGGGGCATTGAAAACAACTGCACCAGAATGCTCTCCATCAAAGACCCTTTACAAACGGTTATTATAAAAGGATTCGGTTCGGGAACGGGTGCTCTGCTCATTGCAATGGGAACAGGAGAAATAAGCGGCAGCATACCCTATATTCTCCTGGCACTGTTTCTCGGCTTTGTGTCCTATGGCCTCAGCATCTATTTTTATATTGCAGCTCAAAGAGAGCTGGGTGCAGCGCGGACCAGTGTGTATTATGCGGCGGCACCCTTTATCGGGGTTTTGATCTCCTGGATCATTCTGAAAGAGGGACTCACCCAATCCTTCCTTTTCGCTCTGTTCATCATGCTGGCCGGAACCTATTTCGCAATTACGGAAAAGCACACCCATTCTCACATACACGAAGAGAGCACCCATGAGCACAGACACAGTCATAACGATGGTCACCACACGCATGTGCACAGCGATCAAATCATCGGGGAACATTCCCATGAACACACCCATGAAGCGATAACCCATTCCCATACCCACACACCGGAAATTCATCATCAACATCCCCATCAGCATTAGTTTATAAAAACACAAAATTATAAAAAGGGCTTGTTTTTTTCATATAGCCACCGTATAATGACAAAAAAGACGCACAATTAAATAGAGGGGGGCTGGAGCAAATCCGGCTGAGATTTAGGCTATCGCGCCTATGACCCTTTGAACCTGTTGGGTAATGCCATCGTAGGGAGCAGCGGAGAAATTCCATTTTTGTCGCTCAGCGAAGGCTGTGCGGCTTTTTTGTATTTTGGCATGAATGGATAAAACACGATATGTTCTATCATTGATGCAAGCAAAAAAAATGGAGGGTAACATGAAAAACGATCAATGGAAACTCAGAGACATCCTGATGATGTCGATTCTCGGTGTACTGTTCGCAGCAGTATATTTAGCCGTATTCAGCGGAGGTATGGTCCTTTCAGCGCTGCTGACACCAACCGGCCTTTCCACCTTCAGCTTTGAGCTGATTTACGGCGTCTGGTTTATGGCGTCCGCTGTCGCCGCATACATCATACGAAAACCAGGCGTAGCATTGATCACAGAAGTACTGGCTGCCGGGGTTGAGCTTCTTATGGGAAATGCGGGTGGTCTTGTGGTGATTCTGACAGGATTCATCCAAGGTCTTGGCTGTGAGCTTGGTTTCGCTGCTTTCCGCTACAAGAAGTTTAATCTCCTTTCCATGACCTTGGGAGGAATTCTGGCTGCTTCTTTTATTTTTGTCTATGAGCTCTACTATCTGCAAAACTATCTTCTCGCTCCCGGCCTTCTCTTTGCAAAGCTTATGGTACGGTTCCTGAGCGCAGCACTGTTTACAGGACTCATTTCTAAACTTGCCTGTGACGGCCTTGCACGAACCGGTGTCCTGAAAAACTACGGAATCGATCTTTCCAGGCAGGAAGTGCTGATCGAAAGAGAGGAGGAGTAAGTTCATGGGTAAAATTAAAATTATTCTCGACTGGTTTCCCAATACTAACCACACCGGATTTCTGGTGGCGGAAAAGAAGGGTTATTTCAAAGATGCAGGTCTGACGGTGGAGCTATCCGGAGATGTGCACGGGGTGCTGGATCTCCACGGTGCGGACATTGTTCTGGGGCCGCAGATTTCCATATTGGAAAAGATTGCGGAAGGAATACCCCTGACAGCTGTCGCCACCCTTACGCAGCGCTGCGACTCGGGCATCGTGTCATTAAAGGAAAGCGGAATTACTTCGCCCCAGATGTTGGAGGGAAAACGCCTCACCCATTGGTCCCCATCCTGGTTTCACGGAGTGATCGGCGAGGCAGTGCGCCTTGACGGCGGAGATTATGGCAAGGTAAAGCTTGTCCCCATGGATGTGGGCGACATTGTCTCAACCCTTGGCAAGGATGCAGATGCCACCTGGGTCTATGAAAACTGGGAAAATCAGGAGTTGATCGAAGCCGGTAAAGAGATCAACTACTTTGCACTGGCAGATGTGGACCCGCTGTTTGATTTCTGTGCTCCCAGCCTTGCTGCAAGCAGACAGCTCATTGAAACTCGTCCGGAGGAATTAAGAGCCTTTCTTGGAGCACTTGACCGGGGATATATTGAATCCGCTCTATCTCCTGAAGAATCGGTACTACTGGTCCGCGACAGCCTTCCACCCGTTTCAGACTCTCTGCTGATCCGCAGCCAGCGCCATCTGTCAAACATCCTTTTGGATGAGACAGGCCATTGGGGATACATGGCTCCCGAACGCTGGGAGCGTATGGCCGACTGGCTCATCGAGCACGGTTATTATGATGTCAGAAGGGACACGGAATACACCAATGCCTTCCTTCCCAGCCGAGGCTGAATATGAGTGAAATCTCCTTTACAGATGTGGCCTTTCGCTATCAGGAATCAGGTGATTTTTATGTTTTGCAGAACCTGAACGTTCGTTTCCAGTCCGCTCGCATCACCGTGCTGACTGGGGCCTCCGGCTGCGGCAAGAGCACGCTGCTCTATCTGGCTGCCGGGATCTATCCTGAAAACGCCGGAGTACTCAGCTCCGGCTCCGTAAAAATCGATGGGGACGATCCCAGCGAGCTGCCTCCCAATCTGCGATGCAGACGCGTGGGTATGATGTTTCAGAACCCTGCGCTTCAATTCTGTATGGATACAGTTCGAAACGAGCTCGCCTTTTGTCTGGAGAACGTGAGCATCCCCAGAGAAGAGATGGGGTCCATCATTGACGGGGCCTTGAGGTTTTGCTGTATTGAACATTTAAAGGACCGTAAGCTTCTTACCCTCTCGGGAGGGGAGAAACAGAAGGTCATGCTTGCGTGTCTGGCTGCCCTTTCCCCAACGTGGATTCTGCTGGATGAGCCTTTCGCCAATCTGGACGACCGCTCTGCACGGGACATCGCTGCCAAACTAGGTCAGCTCCACCGCGAGAGAGGGACAGGAATTCTGGCGGTGGATCACCGTCTGGAAAACTGGTTGGGTGTTGCAGATGAAATCAAAGGGATGGACAAGATGGGAAATCTCATCGCAGAGGGCCTTACGCTGTCGGTCCATGAAGGCAAGGACAGCCGCGACAGCGATGCACTGAAGCGCTGCAGCACAGCTGCTCCGGGAAGCTCCTATCCCTTTCTCCGGCACAAGAAAACCCCACAGGAATCCCT
Organism: Bacillota bacterium; assembly: GCA_029239605.1. Lineage (GTDB taxonomy): Bacteria > Bacillota > Clostridia > Peptostreptococcales > Anaerovoracaceae > Anoxybacterium. The sequence continues at coordinate 11,717 of JARBUO010000015.1, read as the reverse complement.
GCCTGAACCGCTGCTGCGGCTTAAGAACATCACGGTGAGTTATACCGGAACACCGGTGCTTCGGGGGCTAAATGCGGATTTTAGTCAGGGAAAAAGCTACGCACTCCTCGGTGAAAGCGGCAGTGGAAAAAGTACACTGTTTGATGTGCTACGCGGTCTCGCCCCCTTCGATGGCGAGCTTTTTTACCGGGGAAGTGCTGTCAGAAAAAGAGAGCTTGGACGTCCCGGCCCCATTGGATTTGTTACGCAGAATCCCCAGGATCAATTCGTGTCAGACACAGTATATGATGAGATTCTGACAAGCTTGAAGAGTAAGGCGAAAACAAATGCCATCAATCAGAAAGCTTCAAAACTGATAACCTCTGTCCAGAAAGCCGAAGAAAACCAAGTGGAGTCCATCCTTCGCGGCATCGGATTGTGGGGGCACAGACGTGTCTCGCCCTACATGCTCAGTCAGGGCCAGCAGCGGCGTCTCGGTGTAGCGGCAATTTTGGCCTGCGGTTGTGAGATTTTATTCTGTGACGAACCCACCTATGCTCAGGATTGGAACAACACCATTGCCATCATGGCTGCACTGGAAAACGAAATGAAAGACCGCGGCACAACGCTGATTTTTTCCACCCATGACAGGAAACTGGCCGCTGACTTTGCAGATGAAATCTTTGAATTAAAGGAGGGCACTCTGCTTGAACACGATCAATCCATCCGTTAAAGCCCTCGGCCTCCTGATGCCGACCTTTTTTCTGGCTGCAATGCAGAAGCCTTTTTTGAACCTGACGGTTTTTGTACTGTCTCTTATTTTGCTTGCAGTCAGTCGTATCAATTACAAGATATTCATAGCAGCAATGATCCCCGTGATACTAACCGCACTGGGCACCTTTTATACCGGCTACCGCTTTCAGGCTGGCAACGGCATGCCTGTGAGCGAGCTGTCTTTTCACCTGGCCGACAGTGGGGTTTGGAACGGACTAATTCTCGCAAGTCGGGTATTGGCCTTCGCGGGTTTGGGCCTGCTGCTGGCACTGACCACGGATCGGGTCCGGCTGGTTCAATCTCTGAATCAACAGTTGAAGCTTCCGCCGGTCTTCGCCTACGGTCTCCTGGCGGCCTGGGGAATCCTCCCGGTCATGATGAGGGAATACCGGCAGACAAGAGCAGCCTTCAGAGCCAGAGGTTTACGTGTCCTTCCTGTTTCACCGGCTCTTTTAAAACCTATGCTGGTGAAGGCGGTGCGCTGGGCTGAAGCTCTGTCCGTAGCAATGGAATCCAAAGGATTTGACGGTAACGCGCCCCGCACTGTCTATCGCCCTGTTCCTGTCAGAATCAGGGATTTTATATTTCTTTTCGCAGTAGCCCTGGGCTGTGCCGGAATTTTATTTCTGCCCTGATCATATTCACAAAATCGAAAAACGGCTGGGGAATTCACCCGCAGCCGTTTTCAATTTGTTATCTGCCTCTTTTTATAATGTAACTGTTATGATGTAGCTGCTATTACACAACGATTATCATACAGTCATTTATCTCTTGTTTTTCTGCTTGGCGTATTTCATAATCTGTTTCATCTCACCCTTGCTTCCAAACATGGATTCGATCTTTTTCTGTTCCAGCTGCCTGGAATTCAGACCTTCATAACCAGCTTCCCGCTGAAGTTTTCGGAAGCTTTCCAGGCGCTCAGATGTAAGGTCGCCATTCTCAATGGCCTTCCGTACTGCACAGCCAGGTTCTGCATTGTGAGAACAATCACCGAATTTGCATTGCTCCGCCAATTCTTCGATATCAATAAAGGTCCTGGAAAGATCCGCTGATTCCAGCTGAAGTTCCCGCATTCCCGGTGTGTCGATGACGATTCCCCCGTCTGGAAGGAGAACCAGCTGACGATGGGTCGTGGTATGTCGCCCCTTATCATCATCTTCCCTGATTTCTTTCGTTGCAAGGATTACCTTTCCTGCCAGCTTGTTAATGAGGGTTGATTTTCCTACTCCCGAGGAACCGATAAACGCTACCGTATTCCCTTCCCTGATATGGGAACGAATTTGCTCAAAGCCACTGCCTTCCATACTGGAGCAGATAACAATGTCAGCACCTACACTCACCGTCTCGGTTTGCAGTTTTTTGGATTCAAGATCTTTGCATAAATCCGCCTTCGTGAGTACGATAACCGGTTTCGCCCTGCTATCCCACGCTACAGAAAGATAGCGTTCCAGCCTTCTTAGATTGAAATCTGCATTTAGTGACATGCAGATAAAAATGGTATCGATGTTTGCAGCCACGATCTGAACGCTGTTTGACGTTCCCGCAGCCTTTCGTTCAAACACGCTTTTCCTGCGCAGTACCTGATGGATGATTCCGTTTCCAGACTGGTCATTGGTCCTGTCAACCATAACCCAGTCCCCAACTGCCGGAAAATCCGTATGATCATAAGCACGATAAAGGAGACTGCCCGAAATTTCAGCCTGCATTTCTCCCTCTTCGCAAACAACCTTGTAAAGATCTCTGTGCTGTTCTGTGACTCTGGCAAGAAACAGCCCTTCGTAAAGTGTTGCTTCCTGGGTAAAACGATCGTTCAGTCCATATTTTATTAAATTTCTATATTCCATTGATATCCTCCAAAATTGATTCTCAGAATTTCCTTCAAACCTTACCGTTAAATATTAAGCCAGCGAGGCTTTGTGGTTTCGTTTGAAGAAAATGACTTGTTTGATTGATTCCTTTGGAGGGTTGTCAGCCTTTATTGATCTTCACCCTCCCGGTTGAAGACTATCGCGGCATCCATTGTGTTTAACATAAAAACATGTTCTCCTTTCTCACCGAACGAAATCCATCGATATCGTCCGAATTTTTCGGTTTTAATAGGCCGTGATCGTTTCCAATGCGGCCAAATTCAGTATATCATAGCTTTCCCAAATAGGGAAGTTGACTCTCTTCGTATTACGAAGTAAGTTACACTTAATTGGGATCCTTATAGATTCAGAAAAAAGAAAGCTGAAGGTCCATTCCCTTCAGCTCTGTTTTCTTATCATTTCAATCCGTTGAGATACTGCTAGACATTAAATCGGAACAGAATCACGTCTCCGTCTTTCACGACATATTCTTTTCCTTCCGAACGAATCAACCCTTTTTCTTTGGCTGTGGCAAGGTTGCCGCCGCACTGGATCAGATCATTATATGCAATGGTCTCCGCCCGGATAAAGCCGCGCTCAAAATCCGTATGTATCCTGCCTGCGGCTTGGGGTGCCTTCGTTCCTCTTCTGATTGTCCAGGCGCGAACTTCCTGGGGACCTGCGGTAAGGAAGGATATGAGATCCAGCAAATGATAGGATGCTTTAATGAGTTTATCAAGACCCGATTCCGAGATACCCAGCTCCTCAAAGAATACCAGCTTTTCATCCTCATCAAGCTCCGCGATCTCCGCTTCAAGCTTTGCGCAGATGACCACAACGTCAGAGCCTTCTGTGGCAGCAAACTGACGCACTGCAGCAACATATTCGTTGTCACTCTCCGAAACCGCTTCATCCTCTGAAACATTGGCTGCATAAATGATAGGCTTGAAGGAAAGCAGCTCAAGGGACTTCACATACTCCCTCTCCTCAGGGGTGAGGTCAAGCGTTCTGGCTGATGAGCCACTATCCAAGGCTTCCTTAACCTTCAGCAGAATATCAAGCTCACTCTGAAGTCCTTTATCACCCTTTAAATTTTTCTGAGTCTTTTGGATACGGCGATCCAAAACTTCCATGTCGGACAAAATCAATTCCATATTAATGGTCTCGATGTCAGAAAGCGGATTGATCTTTCCGTCTACATGAACGACGTTGGGATCATCAAAGCACCTCACTACGTGGATGATCGAGGCAACTTCTCTGATGTGTCCTAAAAATTTATTTCCAAGACCTTCTCCTTTGGATGCTCCCTTTACCAGACCTGCAATATCGTAAAACTCAATGGTGGTGTACACCGTCTTCTTGGAATCGTACATTTCATGCAATACCTTAAGACGCTCGTCAGGGACGGTAACAACTCCAACGTTGGGTTCAATGGTACAAAACGGATAGTTGGCTGCTTCTGCTCCGGCTTTTGTAATCGCATTAAAAAGTGTGCTCTTCCCGACATTGGGAAGCCCCACAATACCTAATTTCATAAATATCTCCTCTAGTAAAAAATTCTATTCTTGTATTTGGCTTTCCTTCTCATATAAATATAAATGATGAGGAAAACAAGAAACACACATGCACTGAAAACCTGCGCCTGCCTTAACGGCCCCAGCATCAGGCTGTCTGTTCGCAGTCCTTCGACGAAAAACCGCTCCATAGAGTACAGGACACCATAAAGAAGGAAAACCTGCCCCTCAAACTTCCTGTTATTGTCCACATAGATAAGAACAAAAAACAGCAGGAAACACCAGATTGATTCATATAAAAAGGTCGGATGGACCATCTGCCCGTTTACTGATATTGCCCAGGGAAGATCGGTGGGTCCGCCGTGGGCCTCCTGATTAAAGTAGTTGCCCCATCTCCCGATTGACTGAGCAAGGGCTACCGCCGGTACAGTCAGATCAAGGAGATTCAGCGGTTTGACATCCCACAGCCTGCACAAAATCGCTGCCGCCAGAAAACCTAGAATCAAGCCGCCATGAATGGCAAGGCCCCCATTTCTTGTGTTGATTATTTTATAGAAATCCCCCGCGTAAAAATCCCAGTTAAAGAAAACATAATAGAGTCTTGCTCCGATGACACCCAGTGGAACAGTGATCAGTACAAAGTCCAGGGTTCTTTCCGAAGAGATCTTATGCAGCGGTGCTCTTCGATAAACGATTACAACGGCCAATACCATTGCTGCCGCAATGATAATCCCGTACCACATGATGTCGATCCCGAAAATAGTAAAGGCGACCGGATTTGGTGTCGGCATGCTTCTATCCTCCTTATCCCTAATAATAGCCGCAAACGGCATGGTTCATACATTCCTTGATTTATCTTGAATTTATCTCAATTCATAATATTATACAATAAATTGCCGCGGATGCACAGTATATCTTCTATTTTTCCCCAAACATCGTGATAAATTTGACATTTTTCATAAAAAATTAAGAAATTCTGAAGGTAAATTATGCTATAATAATTAGGGACCATGCCCATTACGTGTTTCGTATGGGTCTTAATGATTATATTGCAGGCTGATTTGCGGAGAAACCGCCGAAGAGCGATATTTGCAATCTAATAGTTTCAAAGGTCAGTTACAGGGCAATGGAATCAAGGAAAAGAATCTGTCTGTCCTGTTTTGGGGTATTATCTTGGGAGTTTCACAATTTTGAAGACAATTTATGATCTCAGTCGTTTTAGTTAAATAGACTGATTGCTTTTTCGTGCGTCGGTTTATTGATATATAGTATCTATTCTTAGGAGGTATTTATGTTTCGGAAAAGAGTTAGTGAGACGGACAGTGCAGGGGAAACTACAAACAAAGTAAAAAAACCACGGAAGCCCATGTCCAAAAAAAAGAAAAGAAGAATTATAGTCGGCACACTAGCAGTCCTTGTGATTGCTGCAGTTGTAATCGTCCCCAAGTTTATGGGAGGAGAACCTCCCGCGTTAATGGTAACCACAGGCTTAGCTGAGAAAATGGATATCCAGCAGGCTGTTTCCATAAAGGGAACCATTCAGGGCTCTGAAAAAGCCGACGTAGCCACTTCATTGAACTCGGAGATTTTATCGATTTTAGTAGAAGAAGGCGATATCGTACATAAGGATCAAGTGCTTGCCGTACTGGATGCAAAGGATCTGGAGGATGATTACCAAAAAGCTCAGACTGCTCTCAATCAGTCTAAATTCAATTACGAAGCCGCAAAATCGCTCTATGAGGAAGGTGCCATATCCAAAGAGGATTTTGTAAAAGCTGAAAATACGTATAAGAGTGACCGAATCACTGTTGATTCCTTCAATATTTCTGATAAGGTCAACATCAAAAGCCCCATTGCCGGTACCGTTACAAGAGTCAATGTCAATATCGGCCGCTATGCAAACGATACAGAAAACAAAGAGCCGATGTTTGTGGTAGAAGATCTGCAGAACCTGGAAATGAATGTTAGAATCAGCGAGTATGATATCAGCAAAATCAAGGTTGGTCAGAAAGTCAATATAACGTCCGAGGTGCTTGGCAATCAGGTTGTGGACGGCGTCGTCTCCAGAATTTCTCCTACAGGAGAGCTGAAGGATCAATCTTCAAAAGAAATGGTCATCCCGGTTCAAATTGACGTGAACAAAGGCGACACCAATTTGATCGCCGGAGTAACAGCAAAGGCCACCATAGAAATCGAAACCAGAAGCAAGGTATTATCTGTGCCCATCGATGCTATTTTAGAGGATCCAAACACAGGCGATAGTTACGTCATGGTTCTTGACGGTACGAAACTGAAGAAAATTGTTGTCGAACTGGGTCTGGAAGGTGATTTTAATGTAGAGATTGCTTCCGGTGAGCTTACCGAAGGCGACAAGGTAGTGCTAAATCCCACGTTTGATATGACTGACGGTATGGATGTTACCCCCGCACCAGAAGTGTAAGGGAGGCAGCGATGACAGAAGATATTATAAAAATTGAAAATATGGTAAAGGTCTATGCGAATGGCGAAATACAGGTAAAAGCGTTAAAATCCATCAACCTGACCATACAAAAGGGCGAATTCGTCTCAATCATGGGTTCTTCCGGTTCTGGAAAGTCGACCTTGATGAATATTCTGGGCTGTCTTGACCGCCCTACGGAAGGGCATTATTATCTCGAAGGAATTGATGTAAGAGAGAAAAGCGATAATGAGCTTTCGGCTGTACGCAACAAAAAAATCGGATTTGTCTTTCAATCCTTCAACTTAATCTCCCGTACCAGTGCCCTAAAAAATGTCGAATTGCCCATGGTTTACGGACGAATCGATGCAGATGAGCGTCACGAGCGTGCTTTAGAGCTATTGCGCCGCGTCAACCTGGAAAACCGGGCAGATCATATGCCAAATGAGCTCTCGGGCGGACAAAGGCAGCGTGTGGCCATTGCAAGAGCACTTGCGAATCAGCCCCAAATTATTTTGGCGGACGAACCCACCGGTAACCTTGACTCCGAATCTTCCGTAGAAATTATGGATATTTTCACTATTTTCACCAAACTGAACCGTGAGAATGGGAATACGGTTATCATCGTAACCCATGAACGGGACATCGCCGAATTCACAGACCGCATCATCACCTTTCGAGATGGGCAGATCCTCACTGATGAACGGCTCAGGACAAAGGAGGTGATCCCATGCTGATCTTTGAAAATATCCTGCTTGCCCTTACCGCGATTAGAAGCAATAAGATGCGTTCCTTCCTGACTATGCTGGGCATTATCATTGGAATCAGCTCCGTTATTGCCATTACATCCATCGGCGCCAGTGCAAAGGGCGTTGTCGGCAAGGAATTTGAATCTTACGGAATGAATAATATGTATCTCTACGTCAACTGGGCGATGACTCCTGATGGAGTAGATTACGAAGACCTTTTCACTCCGGAAGACATCGAAGCGCTTGCTGCAAGATATCCGGACGATATTCAGTATATTGCACCTTCCATTTCTTCCAGCAGTAAAACCAAGATCGGACGAACAGAAGGAAAGCTTAATATGACAGGAGTCGCTGCAGATTACAACAAATATAAGAATATGAAAATGCTGCACGGCAGGATGATTAATAAAAGCGATGTTGACGGACAGAAAGATCGGATCGTCATTGATAAGAAAGCCGCATTGTACTTTTTCAACAACGAGAATCCAGTCGGAAAAACGCTCGGAGTTGTCATCAATGAAGAGATGAAGGACCTTACAATCGTGGGAGTTTATGAAATCGAAGCGAGTATCTTTGACGGTATGCGCGCAAGCGATTCCTATTCAACCTACGTTCCCTATCCGATTCTTGAGTATTCTGACCCAGCTACTTCCTACCTGGAGCTGTATACAAATGAAAAGAAAAATCAAAATGATCTAGGAACTGAGTTTAGTCAATATCTAAGCCGTATCAAGGGCAAGGATCCTCAGTTTTATACCTTTGAATCAGCGGAATCCCAGATGGGTACAATCAATAATATACTTGGTACCCTTTCCATCGCCATCGGAGCCATAGCAGCCATATCCCTTGTGGTTGGCGGCATTGGAATCATGAATATCATGCTGGTATCCGTGACCGAGCGTACTCGCGAGATTGGTATCCGTAAATCGCTGGGAGCACGCACAAGTGATATATTGATGCAGTTTCTCATCGAATCCATGATCATCTCCGCCATCGGAGGAATCATCGGAACCGGTCTGGGTGTCGGCATTGCTGCGATAGGAATGAGTTTCGCCCATATCTCAGTTGTAATTCAACCATCCGTGATCCTTCTGGCTGTAGGCTTTTCCGCAATTGTGGGCGTTTTCTTCGGGCTATACCCTGCAAGAAAAGCCGCTAAGCTGGATCCTATCGAAGCACTGCGTTACGAGTAAACGCCGATTTCTGCCAGATCAGATCAATTCAGTTCAATGCTGAACCCTGCCTGAACCCTGCCTGAACCCTGAACCCTGCCTGAAGCATGGTTGAAAGACATTCTGTAAGCTGCAGGTGATCAGGGAAAACAGCAAAGCAACACGCAAGAAACAGAAAAAGGCTGTCCGTTGGTAAGTTAAGAAGATTACCTGCGGACAGCCTTTATTATTTTAGTTCAATGATTCATTCTATTGACAACTTCTATTAGTTGAGACTTTCCTTGTAAATCTCAACCGATGCGCTGGCGCCAATCCGATCAGCACCGGCTTTGATCATTGCAAGAGTTTTTGCAAGATCCCGGATGCCTCCCGAGGCTTTAACCTGCAGTTCATCCCCAACCGTCTTTTTCATCAGTGACACGTGATGCTCTGTCGCACCATCTTTGGAGAATCCCGTTGAGGTTTTTACAAAAGCCGCCTTTGCTTCTTTTGAAAGCTCACATGCTTTTACGATTTCTTCATCTGACAGAAGACAGGTTTCTAAAATAACCTTTACGACGGCATCATATTTCTTGGCAGCAGCAACGACAGCCGCGATATCTTCTTTCACATAGTCATAGCGCTTTTCCTTCAGTGCTCCCACATGAACCACCATATCGATTTCCTTCGCACCTTCTTTGCAAGCCCATTCCGTTTCAAATACCTTGGCCTCTGTGCAGCAAGCTCCCAGCGGAAAGCCCACAACCGCTGCGATTTGAACCGCAGAACCATTCAGGAGCTTCTTTGCAAGGGGTACATAGCATGAATTCACACAAATTGCGAAAAAATCAAATTCCTTCGCTTCGTTACACAGCTTGGTCACATCCGCTTCTGTTGCTTCCGGCTTTAACACAGTATGATCAAAATATCGGTTTAACTTCTCCATTTTAATCTCCATTCCGCCGCCAGATTCGGCAGCCTAAAACAGTAAGAAAAGGATTCTGTCTCTGCTTCCTTTCTTCTTACGTCTCCCCTATTTTAAAATCTCTCCCAATGCACCGTTGCTCAGCCCTGCCGCATTGCCTTCATCGGTATCAAGATGAATCTCACTCTCGTGACCTTCTCCGGAACGGACCAGTACATTGTTGAATACAACGCCTCTTTCTCCGCCAAATTGAATGCTGACAATGTCTTTGTCTTTCACACCGGCTTCCACCGCTTGAGCAGGAGACAAGTGGATATGTCTTAACGCAACGATGGCACCATATTCCAGCTCCACCTCTCCGGCAGGACCAACCAGTTTAATTCCAGGTGTTCCGGCAAGCTTTCCCGATTCTCTCACCGGTGCGGTAATACCGATTGCTCTGGCATCGGTCATAGCAAGCTCTACCTGTGTCTCGGGACGCGCTGGTCCCAGTACTCTAACACCTTTCAGAGTTCCCTTCGGTCCTACAATATCAACCTTTTCCTCACATGCGAACTGACCCGGCTGTTTCAGATCTTTTGTGGGAGTCAGCACATGATCTTTCCCGAATAAGGTTTCAATGTCATCACTCTTGAGATGAAGGTGCTTGTTGGATAATCCTACTTCTGCTTTATAGCCCATTAATATTCTCCTTTCTTTTGGAAACGCTGATTGCTTTCAAAGAACTGCTGTGCATCTCTTCCAAGCAATCAATGCTTCCTTCTGCAAACACTGATGAATCAATTTTCCGCATAACGGAACAAAACCAGCCCCTGATGATCGTTACGCTCATCAAAGGCTGATTGTTTTTTTTTATATTTCGTCGCCTTCCAGACAGGTTATGTATGGGAGGTTTCTGTATTTCTGATCGTAATCAAGTCCGTATCCTACAATAAATTTGTTTTCCACTTCAAATCCTGTGTAATCAGCCTTGATATCCGCTTCTCTCCGTTCAGGCTTGTCCAAAAGAGTACAGATCTTTAATGCTTTCGGCATTCTGCCGAGAAGATAATCTCTGAGATAATGAAGAGTGATACCGGAATCGATAATGTCTTCGACGATAATTACGTTCTGATCTTCAATACCAGTATCAAGATCCTTCAGGATCCGTACGACACCTGAGCTCTTTGTGGATGCTCCATAGCTTGTAACCGCCATAAAATCGATCTTGGTATCAACGGTAATCTCCCGGATCAGATCGCTTAAAAACAGTACCGCGCCTTTCAGAATACCGACAACCAGAATCTCCTCGCCCTTAAAATCTTCTGAAATCTGTTTACCCAGTTCTTTGATTCGCTTCTGCAGCTGCTCCTCAGTAATCATGACCTCTCCAAATGTGCTTTGATTCTCCATTTTAATTGTGCTCCTCTTTCTTATTTGCTTCTTTTTCAACTTGATAGTCTACATCATCAATTATGTTCTTTCCTTTAAATTTCTGATTGGGTTTAACCACTCCGGTAACGCCGCCCCAATACTTATCCAGCTCGTCTTTAAAGTACCAGATGATAAAGGACCACAAAACAATATCATCCACCACACCGAAAATTAGAATCGGCGCGGGGATCAAATCAATGGGCGAAAGCAGATAAAGGATACCTGCTGCGATGACAATTTTCTTGCGCAGCGGTACGCCCTTATCCTTTAAAAACGGCCAGATTGCCTTAATCCTTCTCATCAGAACCTGAAAGAAAATAAATTGCATCTCTGTTAAACCTCCTCTAAAAGGCGATCCAACTCCTCCATCAGCTTATCATAACCGGTTCTCTTCAATGAGGATATGGGAATAACCTTATCTTCCAATGATAGTCCAAGGGTTTTTCTGATTTCACTGATACATTTCATCATTTCGTTTCGGGAGATCTTATCCGCCTTTGTAGCCACGACAATTCCGTCAAATCCGTAATGTCTGAGCCATTGATACATCTGCACGTCCTGCGCTGATGGAGTATGGCGGATATCGACGAGTTGTACAACTTTCACAAGGCCTGATCTTCCCGAAAGATACCCCTCGATCATTTCGCCCCAATTCTCCGTCACAGATTTTGAGACCTTGGCATACCCGTATCCAGGCAGATCCACAATGCGGAACTCCTCGTTGATTTCGTAAAAATTAATGGTCCTTGTCTTGCCGGGGCTTCCGCTGACTCGTGCCAGGTTTTTTCTGTTCACCAGCAGGTTCAGCAGGGACGATTTCCCAACGTTTGAGCGCCCGGCAAAGGCGATCTCTTTTTTATCATCTTCGGGATACTGGTTTTTTTTGACCGCAGTTGCAACCAGCTCCGCTTTTTTTATAATCATTCTG
>JARBUO010000132.1 GCA_029239605.1 Bacillota bacterium | reverse complement strand
AATTCCATCATTGCCTTCAAATCATCGAATGCGCAACCCCCAATATTGTCTGCGGACGAAAGAGAGGCGTTGATTTCCAGCGCAATTTCGGAGCTGTTACCCGTCAGCTTGACCAGTTGTTCGTTTGTAAAGCCGCTGTCAATGCGGATTCTTGTGATTCCCATGTCTGCCAGAGGTCTCAGATTATCCTGACTGCACCCGAGCTGCCGAAGGACTACATCATTCATATCTACAGATACTTCAAGACCAAGTTCACGGCAGGTTTCAAACACATTTCCCCAAATCCCGCCATCAGGTTTCCTGGAATCTTTGAACCCCAGGTTGCTCAAGATCATCGATACAAATACTTTTCGAAAGCCCAGCTCTTTTGCCTTTTTTAGATACGTTCCAATTGCGTCAACGGAATAAAAATCCGGATAGACGCTGATGCCAATGTCTTTCATTCTCCATTCATTCCCTCTTTCTTACATAATCCAGATACGGACGATGTGCTGCAAGAAATTCATTCAGGATTGCCTTTGTGTCAGAGAATTCATTGACCAGAGGATTTGCACAGAGCGCCATTAGGGCCGTGTGGTAATCACCGCTCACCGCTGCTTCTATGGTAAGCTGTTCATACGCCTTTACCGCATTCAGAAGGCCTGCGATCCGCACATCGGCTTTTCCCAGAATCAGCGGTTTTGCTCCGCTTCTCCCAACAATACAGTTGGCCTCAATCACGGCGTCGTACGGAAGATTTGAAATCGTTCCTTCATTCGTCACATTTACAATGTGGTTTTCATTCTTATTATTGTAGACAGCGCTGATGAGTGAAATTGCAGCTTCGGAATAATAGGCACCGCCGCGTTCTTCCAGAAGTTTGGGCTTTTCTGCAAGATTCTCATCGGCATAAAGCCGGAACAATTCCCGTTCTATTTCCTGAACCCTCATGGCTCTGGAACCGCCGGATTTAAGGCTTTCCTGCTCCTCTTCCAGCATGGTTTTCGTTCTGTAGAAATATCTGTGGTAGGGGCTTGGAATCATCCTCAGTGACTTCATAAAATCCAAATCCCAAACCGTATCAGAAATCGCTTCAATTTTTTCTCGGAGAGATTCCTCCCCATACTGCTTCAGCAACGCATCCATGATACTGATTCCGTCAAGAAACACATCCCTGACGAAGTTCATGTGATTGAGTCCCACAAATTCCGCCGTCACTCTGCCAGCCTCAACAGACAGAAGCTTTGCGATGTCCTTCAGCATTCCAACGGGAATATTGCACAGCCCGAGAACGCGAACTTTCGAGTGCTTTTTCACTGCTTCGGTTATGATGCCGGAAGGATTCGTAAAATTGATGAGCCATGCATCCGGTGCAAGCTCCTCCATTTCACGGCAGATTTCAAGCATGACCGGTATAGTACGCATCGCCTTTGCAAAACCGCCGGGCCCGGTGGTTTCCTGTCCTATGACGTTATATTTCAGCGGGATCAGTTCATCCTTTTCCCTTGCTTTCAGAAAGCCAACCCGAAACTGTGTGATCACATAATCCGCATCCAGAATCGCTTCCCGACGGTCCAGGGTTGCTGCTATTTTAATTTCAGCTCCGCTTCTTGCCGCCATACGCTGCGCCAGGGCGGTAATGATCCTAAGTTTCTCTTTTCCCTCCTCCACGTCCACAAGCCACAGTTCGGAAACGGGGAGTTCGTCTTTCCTGTTTAAAATTCCCTCGATGAGCTCGGGTGTGTAGCTGCTTCCGCCTCCGATCACAGCAATTTTCAGTTTTCCTTCCATTCTTTCAACCTTCTTTCCAGTTCTGGTATCATCCGCGTATCCCTACCCACCGGGTGGCCGGTGCACAAGCATCATCAGTCTTTCCTGCCCCTCAGGGTGGCCGGTGCACAAGCATCATCAGTCCTTCCCAGCCCTTTGGACAGCCAGAATGCATGCGCCCTGCACCGGTTCGTAAAGCGGTTTGCAAAGCGATACCAACGGCATCGCTTCCGCAAGTTTTTTTCTTAATAATGCAAAATAGGGTTCTGATTTCAGAAGGAGACTTCCGCCTGTAGAAAGTCGGAATTCTTCCGTGCCCATCTTCCTTCCCAGTGCAAGAATCATTTTGCAAATGCCGTTCACTTCATCTTCAATGATTTCCGCAGCAGCCGAATCTCCCTTTTCATACTGAGCCAGAACAACCGGCGCACAGGATGCGATCTCCCTTACGGGAATCGCTCCGTTGGAATAAACAAGGTCTACGAATGCCTCCGGTGAATCCAACTTGTAGAAGTCGAGCAGTTCCTTCAAAAGTGCAGTGTTGCCGTCAATACCGTCATAGGCTCTCATCGCCGCAGAAATCGCTCCGATTCCAATCCGGTACCCGCTACCTTCGTCACTCATCAAGGCTCCCCAGCCGCCTGCTCTGACCGCAGCATTTTCTTTTGAGATACCGATTGCGATAGAACCTGTGCCTGCAATTACCAGCGCGTCATGTCTGCCGCCATTACCGCCGATGAGCGCAATGTATGCGTCGTTGTAAACCTCAATGGGGCAGCGAAAGCCGCTGTCCGTAAGTGCCGTCAGATAAACCGATGTATCCTGAGGTCTGTCTATTCCGGCTGATCCCATTACGAGAACAGCCTCTTCAAGCCCTTTGGGGCTCAGTCTTTGGGCAAGGGTCTCGTAAATACTCCGAAACACCTGCCCGATTCCCTGAACACCGATATTGTTATAATTGGATGCAGGAAAGCTTTCGTCAAAAACCACTTCCCCATCCATTCCTTCTTTGACAGCTACTCTCGTCTTTGTTGCGCCGCCGTCAATGCCTATTGCGTATTTTTTACACATTTTCAATCAATCCTTGTTCGCCTCGGTCTACCACCGTTAGTTTTGCAATCCGGTCATATCCCGTCCGCGATTGTTCGTCCATGAAGCTGTAAAGGACAGAAAGCAGGAACGGGAACCCCTGAAAAAGATACATCATGAGCAGTTTCAGAAAGCTTCTCAGCATCAGGAACAATCCGCCTGTTAGCCTGCCTCTATTCCCATTGACTGGCACCAGTTTTAATCGCATCAGCAGTTTGCCCGGTGTGGAACCGCCTAACATCAGCAAAGAAAGTACCTCATAGCAAAACCAAACCAGCAGCGTCTGAAGGTATGCCGCATTGAACATTGCCAGCATGCCGCCTGCAATCTCCTTCGCCTGAGAAGGATCTGCCGCCAGGTTGGCGCGCTCCATTTCAGCAGCTACCGCCGGAAAATCCGGAAACCCCGCAACGCCGTAAAGCAGCGACAGAATCACAGCCACTGCAGCAAGATCGATACAGAATGCTGCAAACCTCCTGGTTCTCGGGTTTGTGTTGATTGTGTTCAGAATACCGTTCATTGTTGCCTCCCAAACCTCTACTTAAGTTTATTCACCGCTGGCGAGTTCTAAGTTATAATTTTTCTTATCCCAGATTCTGATGAAGGGGAACCAAACCGCAAATGCAGCAAGGAACGCTACCATTTCCATAATGACACCGCCGATCTTTCCGCCCGTCATCAGGTAACCGCTGATGAAGTACGGAGTCGTCCAGGGGATGATCACACCTGTGGTGTAGGGGAAGATTCCTAATGCTGTACCAAAATACATAATGGTCATTACCACAACTGGAGAGATGATATACGGGATCATTAGGAAAGGATTCAGTACGATGGGAAGCCCGAACACAACCGGTTCATTGATGTTGAACAGTCCAGGTACGATGGACAGACGGCCTACCTGCTTGACGAGCTTTGACTTGGCAAAGATCAGCATATAGACCACAACAGAAAGCGTGGCTCCCGAGCCGCCCATCCAGACTCCGTTCTCATAGAAGGTATATGTAACGATATGAGGAAGCTTGGTGGCACCGCTTTTGAATGCTTCGAGATTCTCAGCTGCATTGACCAGCCAAACCGGTTCCATAACCGACGTCATGATGGAAGAACCGTGAATACCAAAGGCCCAAAGGAAATGTTCCACCAGACAGGCCACAAGGGTACCGAGATAAGAGGACCCGGCAGCGGAGATTGGTTTTTTCAAAATCTCCTGAATAAAGGTAGCAAAGTCCGCCCACGGTGTGAATGCAAATCCCAGTCTGACCAGCAGGAAAAATACTGTAATGATAATGCCGGGGATTAATGCGGTAAAGGAGCGAGCCACAGTAGGCGGAACGGTCTTTGGCAAGGTGATGACCAGCTTTTTCTGCAGCAGCGTCCGATAGATTTCTGCGGTAACAATAGCGACAACCAATGCCACAAACAAATATTGTGAGGAGAAGATATCGGTTCTCCATGCTTCAACGGCATCGTCACCGGTACCAAAGGTTCCTACGATATTGACGATAAGATAGGATGCAACAGAAAGCACACCGGCAGGGATTCCATCAATGTTCTTTCCATCCACCGCATAACTTGATGCAAGGGAATATGCCACACCAAATGCAGAAATGAGTGCAATAATACCGATGGTTCCGTTGGCTGCAGCGCCTTCAAACGCATTCCAGTTATCCCCGAATACGGATGCCATAAAATTCTGATATGCGTCGATGGGCAGCTCTGCAAGGATAATAAACAGAGATCCTATAATGAGAAGAGGCATAGAAAACATGATACCGTCGCGGAGCGCGAGCAAATGCCTCTGATTTCCGATTCTTGCCGCTATGGGCATAAACTTTTCTTCAAAAAAATTATTGGTTAAGATGCCTTTCATTTTCCTGTTCGCCTTCCTTTCATCTGTTTTGATTACTGAAATATAACCCGAGAACATGATCCAGTATTTTTTCACCATTCATCAAGCCGTAATCCGACATATTGATGACTTCGATGACGGAAATCTTACTTCCAAGTTCGGATCTCATTTTACCAAGAAGATACCTGATTTGAGGACCCAGGAGCAAAATATCGATCTCATCTGCTTTTGATTTGATCTGCACTTCTGAAATAGCGTTGATCTCAACTTCGTGCCCTTTCTTTTGGGCCGCTTCCTGCATCTTAATAACCAGCATGCTTGTAGACATCCCTTCTGCACATGCCAGAATGATTCTGATCATACTGTCTCTCCTTCCTTGCGAAAAGCCAAATTGATTTTTTCATGTACACTGACCAATTCTGCTGCCAATTCTCTCATCGTAACAGCACTCATGATATGATCCTGAGCATGAACCATCAGAAGCGTTATCTCCGTCTTGTTCTCTCCTGTCATCTCCCCGCGAATCATGCCGGTCTGGACTGCGTGTACAGATGCAAGGGCTTTTCCTGCATTTTCAAGGCATTCCTGCGCTTCCTCGAAGCGCCCTTCCTTGGCGTGATAGATTGCCTCCATCGAATAGCTCTTTGAATCACCTGCTTCTGCAATTACTTTCATTGCCGTTTCTAACGTATTCAGTTTCCTTCCCTCCAATCCTAAAACTCTCCAAATTTAGTCGTAAAAAGCCGCGCGATTTCATCTGCAGCAGCAGCTTCATCTTCGCCTTGAATTTCAACTTCAAGGTGATCGTTGCATTTTGCATCCAGCGTGATAAGGTCAAGCATGTTTCCGGCATTATATGCCCTTCCATTTTTGATCAGGGATATGGTACCGTCATATGCTGTGGCAAATCTTATCAGCTTAGAGATCGGTCTTGCGTGAAGTCCCAGTTCATTCTTGACCTGTACATTTATTGAAATCATAACTCACCTCTTTTCTGTCGTGATTTTTTCAGTCTCTAAAAACCTTTTTTAAGTAGTTCTCGACTTCGAAAGCATGATCAAAGGCCAGAACCTTAGCCAGTACCTCCTGGAGCTCCCCTCTGCTGGAACCGCAGATGAGCCGTCTGAGTCTCAAAATAGACGAGGGGCTTACACTCAGGGTGTTGATTCCCATGGCAATCCATAAGGGCACAAGGTATGGTATTTCTGCTGCCTGCCCGCAGATTTCAACCGTTTTACCATACTTGCCCGCACTTTCTCTCACATGATTGACCAGACGAAACAGCAAAGGATGGAAGTATGAGTTGAGATAAGATACCCTGGCATTCATTCGGTCTGCTGCAAACACGTATTGAACCAAATCATTGGTG
Source organism: Bacillota bacterium (assembly GCA_029239605.1). GTDB lineage: Bacteria > Bacillota > Clostridia > Peptostreptococcales > Anaerovoracaceae > Anoxybacterium. The sequence goes on along the minus strand of JARBUO010000132.1, from coordinate 14,335 downwards.
CCTATGCTGAGAAAATCAGCTTCCATGGCAAAGTGTTCCGCCATCATGGCCGCAGCAGGTGTTTCAATCATCATACCCACCTCCATGTCCCTGTTGAATGGTACTTGCCTGGCCTCCAGCTCTTCCTTCACTTCCTGCAGAATCGCTTTTGCCTTTCTGAGTTCCTCCAGAGTGGATATCATGGGAAACATTAGCTTCACGTTTTTCTCTGCAGCACCTGACCGTAAGATGGCAGCAAGCTGGGTCTTGAACAGCTCCTTATTTTCCAGACAGTATCGGATTGCCCGGAAACCAAGAAACGGATTTTCCTCTTCCCCGATGTTCAGATAAGGTATTTTTTTATCACCCCCAACATCCATGGTTCTGATAATCAGGGGTTTATCGCCCATACTCTTTGCAACTTCTTCGTAGACCGCAAGTTGTTTCTCTTCCGTGGGTGGCTCATTAGCCTCCATATAGAGGAATTCTGTCCGAAAGAGACCTACTCCGTCCCCGTTGCATTCCAGCATAGCATCGGCATCAATTTTCGAAGAAATGTTGGCAAACAGTCTTACTTGGAAACCATCTTCCGTAACGCTTGCTGACTTCACAAATTCCATGAGTGCTTCCATTTCAGCACGGGTTTTGTTCTCATATTTTTTCATTTCTTCAATTTTATGGAGTGTCGGCGATAAAAAAATTTCACCTTTTTCACCGTCGATCAGAATTGGCTCTCCATCCCTGACCTGCTCCAACAGGTCGGGTATACCCACAACGCATGGAATTCCAAGCGCTCTGGCGATGATGGCGGTATGAGACGTACTTCCACCGTGGGCTATGGCCAACCCTTTGGTCTTTTTTCGATTGAGTCCTATGGTCTGGGAGGGCGTTAAATCGTCAGCAACAATGATTGATTCTTCGGTCATCTCATCGATGCTTTTAGGCGCTCTCCCCTGCAAAATTGATTTCAGTCTTTTCGAGACATCAATCACATCAATGGTTCTTTCTTTCAAGTACACATTATCGAGCTGCGAGAACTGTTTGATCCAGGTATCTGTGATCTGGTCCAATGCATATTCACTGTTCACCTTGAAACCTTCCACATAATTTTTTATCTCTTTTACAAAATCCTCATTTTCAAGCATGAGGATTTGGAATTCAAAGATTTCCGCATTTTCCTCGCCACAGTCCTCAGCTGCCTCTTTTTTTACCCCTTCGATCTGCTTCTTAGCCTTCTCCACTGCATCAGAAAACTTTTGAAGCTCTTTCGCAATGTCTTTGATCTCATATTTTTCGATCTTTACATCATTCTCAACAAGGTACGCCTTAGCATAAGCCATACCTGCTGAAACCCCTATTCCTTTCATATTTGAGTTGCACCTTTCTAAATTGTCACTTTTAAAATTTCCTGCATACTGCTTGCATAAAAGTCGCTGCCTTCCTCTGAAACAAAGAAGATGCATGCATTTTGAACATTTTCATTCCCAGAGATGATAGAAGGATTTAATTTGAAATTGGCGGCGAAGAATACGCCTGCCTTTTTTACCATAACCTTCATCCACATGGTGTCTCCAAGAATGATCTCTTTCCCCGACCTCCGTATTTCTGGTTTCACGTTACCAAGTAACTCCATACATGTGGGATCATTTTGGATCATTTCTGCTGCTTTTGCAAAGAGCTCCTCTTCGTTTTTCGGACTGATCTCGAACGAAAGGGTTTTAACGGGATTCTGCTCCATATGGGGCTTGCACCGTTTTGCCCCAGCTCCTGCGTAAATGTGACGCTCTATTTCCTCTATTTCACTGCGTTCCAGATTGTATGACACTTTAATGACCGGCTTTGCATGATGCTTTATGGGAATATTCGCAATGATAAAATCAAACTCACTCTCATCTTTCAGCCCCAGCTGATATTGGTTACAGATATCGACGATATTGATATCCGGGAAAAGCCTCTTAATGCTTTCACAGATGGATACATTGGATGCTACCCCGCCGTTTGACACGAATATGACCTTGTTCTTGTGCTTGATTCGTTCCATAGCCAGCGAGAAATGAAGGGTAATGGCCATAATTTCATCTGCTGTCAGCAATACTTTGCAGTGCCTTTCATAGAGCACATCTGCAGTGAAAACGGCTTGATACACCTTGGGATATTGCAGCTTTACCAGGCTGTCGTCAAAAGATTTAAAGGAAAAATTATTCTTTAGTCTGTAAACCGATGTTTTCAAGTGAAACAACAGCCCGAAGAGGAGCATGGTATCCCCTTTAAAATCGTAAGATAACAACTTCCCAATATAATCAATCAGGTCATTTGCCAGGTCTTTCACACTCATTGGGATACTGGAAACAACACCGCTTGCATCCGCTTCATCGGAAACATTATAAAGTTCTGATCCCATAAGATGCATGCAGATATAAGCGCGTTCTGCTCTCGGCATGACTGTTGCAAACTCTTTTTCAATCTGGGAAGCAATGTATTCGGCAACCTGCATCTGGGTTTCTCCAAACTGCTCGTATAGAATACCGTCCTCTTCATCAACATTGCTGCCTTTTAAAATACGGTCTATGCCGATGAGCAAATGCATGAAAAGAGATTCGTAGTGTTCATCCGGCATGAAAAAATCAAATTCTTTTTCTGCATTCCGAATAATATCACTGATCTTCTCAATATTGACCTTGGGATAAATCTTCTTCATCTTGCTGTACTTTTTTTCATTGATACGGTAATCAGCAGAGTTAAAAGCGATGTTATCCTTCATGTTCAGGCCGTCAACGTTTTCATAGCTGCTAAGCGTATGAAATTCAACCAGTGCATTTCGCCGGTTCTTCTCCGGGCCAACAATACAAATACCTCGATGCTGTCTTTTATAGACTTTCAGATGAAATTTTGAGAGCCATATATTGATCCATTCAAGATCTTTTAATACGACACTTTTGCTCACATAGAACTGATCCGCCAGAAACTGTATGGTCAGCTCATCCGTTGAATTGATCAGCATTCTCAGGGTTTCGATATGCCTTATGTAATTTTTATGCTCATAGTCTTCATACTCATTGTCCTTTTGGCCCGATACGCTGTTGCACATGATTTTGATCTTTCTCTTGATCAATTCTGTGTTATCGCTTTTGATATCGGCTCTGATTCCGCAGCCGCTCTTTTTCTCAACCTGGACCTCATCCGAGATACCAAGAACCGAAATGAGTTTTTCGAGTTTTTCAAGATCTGTCTGTATGGTTCTTTTCGACAGCCCGAAATGCTTTGCAATCTTGCTTATGGTAAGAAAACCGTCGGTTTCAAGAAGCATATATAAAATTTTTAATGCTCTTATTTCATTTTGCTGCAACATTATGACTTCACCCTTAAATAATCCCTTTAAATTGATTGATATCTAATTGATGACGCTTAACTTGTTTCAACTATAGCAAAGATAAAAAATTTGGTCTATATCTGGAAAAAAGCTGCGTGATGCTCTCTTCCGAGCGACACGCAGCTCCTTATTCGATGAGAATTAGTTGGGGAAATGAGAAGATTTCTTTTCTCTCATTCGCCAAACGGCCACTGCAAGCAACAGGCAACTTCCCAATATCACCTTTCCTGAGAGTTGAGCTGCGGACCAGCCGCCAATGGTAATTCCGGCAGAGAGTTGATGTGTAGCCCATGCCCCCATGGCAGCTCCGGCAATGAAAAAGAATATGATTCCATAATAGTGCATCCATCTGGTTCTCATGGCCTTATCCCCTCGAAAAACATGATGATACAAGCATTGTGTACCGCTCCTCAGGTTGCCGGTGCACATTGTTGACACAAAAGCATTTCCGTTTACATACCGAAAGCTCCCCATCTGAAGAGCACTGACAAAAGAGATGAGCGTATTTGCTGGAGTGTCCATGGAACCCACAGGAAGAAGGGCCGCAATGATTAAGGATGAGATCTCGATCAAAAGTACAATTTGCCTCCAATCGACTCTCTGAAATAGGCTGTCTTTATTCCGAATCAGCTCTGCCACTAAGATTCCCGCAGCAAACGCTATAATTGGGATCAGGTAATTTACAGTCTCAGCGATCTTTCCATTCATGATATTGATCGCAAGTAGAACGATATTTCCCGTTTGGGCATTTGCAAAGACCTCACCCCTGACAAGATAGGTATAGGCATCCATATAGCCGCCCGAGATTGCTAGAAGCGCTGCTACATGAAAGGACTCCGAAATATGTCTCACCCGGGTTTCTTTTTTGATTCCGTTTGTTTTGTCTATAGTCATTTCTTTTGCTTTCTCTTTTGTTTATTTCCCCCGCTACATGATCGGTGAAGTAAGCAGTGGATTTTGATTCAAAATTCGTACCAAAATGTTCAGCCCTTTTATCAGCTGCGCGTCGTCCTTTACTGAGCCCAGCGATACTCTCACAGCATTTGGAGGCAGTTGGCTGCCAACATAAAATTTATACGCAGATATCACTCTGACGCGATTCATCAAAGCTGTATTCTCAAAGTCAGCACAGGACCATCCTTCCGGCAGGGTAAGCCATAAAAACACACTGTTTTCAGCAACCTGAAAAGAAAAACCGTTTAGAGCATCTTTTGCAAGCTGAAGTCTGCTGGCGATTACTTGTCTCTTCTTTCTTATCATTTCTTCGGCGGTGCCGCTCTCAATGATCCGTGTAACCAGCTCAGCACTTATGGTTGGTGCCATCCAGACTGTATTTGTGACAGTCTGCGTAAATTTGTGCAAGAACCGCTTCGGAACAACAGCAAAAGCGATCCTGAGGCCCGGGAAGAATACTTTTGAAATGCCACAGATAAAGATTCCATGATCCGGCACAAGGGCACTTAGTGCGGTCTTGTCTTTCAGGTTTGTAAAATTGTAGATATCATCTTCAATGAGAATCAGTCCATACCTCAGTATAATATCTGCAATGGCCTGCTTTCTCTCTGCTGACATCACCGTAGCAGTGGGATTTTGCATATTGGGCATCAGATAAATCCCTTTTATGTGGTGCTTTTTGCACATGCTTTCCAGACTTTCCGGAATCATTCCCTCGTAATCCATAGCAATGGGTTCCAGTTTCATGTGACTCAGCTGGGCTGCATTCTTAAATCCGGTGAAAGTAAGTGCATCCACGGCAATTCTGTCCCCCCGTTCAAAAAGTCCGAGGAGGCAACAGTTCATCGCATGCATGGCTCCCGCACAGATTACAATCCTCTCAGGATCTGCCTCAAGACCATATTGCTGAATCCATCCGGCCGCCGCTGCTCTATGCCTCGGAAGTCCCTGGCTCGGTACATAGTCAAGCAAGGAATCAAGTGCAGGATCATCCGCAACAGATTTTAATAGCTTTGACGGTTCATAACCATTCAATTTTATGGAACCCACCAGACCAAGTTCAATGACTTCCTCATCATTTTTGAGAACCTCCGGCAGGGTAGCATCTTTGTTATCATTTTGCGATACATAGGTTCCGCTTCCAATGGTGCCTGAAAGAAGACCCCTCTTTTGCGCCACGCTATATGCTCTTGAAATTGTAGTAAGATTTACTCCAATTGTCTTTGCAAGGGAGCGCTGTGGGGGCATTTTTTCATTTGGCTGAAGGACTCCAAGATGGATGTCTCGTTCGATTGCATCTGCAATTGCAATATAGAGAATTTTATCCGTATCAATAATTTTTGGATTCCACATGAACTAACCCTCCAATCTAAAATGTATGACAAACAATGTTCTATTGACTTCTTAATCATTATCGCTATAATTAAGTAAATACAATGGTCTCTCCTAACTTATCAATACAATCCGATAAGTATATAAAGCGATCAAGTCATACAATTACTATACTATATCACTTTAGGTCATACAATGTATTTTATAACTTTTGCACTTTAAAAGGGGTTTTAATATGAAAGAATTTTTTATTCGCCTGCTGAGACTGCTCTTTGGACTTTTCCTATATGCATTTGGAATCGTTGTCACACTGAACGCCCATATTGGTTACGCTCCCTGGGATGTTTTCCATGTGGGATTCGCGAAAACCACAGGAATCAGCATCGGGACCGCTTCCATTATAGCAGGAGCAGTCATTGGTATTGTAGCAGTATTGCTTGGAGAGAAGCTTGGGCTTGGCACTATTTTGAATATGGTGCTGATTGGGATTTTTCTCGATCTGATTCTCCGCCTTTCTATTATTCCGCAGGCAGGCAACTTTGTACTGGGTACCATCATGCTGATAATCGGTCTGTTTATCATTGCCCTCGCCTCCTATTTTTACATTGGATCAGCCTTTGGCGCAGGCCCCAGGGATAGTCTCATGGTAGCTCTGACCCGAAAGACGAAACTGTCGGTGGGGGTCTGCCGCGGAACCATTGAACTTCTTGCGGTATTTGCTGGTTGGATGCTTGGCGGAATGGTTGGTTTTGGAACCATACTATCCGCTTTTGCCATTGGCTTTTGTGTCCAGACAACGTTTAAACTTCTGAAATTTGATGCAGGAGAAATACAACATGAAACCTTTGGCGCTACATTTAAAAAGCTCTTCCACAATGAAGAAGAGCAATTAATGGAGGAACCAGTCTCTAAAGATAATTAAGATAGAACCCGATCTCCGGAAAAAATTAAAGTAAATTCAATCTTATAATGCAATTGAAAACTAACTAAATGGTAAAGTCTAAATGCTGACGAGGGTCGACACCATTCTTCTTGAATTCCGAACACAGAAAGTCAATACGATCAGGTGTAATTTTAATCAGGTGCATTGTAACCGGCAGCCTTTTCATGTTTTCGACAGGAATTTTTCGAAATGCCAGCAAATCCATGTATTCATCCGTCCATGGCTCTACAATCTCAGCGGTGCCGGAGATTTGCATCCCGCCTAATTGGCCGAAACCGACATAGTGGTCATAGATGGCAAGGCACACGTTTTTGTTGTTCTCAAGCGCTTGAAACTTTAGCCCACCCTCTGAAAACATCCAGAATTTGCGGTCTTTGTAATTATATTCGATGGGAGTGCAGCGAACAAAATCACCGCAGCCGGTGGCCAAGGCACAGGTATTATGGGCTAAAATGAACTTTTCCATCTCGTTCAATAGCAGGTCAGGGTCCAGACGGACCGCCAATGCGTCCTTTTCGGTCCAGTAGGAAGCAGCTTTCTTATAATCCATAAAATCACCCCTCACAGCTCTGTATTGCACTTCAGCCATTCTAAAACAGGCAGGAGATTCTCTTCCTTAACACCATCAAACCCACCTTCTATGTGCTTGATCGCTTCTTCAATGTTTTCGTCTTTGTCTTTACGATTTTTCAACATCTTAAGAAACATTGACAGCAAGATTCTGTCCATACCCTTTAATTCTTTTATAGGGTAGCATCCGCCACGGATGTAGAAAAATGGCAATCCCTCTACCTTATTCCTTGCAACAACTGCCTCAACACTGGGTTCAGCAGTTCGTCCGGTTCCGGATCCGCAAACAGCTTTTACATTATAATTCCGCAGTTTATCAAGGCCCTGTATCTTCCCTGCTTTCATCCAACCGAGAAAAATAATTTCCTCGTCTTTACTAACCTTTGAAAGTTCCTTCACCGGGAAAACCTTCAACCTGGTTTTCAAAGCAAGCATATCGGCGTATCGCTTTGTAAAGCCAGTTTTGGATTCATAAACAATTACCATTCAGTCCTTACCTCCATTTCCTTTTTCCAATTCGTACTTCATGACAACTACATTATACGTTGCAAAAAAGGAAAGTAAACCCCCTAAGGGCTACTTTCCTTTAAAAATACCATTGCTTTTATTTCGCTGCGCGCTTGAAGCTGTCAGCCCATGCTCTTACTCTTCGAACGCTCTCTTCTTCTGCATGAACAACGATTTACTTCAATGTTTTCCAACTCTTTCATTCCATATAATATCCAATCCTTTAACCTTAATACTGGATCGAGTTCATCAACTCATTGAAACAATTGGATTGTTGTGTATGGTAAAGGTTGTACCAAGCCTCTAAAGTCTTTGAAGAAAACATATCCAGTGCTTTCAAGACATGAGCAGAAAATTCCAGCGGAGCTATTCCGGAAGCAGTGATCAGCTTTCCGTCCGTTACGGCAGGGGCCTGCTCATAGTACTGCTCTCCCTTATAATTCGGACAGATCATTTTAAGATACTCCAGATCATTGCTTGTATGCAGTCTTGCATCCATCAGTCCTTTTCGAGCAAGGCCGAAAGTCGCACCGCAAATGGCGGCTACAATGATTCCCTTCTCTAAGCACTGCTCTGCCCTTGACAAGACAGGATCGTGAACGGTTTCAGTCCACGTATTTCCGCCGGGTAAAATCAGGGCATCTACATTCTCGAAACTGCATCCATCCAGTGTGGCATCTGGCAATACTTTCAGGCCACCCATTGTTAGAACAGGTGCCTTTTGTGTTGCAACTGTAATGATTTTAGATGGAGTGAAACCTTTTCTATAATACCTTCCGGAATTCAGTTCCGCAGTCAAATAGCCGATTTCCCAATCTGCCATTGTATCAAATACATAAAGATATACAACATTTTGATTCATACCTTATCCTCCGCCTTAATAAATCAAGTGAAATTCTCCAATTTGATCTGGTATCGTATTGGTTCAAATAAGTCCACGTTTTTATTCGAACATAGCATAACAACGATGCCTTATCATCATAATATAACAGCTTCCCTGACAACTGCTGTCAGGGAAGCTGTTATAACTGATAATATTCCATCAATTCGGCTGCCACAGAGCGGAGCCTTTCCTTTAAGCCCTGTGGTTCAATCACTTGAACGGCTTTTCCGTAAGAGAAAAGAAAATACGGCACATATGCATGAAGTGCTTTCTCATCAAGTAAAAAAACCGCTTGATTTGACGTACGTTCTTTCAAATGATGGCCAAAGAACCAATGAATGCACAAATCATCCAAAGTCTCCGAACGGCCGCTGATGATTAAAGTAACTACATCCTCTTTGCGTTCAAAACCCGGCAACATATTTTGTAAGAAAAATTCTTTGGCCGAGAAATCATTCGGTCTCTGAAACACCAGTTGTGTCGGCTGAATGCGAAGGATCCGTTCGGCCCGAAAGCTTCTGATTTCTTGTCGAAGATGGCAATATCCAACGGCATACCATTTATTGTTCCAATAGAACATTCCATACGGGTCAATCACTCTTGACCTGGATTGTTCCTCCCTGCTTGTACGATATTCGATTTCGATGGAATGCTCATTTGCCACAGCCCGCTCCAGTTCTTCCAGGATCCGTTTCACAGACTGGGAAATATCACGGTTTATTACCTCAAAACCAACTAAGTGACGATTAAGGATGCTTTCCTGCTCCCTGTTTGTATACCTCTTCAGCTTTTGCGCAGCACTGTTTAACGATCCACTGAAAGGATACCCCGCCTCGCTTGCAAATACAGCCGCATGAAGCAGAGCCTTTTGTTCCTCAATATCGAAGAACAAAGGCGCCTGAATAAAGTTGTTCAGTAAATGATATCCGCCGTTTTGTCCTGTATCTGAAACAATTGGTACTCCGCTGGCGCAGAGCGAATCAATATAGCGATAAACCGTTCGTATATTGATCTCTAATTTTTCAGCAATTTGCTTTGCAGTTATTTTCGTGCCTGAATGAAGCATCCATAAAATTGCCAGCATGTTATCATTTTTTGCCATCGGACGTCCCCTTTCTGTGCTTATTGGCGGCCTATCTCCGATCTAGCCCTTTCTCTATTGCCAGCCTATCCCGATCTAGCCCTTCTCTATTGCCGACTGTTTCTGTCCATCCAGCTTATCCTATTCCCAGCTTTTCCAGATCTCAGCTTCATAGCCAACCGTCGCTTTATTTCCGTTCCGGACAACCGGTGTCTTTATTACCTTGGGATTTTCAAGGATTTTTTCACCCTTATCTTCCTCTCTAAGATATTTGATCAATCCCAATAGTTGTTTATCTTTACAGCCGGGATCGATTAGATTTTCATATCCTCCTACTGCCTGTTTCACACTATTTAGTTCCCCTCTGCTCATTCCCTTTTGAAGAAGGTCAATGAGCTGATATTTGATTCCACGCTCTTTGAAATATCTCTCCGCTTTCTTTGTATCAAAGCATTTCGACTTTCCAAATATCTGTATATTCATAAGTAATTCCTCCATCGTTTCTTTCGTAACACGCAGCATGCAGACCATAACCGTGAGCAGAGCATGGGATTACGCCCCCATTTTCTTCTCCTGGGCTGGCGCTTCAGCATTTTGCCAGTGGCCTTTTTATTCTAACTATTTACATACTACGTTAATGCTAAGCGTTAATCAATATATTAAATGTAAAGACGTTAAAAGCACACCTCGAATATCTAGTTTTGGCACCCAAGCTTTATAATGTTTATCTTTTCCTGTAGGCATACATTCCCGAAGCTAAAAAAAGAGCCACAACTTTTCAGATGAAAAAGTTATGGCTCCCTTAAACGATTGTGATCTCACTCCGTCTAATGACAGTAGATTTTTATTAATTCACATGGCATTTTTACGATTAAATTATATCAGATCCGACTTTTGCAGCAGTCGCTCTGCCATTGCTGCTACCTCTGCACGTGTAACATAAGCTTTTGGCGCAAGGGTATTGTTGCCTCTGCCAGATGCCACACCTGCCTTAATGCATTTTGCGATACTGTCGTCATTGCCTGCTCTCTGGTAATCGTGGTGTTCGGCGCAAAGGTTTCTTCGTTATATCCCTTAATGATCCCATATGACACAGCGGTTTGAATGGATTCGAAATACCAATCAGATACGCGAACATCTTTGAAACTACTCATGCCTGTCCCAGGTTTGAGACCTAGTGCTCTAATGATGATTGCAGCGAACTCCGCTCGTGTGGTTCTCCTGTTGGGCTCAAACTTGTTGTCAGCCACATCTGTTACGACCATTCTCGATCCCACACCTCAGCAGCATTCTCTCATATCTAATTTTTTCATCGAAATTAAAGAGCAAGTAGAAAATTCAGTATCTCATGATTAAGTTCATCATGGTATTTCTGCCGATCAAAACCAGGCGGATCCTGGGCCGGGAAAAATTCCGGTGTAATCATGAATTCAGGAAATGGGCTCAAGAAAGAGAAATGCCCGGCATTCTCAACAATTTTATACACCACTTTGCTTCGGTCTGCCACCCCATCCAAAACAGTTTGTGCTTGATAAGGCTGAATAAATTGGTCTTTTTCGGCAGCAATCATTAGGATTGGAATATCTACCTCACTTAGTGCTCCTTTCGCCTGAAACCAAACCGTTCCTGGGGCTAGCAGAACAAGCGAACTGATTTTTCTCTTATGTGCTACGATGATCTCTTTTGGTTCTCCGTCCAACGATTCGCTTGGCAATGAGGTTGGTATGCCACCCGCCATTGATAATGCAGTGCATCCGCCCGTAGAATGACCGATTATTGAAATAGCATCTGGTTTTATGATCCTCGCGAAGTTTTCACTTTCAAAGAACCATTCAATCGCAATATTTATGTGTCTTGGCCTGTTTTCTAAATTTTCTACGGTGCCCTCCAGCGTATTATTGCTGAAATTATTAAAGGGATGCTCTGGCATTCCCACGATAAACCCATTGCGTGCCAGATAGTGGGCCAGCGTTCTATAGAGTAAGTTTCCTCCCCCACTTCCATGGGATATCAGTACCAACGGAAATTTTCCTTCCGCCGGTTGTGCATTAATTGATATGTCTAAAGGAAACGGACCAATCATTTCAAGTTTGCTTTCCTGATCTACAGGATACATTACTGACATAGGAAACGAGACTTCACAATGAGAATCCGCAAGTTGAGCCTCGCAATAACCCACAAAATATTCGTTTTTGTCTCTTTCCCCATGAACCATATTTATTTTCTCGTTTTGCATTTTTTAACTCCCTTCTACTACTAAATGCTTTTTTATATACTTTTGTGTCCAGACACAATGAGCCAGGCATTTCAGGCAGGTCTCACAATGATATACATCAACAATCAAATCCCTATGAGTACCTTCTTCCCAGTTCATGCCATGGATCACCTTTGCTGGACAAATATACTTGCAAACATTACATTTGCCACAGAACGGCCGTATGGTGGGTTGATACGGTATCGGCAATGGTGCATTTGTCAGTACACTGCACATACACAATGCACTTCCATACTCTTGTGTAACCAAAAGATTGTTTTTTCCGATCCACCCTAATCCAGCTAACATCGCAATTTTTTTATGCGGCAGAGGTGTAGCCTTCGTCTCAACATCATAAAATCCATTGATGAGATTGCTTTCTGACTGAGCATACGCTTTGTATCCTTTCAGCCGGATAAAATCAGCCGCCCATTCTGCAAGTTTATCTGCAGCAGCCTCCTTTTCCGAAAACTCTGAAACGTCTAAGCTGTTCTCCTTTGACAGCCGAACAAGATAACCGGGGCTCAGCGCGATTCCGATTAAAATCGCCGATGGATAACCTCGATTTTCCTTTGCATGCAGCATGGATATATCCACAGTCTTAACAACATTAACTCCTCGTTCTGCCAGCTCAGAGTTTAACTCAATCAGCATAATTCATTTCTTGCATGCCTCCTTATCAAAACAAAATAAAAACAGACTATTTTCTGAAAGAATCACCAGTCCCGGCTAATTCTTATTATAGAAAAAAGTCTGCTTTAAAACTTCTGAATTCTTGCCTTATCGAATCGGAATACATACATCCATGATGACGCATCCGCTTTCTTCGTTTATTTTCCGGTAGATGTTTAAACCGCATCTCCCATCCATTTCATAATCACTGTTGGGAAGCCAGACGCTAAATATCCCCTGAATGGTACAGAAAATATCCTCGATTTTCCCATCAAAGCAAAACACAGCAAATTTGCCGCCCTTAACCATCGTAACATTCTTAAGTGTACAAGCTTCATCTATTGTCATGCAAATATCGCATAAACAGCGGTTCAGGCTGGTGATTGCGGGATCATCATAAAACCGTTCTATCATGAGTGTATCGACTTTGAGATGATCACTGTATTGATCCAAAAATCGAAACCAATTGTCTTTCAGCTCAACATAATTTCCGATAATTCGCTCATAGATCACAAAAAAGTCTGGGAGCTCTTGTATTTTGATTTTACTGTCATAACCTTCAAATGTATCAAAGCCGGAAAGCCCTTCGGGGTAAAAGGGGCTTGTCATACTGGTTACATCTGCTGATTTGCGAAATTTAGCAGGAGAAATATTGTGATGTTTCTGGAAAGCAGTGCTATAATTTGATGAACTATAACCGTAATTAATCCCGATGTCGGTAATGGGTTTCTTCTTTTCCAGCTTGATTTCAACAGCACTTTGATCCAGTTTCATGCGCTTAATAAATTCATACACACTTTCACCCGTCACCGCTTTGAATGACCTGCAAAAATAAAATTTTGAAAAAAAGAAATGATTCGCAACATCATCCACAGAAATATCATCCTCAAGATGCTGCAAGATATAATCAATGCTTTTGTTGATCAGTTCTTTATTCAGCATATTCCCCCCATAATTCATCATCAGCACGTTTTCGAATCCAACCATTTATATAGTATGTTTTATTTGTCTTGGATTTCTACGACCATCATTTTTCTTCAATCACTGGTAAATATTCGGGGCAATATTTTTTTACGTATTTATCTACAAATTCAGGATTCCAACTGATATCGTCCCTTTTTAGATTCTCGCTCACTATTTTTTCAACGATTTCTCTCACTTCTTCCTCTAGCTCCGCACCTGATAATACTGATAACTTTTTAATCTCCTCTTTAAATTCCTCATTATTATTTGCGTCTACTTGCTGGTTCTCTGTCTCTGGATGATCTCCATCTTTCTCTTCATTTGTTGTAGATGTACTATAAACAGGGGCATAATATAAATCCAGCACAACCTCTTTCGCTCTAGTATTCTCAATGGAATTAACTACTTGAACCATGCTATTGTAATCGATAGCAGTTGGTTGGCTGGCATTGATGTACAAAAAACTCACTCCAATGATAATTGCAAAAGTGATCATGCTAAAAAGTAATTTCTTTTTGTCCATCTGCAACCTCCTCCTGGTCTTTTTTACCTTATAAGCTTCTTATGTGAAATAAATGAAATGATCAAAACTTCATGCTCTTAATGATTAAGTCTAGCACCTTTGCATCTTTGGTGTCAATAACTGTGCTAATTAGTAAATATTACTTGATGACGTGCACCGCCATAAGAATTTCTTTGTTTTTTGATCCATAACAATGTTCATAACAAAACTTTTCCTCTGTATTCTTGATATTATTTGCTATAATGATAGAAAAAGATCTGGAGGAAGCAATGGATCATAACGGTGAAAAACATCAGCGGCGAAT
>JARBUO010000014.1 GCA_029239605.1 Bacillota bacterium | reverse complement strand
CCCATTGTTTTTCCGGTCAACTCCGCTTGTGGAGCAGGATACGTCGTATTTCGCTCCATCCGCCAGAATCTTCAGCTTTTCTAAGGTTGTGTCCATACACGCCCCTCCTCACACTTTAGAACTTATGTTCTTATTATGACCGGTTTCAAACAAATGTTCAAGCCATTCTTTGAATTTCGCATTTTTTTATGATATAATCCACATACTAGTATTCTGCAACACTCAAATTTGCTTTTTACCGTAACCGGAACCTTAACAAGCGACAATGATTTCTACGGTATTTCGAACGTAACATACTTAAATTCATGAGAGGAGAAACACATGTCCGAGTTCTTATATTTTATCCTTTTTATCACGGGACTTCTCATGGTGATCAAAGGCAGCGAATGGTTTATTGATGCTGCGGTCTGGGGTGCCGAGGTGTTCCGTGTTCCGCCGCTGATTATCGGTGCTACCATAATCAGCATCTGCACAACCATGCCGGAAACATTTGTTTCAGCTGCCGCCGCTGCTATGGGCGAACCGGTCATGGCTTTGGGTAACGCCCTGGGCTCCATCGGAGTCAACAGCGGGTTGATCCTGGCAGTGCTGTGGATTTTCACCAGGCCGGTAATTGATAACCGGATCGCGTTTCTTCAGAATTCCGGCTTTTTACTTTTTCTCCTTTTGCTTCTGATCGCAGCAGGTTTGCTCTTTCAACAGGTCAGCAGGCTCATAGGGGCTATCCTCTTGATCCTCTTTATTCTGTACATTATTCATAATTTCAGAGCAGCTAAAAAAATAATAAATTTTGATATCCAATACGATATTGTCGATGATCATATGATCCGAGGTGATTTAGATACCCATAATTCTCAGCCGGAAGGCACAATTTATGATGAACACGAAAATGATTTCGATATATCTGCTCAAACTCTGACGAAAAAAATTGTGTTTTTCGCCTTGGGCATCGGTCTGGTCCTACTTGGTTCCAACCTTCTTGTCGAAAGCGGAATTCGTATCGCAGAAATCTTTCATGTGCCGGCAGTTATGATCGCTGTTGTGTTCACTTCAATCGGAACCTCTCTGCCTGAATTGATCACAGTAATCGCTTCAATACGAAAAAAAGCCTCTAATTTAGGGCTCGGAAATATTCTTGGAGCAAGTATCCTGAACATTGTTCAGGCAGTGGGAATCTCAGCCATAATCTCTCCCATTCCCATGTCTGGAGAAAAAAGCCTTCTGATTTTCCAGCTGCCCTTCCTGGCATTGATGATCTTATCGGTTCTCTTTCTTGGAATGTCTGGCAGAGAACGGCTTCCCAAGTGGGGTGGTTACTGGCTGCTTGCCTTATATTTTGTTTATTTATCTGCAAATCTGCTCAGAGAAAAGATGCCTCTGCTGGGGCCTCTGGTCTTTGGCGCATAGCAAGGGGGACGAATATATGGAAAACCGAAAAACTGCTTTGGTCTTGGGCGGAGGAGGAGCCAGAGGTGCATACGAAGTTGGTGTGTGGCAGGCAGTAAGAGAACTTGGTATCCGCATCGACTTGGTAACCGGCTCATCTGTTGGCGCTATTAACGGCGCATTGATTGCGCAAGACGCATTTGATCTGGCAGTATCGCTTTGGAAGGAAATTGATACGTCAATGGTCTTTGACATCGACATCAAGGACCTGATCACAAATACCGGGCTTGACAACGGCAAGCTAAAGACACTTCTGACACAGTATATCGATGAAACGGCAATCCGTAACTCAACAACGGATTACGGTCTTATTACCGCCGAGCTGCCCTCAATGACACCAAAATCACTGATGAAAGAACAAATTCCCAGCGGAAAGATGGTAGACTATATTTTAGCCAGTTCCACCTTATTTCCGATGATGAAAAGCTATGAGATAGACAGTCTAAAGTATATCGACGGAGGATTTACCGATAATCTGCCCGTTGGCCTTGCC
Source organism: Bacillota bacterium (assembly GCA_029239605.1). Lineage (GTDB taxonomy): Bacteria > Bacillota > Clostridia > Peptostreptococcales > Anaerovoracaceae > Anoxybacterium. The sequence goes on along the minus strand of JARBUO010000014.1, from coordinate 41,088 downwards.
CTTGATCACGGCGCCACCCATATTATTGCAGTCGATTTGGTTGCCGTTGAAATTGTCCGTAAGAAGCGAATGGCAGAAGCGGATTCTCTTCGCGTAATCCAGTGTCCCTGGGATCTTGGGAACATTTTGATCTTTGACAAGTTCAATTCAAGAAGAATCATGCGCCTCGGGTATCTTGATACCTTCAAAGCTTTTGACGCCTTCGACGGAAGATTCTTTTCTTTTGTGAAGGGCGATTTTGACAGAAGAAGCCTTAGAGGTGCAGACAATGCCGGTGTAATTTTTGGACTCAGCCCTGAGTTCGTCTACAAAAAACACATCTACAATATCCATTTAAAGAACGCGGTGGACACACATATCCAAGAGAAGGAAAAGGAACTGAATGCACTGTCCGGAAGTCTTAAAGGCAAACTGCTGGAGGGGTTCGTCAAAGCAAAGACCAGTCTCAATCAGAGAACCATCACACTGATGATTGCACGTAGTCTGAAAGAGACCAGTGACACAAAGAATATTTTTCTTACCAAGCCTGCAATGAAGCTGCTGAAAGAAGAGATTCCCGCAGCAAATTATCTGGTGAAGGAAGGGCTTATCTAATTGGCTGCAAGTTCCTCATAGGAGCTCAAGAGGAATTGTACAGGATAAAACTCTGCCCCCAATCCGGAAACCAAATTGGGGGCACGATCGTAGAAAATTACTCTGCCTTATGTTTTTTATCCTCATAATCTTTTATCAGACGATCGCACAAGGTCTGCGCTGAATTCTGTCGCGCATAGATCTCAATGGTAGATCTCAGATAATTAATGCGTTCCGGATGCTGAAACAGAGAAAACACTGCTTCATCCAACGGAAAGGACTTTGTAGCATAGAGCGCAAGTCCATTGTTGAGCATAAATTCAGCGTTTCTCATTTCATGTCCCGGAATGGGGTTGACCATGATCATCGGGAGTCCCTTGGCTATTGCCTCTGAAGTGGTAATACCGCCGGGTTTGGTAATAATGCAATCCGCCGCATCCATCATGAGGTCCACATTGTCCACATAGCCGTAAACATCGAATCGTTTCTTCGTATTCAGTTCTTTGGCTTTTCGATACATCCTTTTGTTGTTTCCGCAGACAACCATCACCTGAAGATCCAGCTTAAGACTGTCCAATCGCTCAATAGATTCATCAATTTTTCCGTATCCCATACTTCCGCTCATCAAGAGGATCGTATGCATATGCGGGTCAAGACCCAAGTGCCTTCTCGCTTCGACACGATCTGTTCTGTCTGAAAACTGCGGCTTGATAGGAATACCGATAGGAAGCATTTTATCACTGTCAAGACCCTTTTTCTCCAGTTGAAATTCCAGCAAATCACTTGGGGTCACATAATAATCCAGCAGGCTTGCCTCTTCCCACAAGGGATGAACCGTAAAGTCTGTTACGATTCCCACTGTAATGGCATCCACCCAATGACGTTCTTTCATGATATTGACCAGAATAGCCGAAAGCACATGGGTGCAGACAATCACATCCGGTTTTGTTTCGTCAATATAGCTCTTCAAATCTTTTGCCCACACTACATTGGTCAGTTTGGGGACAGAATATTTTTTCAATGGTTTATTCTTTTTTACGACAATGTCATAAAGTTTTGAGGATATCTTCTTTGCGTAGGAAGTAGATAGAAGGTATCCTTTGGAGACCAGATCCGATAAAATCGGTTCTATATACTCGTAAGCATCCAAAGTTTCACATTGAACGCCTCTTTCCTTAAATGCATTTTCTACTGCCTGCCCCGTTGCATGATGCCCCTGTCCCGTTGAAATACTCAATATGAGTGCCTTCATTTATAATCTCCCCTTTTTGCAATCTATATTTTTCTTATTGGTTCTTTTTCTGTTTGTACCAAAGAAGCTCTGTTGATTCTATAAAGATATCACATTTCAATCTAGGGTGGAAGATTTTTGTAATCTTTATTTCTTCCCTTTCTTATATTTTATCAAAATTATAATGAAATTATCCTGATTCCATTTACCGATTCTTTATGTACTTCTTCTGATCTGCCAGAAATATCGCCAAAAAAGAAGGGATAGAAAATATCACCTGACTTGGCCGGTCTTTTACACTGCCCGTCCTCTGATGTTTTTCTATCCCTTCAATTCTCAATCACTTTATATTACTCCCTGGAGTCTTCCGTTTCTGAGAGAGGCCGGAAAGCGAAATAGCGCACAGCAGGTGTTTTATAAAGCGCCGCTGCCAGAAGCGTTGCAATAAAAGTCCCTACAACAAATTGCAAAACGTTCCAGGGAATTCCCGCTAGTGCCGCAATAAAGTTTCCATAGATGACCCCTTCTGCGAGATAATACCCCGCTGCCATAATAATTCCTGCCAAAATCATACCAACAAGCTGAAAAACGGGAACTCCCAAAATTTTAACCCCTTGTCGCTTCATTGATTTCATCAGAAAAATACCCATGACTGCACCCATGATACCTTTCACACAAAGCGTCCAGGGAGCCCAAATTGCATAACCGATGAGCAAATCAGCCAATGCAGAACCAACACCGGCAGCAACCGCTCCGTACCGCCATCCCAGGATTAGCACAGATAAAAAGATCATTGCATCACCAAAATGGATATAACCTGATCCAAAGGGAACCGGTATGGGGATTACAATGGTTGCAACCACAATTAAAGCCATCATTAAGCCGGTTAATATAAGTTTCATGGTCTTTTCATGATTCAGATCCGTTGTTTCTTTGTTTGTCATAATGAACACTCCTTGACCGTCAACCGCCCTTGTGCCTCGAACGAAGCATTTTGTTTTACGAACAGCTATTGACATATTGTTTTTTCTTATATTATAATACATCCGAATTGTACATTATTAAATATGCAATTCGTTTTATTTATCAATATACAGTTTTAGGTTTATACAGTATTTACAGCACTTTTAATGGAACTGTTATCAATTGTTTAATTTTTACATGGATACAGGAGGGCAAGGTGAAAGCGATTATTCCCAGTTTGAGTCAGGAGTCAGGAATTCCTCTCTACCATCAGCTATATCAATATATCAAGAATTCCGTACTGGATGGGAGTGTAAAGCCAGAGGAAAAGCTGCCTTCACTGCGGCGGTTATCGAAAGATCTTGGCCTTAGTTTGACCACGGTAGAGCTTGCATATAACCAGCTCCTTGTGGAGGGATATATCTACAGCCGCCCACAGTCTGGCTATTTTGTCAATCAGATCTCAGCAGGCATGGGTACAATCCAAAGGGATTACGATTTCTTTGCTGAAGATCATTCTCTATTACCGATACTGCCGACAAATTCCGATGCGAAATCCGTAGGTTATTATGATCCATCCTGCTTTGATTTTATCAAGTGGAAAAAGTGCATCAATCAAGTATTGACGGAGTATTCATGGGCGCTTCTAAAAGAAGGAGATCCCAAGGGCGAGATCGCCTTAAGAAAAGAAATTTCGCGTTATGTCTATCAGGCGCGAGGTGTAACATGCACCCCATCCCAGATTGTTATCGGTGCCGGAACCCAGCAGATAACCGGCCAGCTTTGTACCATTTTGACCAAGATGGGGATCAAGCATGTAACAGTGGAAGAACCGGGGTATCTGCCGGTCAGAAACATCTTTCGCGACCGGGATTTTGCCATTACCACGGCGGCAGTGGGAAAAGAGGGGATACAAATTTCAAAGCTTCCCGCAAATATTAAGTCAGCGGTATATGTCAGCCCTTCCAATCAGTTTCCCACTGGCTATGTCATGCCCATTGGGAAACGGTATGAGCTTTTAGAATGGGCAACAAAAAATGACAGTATCATTATTGAAGATGACTATGACAGCGAGCTTCGTTACTTTGGGAAACCAATCCCTTCCCTGCAAGGTCTTGACCACCATCAGCGGGTCGTCTATCTGGGTTCTTTCTCCTCGACCCTGTTTCCCTCGATCAAGATCAGCTACATGGTTCTGCCTCCTCATATGGCTGAAATCTTTGATACGTTTCAGGGAGATTATACCCAAACCTGTTCTAAGACGGAACAGCTTACACTGGCAATCTATATGGCAAAAGGCCTTTATCAAACCAATATTAAAAAACTGCGGACACTGTATTCGCAAAAGCTTCAGGCAGTTCTCTCCATCTTCGCAAAATGGGGTGCGGGTTTTATTCAGCCGATCAACAGCTCCTCTGGGATCAATATGCTGATTGGCGTGCGGAGCGGGAAGACTGCGGCTGCTCTCTGCGGGGAGGCCGCAGCACTGGGAATCAGCACGCTTCCCATCACCACGTATACCGAAACACTGCCCGGAGATACCGCTGCACTCATCTTTTACTACAACCAAATTCCCCTTAAGGATATGGAATCCGCGCTTAAGGAACTGATCCTGAAGTGGCAGTCCGACAAACACACAAGTTTAACCAGCTGATGCATCAGTTTGGCAAAGACGCAAAGCGATCCTGCTAAATTGGCTATTCCATGAAAATAGAAAGCCATCCCGCCGAAAGGGATGGCTTTTGTTATTTTTTCTTATATGCTGCCAGCATGCCTGCTCCTACCAGAACAGAAGCGCTTCCCATCTCAGAAAGCTTCAATGCCGGCAGTGTTGTCTCTCTGCTGTAAACCCACCCATACATCTTTTCCCGCACAGGTTTCAGCAGCTCCTCGCCAAGGCCGGTAATTCCGCCGCATAGGATAATTACCTCAGGCATAAGAATGTTGGAAAGATTGGTCAGTGCTATGGCAAGGTTATCCACATAGCGGTCAAAGACTTCTCTCCCGGTTTCATCACCAAGATCCATGGCCTCGTATGCCGTAAGCTCTGTAATCTTTGACGAATCCCCCTCACAAACCTTCCAGATCAGAGATTCGGGATTCTTATCTGCTGCATCTTTGGTATCTTCAATCAGTGCTTTCGCGGAACAGAGCGTTTCAAAACATCCCGTTCGTCCGCAGGAACACTGTCTGCCGTTCTTATCAATTACCATATGCCCCAGAACTGCACCAGCATTGTTCAATCCTGTGTATAACCGGTTGTCGATGATCACTCCTCCGCTGATCCCTGTTCCAATGTTGATTGTGATGGAATAATCCAGATCCTCGGCAGCCCCGGATGCACTCTCAGCAATCGCTGCGCAGTGTGCGTCGTTTTCCACATAGATGGGTATATTGGAAAAGTGTTTCTTAAACTCATCCTTAATCGGTGCGTTATAAAGGCCCAGAATATAGGTTTTCAGGATTTTACTGTTCTCTTCATCCGGTACGCCCGGACAGGCCACACCAATACTTTTTACGCTTCTGAGATCAAAATCCTTGTCCTCCAGCAGCTGATGAATCAGGTTTGCCGCGTCCTCAACGATCTCTGCCAGGCCCCGTTCATATTTTGACTGAACCTTTGTTCTCGCAAGCAGCCTTCCGTATTTATCCACGATACCGGCTTGGATAAATTTCGCTCCGATTTCTACGCCGATATTCACTTTCATATTTACATCCCCTTCTTTTTCTTCTTTATAGATTCAAGATAATCCATATCATCCTTCAACTGCAGCGGCATGACGGAAACGACGATATGCTTATGCTTCAGGAGTTTTTTCTCAATATACGCTCTTGTATTATTATGCAGAAAACGATGCCACCATTTTTTTACAACAAACTCAGACAGCAGTACAGTGATCATATCACCCGCTTCCCGATCATACTCTGACGATTCTATAAACCGAAGCAGGGGATCGATTACCTTTCTGTAGGGCGAGAGCTTGACAACCAGCGGGATGTCAGTTCCCAGCCGCTCATATTTCGCCTTGACCTCCTTTGCACTCTGCTCGTCAATTGCAACACAAAATGCGATAACGTCATCACAGATGGTATTTGCATAGCGCAATGCCCGAACACTGGCTTTATTTACGTTTTCGATTGGTACGATGATTCTGTTGGCATAGTTCAGCTTTTCGATATCGATTCCATCGTACTCACTTTCTTCTATTTTCAGCTGCTCTTTTACGGAAATATAATGCTTATGAATCCGATCTATAAGGTAAACCATCAAAGGGATCAAAACGATAACAATCCAGGAGCCTTCTCTGAATTTGGCGATGGCGATGATCATTACGACGACCCCTGTCATCGCAGCTCCAAAACCGTTGATAATGGATTTCATCCTCCAGTTCCCGCTCTTTTCACGCACCCACTTCATAAACATTCCGGACTGGGACAGCGTAAAGGAGATGAAAACACCGATGGCATAAAGTCCCAGCAGGGAGGTAACATTGGCCCGAAAACCAACGATCAGCAGGATGGAAACCACGGACAACATGATAATGCCGTTGGTATAGCTTAGGCGGTCGCCTCTCATGCTCAGCTGCTTTGGCGCATATTTTTCGTTGGCCATTACTGCAATAAGCATTGGAAAGCCTGAATATGCGGTATTGGCCCCAAGAATCAGAATCAAAAACGTAGAGGCTGTAATGTAATAATACATAAAGCTGTCTCCGAAAACCTCTTCCGCCAGCAAAACCAGCAGTGCTCCCTCTTCTCCCGGTATGACATGATAATAGTTTGCAACCAGCGAGGTGCCCGAAAATAACAGCAAAATAATCAGACAAAGCAGAAGCAGCACGGTTTTGGCATACTTCGGCGACGGTTCCTTGAAATTCGGCACTGCATTGCTTACCGCTTCCACACCGGTTAGGGCTGTACAGCCGCTTGCAAAAGCCTTCAGCATAAGCAGCAGCGTAATGGATTGGGTGGGTGCGGCTAAATTAGGCTGCCGCGGCACATATCCGGTCTGCAGCCTGAAAAGACCGTAAACAATAAGTGTAACAATCCCTGCAATAAACGCATACGTAGGTATTCCGAATAACTTTGATGATTCTCTGGTTCCTCGCAGGTTGCCGATCATCAACAGAAGAACCAGCGCAACTCCAATGATAATATTATACGGGCGGAGAAATTTGAAGGCAGACGTAACCTGCTCCACTCCGGCAGCAACACTAACCGCAACGGTAAGAATATATCCGACCGCCAGCGCCGCTCCAGCGATGATACCAGGAATCTCTCCCAGATTTTCCTTGGCAACGATAAATGCACCGCCGCCGCCGGGATAACAGTCAATTGTCTGTCGATACGAAAGCATCAGAACCGTGAGCAGTCCAATGATACACCAGGACAAAACTGACATCTGGCCATAAGCAGCAATGCCTACAGCGGGAATCAGTACCAGCAGCATTTCCTGTCCGGCATATGCAACGGAGGAAATGGCGTCAGAAGACAAAATGGGCAGACCCCATAAAATCCCCAGTTTTTCGTCCTTTAAAGCCGCATTTTTCAGTGGTTTTCCTATAATAAATCTCTTAATCTGTCTATACATAATTTTTCAGCCTGTTAATTGGGTCTATCCTCCACTCTCAAACAACTTCTTTTTATCCAATTTTACTGTTTCCAAATTACAATACAGTTTATTTGTAAACAATGCAATGCTATCTTCCTTGCAGTCAACGCCGCTTACAGACATCATCATTGTCCATAGTTAATATTGGAAATAGTATTAAATATTCTCTGATTTACTAGGGCAAGACCATATAATACACCTATTATATGCGAATATCAATAGATTTTCTAATAATTAACCATTCTTTTACGTTCTATTTATTAGTCTCCCAAAAACATGGGCAAGTACCCCTTCAACAACCTGTTTTTCTGCTGTTACGACTGATATTTCCTACGATATAAAAATCCTGCCTTTAGAATACGCTTCTTCCGGCAGGATTCTCTGATAAATAATTCCGTTTTTTTAGTACGGATTAGCTTGATTTTAATACGCCTTACCAAAGCCGCAATTTGGATAAGTGCAAACCTCACAGGTCTGGCAGAGTCCGCCATGGGCCAGTTTCTTGATATCAGTCCTTGTGGGAATCTCTCCAGCCAGTATCCGGGGTACGATCAGATCAAAAATACTTACCCTGCTATACATGACGCAGCCCGGAAGGCCTACAACCGGCACATTACCGATGTACGCCAGCATGAACATCGCTCCTGGGAGAACAGGCGCTCCGTAGGTCACAATATGACCTCCCGCTCTTCTGATTCCAGTAGGGGTACGGTCATCCGGATCAACGGACATCCCGCCTGTAACACCGATCATGTCTGCGCCTTCCGAAATGAGATTTTTAATGCAGTCAGCAATCATGTCTTCATCGTCATCCGCAAAAACCTGATTGATTACCTCGCTGCCAAGGTCACCGAATTTTTTCCGCAAAACAGGCCCAAAGGCATCTTTTATTTTTCCGGTGTAGACCTCACTTCCAGTGGTCACAAGGCCTATTTTTAGCTTTTTCAACGGCCGAACTTCAATCAAGGTTCCGTTCTGACATACCTTTTCCGCTCCCGCAACGATACTCTCGTTGACAAACAGTGGTATTACCCTTGTTCCCGCAACCTTCTGCCCTTTTTTCACCAGCTGATTTTCGTGAATGCATGCAAACATGATTTCATCCTGATCAATAAGCTGATTTAGCATAGCAGTGTTCACTTTCAGCAGTCCATCACATTCAGCAACCAGCTCTATTTTGCCCTCACCCGGTGCAACCAGCCGGATTCCAGCTCCAGCCGCTGCTGTTGCAATTCTGGAAGCTGCCTCATCTTCATGGATATCCTTCTCTTCTTTATCAATAACGAAAAGATTCCGCTTTCCCATACTGAGCAATACTTCGATGTCCTCGGAAGCAATCACATGCCCCTTCTTAAATCTCCGTCCTTTAAACTCTCCCGGGATAATCTGAGTAAGGTCGTGAGCCAAAACCATACCCACCGCATCAAATACCGAAACTTCTTTCATAACGCTTCTCCTTTTACAATTTATTTCCTGAAATCAAGAGCGATGATTCCTCCATTTGAAACGGGATGTTTTACACCGTTTTCCAGCGGCACGTTCAGAAGCCTGCACAAAATCACATTGATCACACCCCAGTGAGATACGATCACGATATCCTGTGCTTCATCCCGTCTTTTGCTTTCGTCTGCCATGGTCCGTTCCTGCTTTAAAATCCTTCGCAGCCCTTTTACAGCGCGATATTGTAAATCATAGAAATTTTCACTGTTATGGTCAAATTTATAGGTCAGAAGATTTTCTCCTCGTTTTTTATATTCTTCGGGGTATTGTTCCATGATCTCACGGATAAAACACCCGTCCCATTTACCAAGGGCCATTTCCCTCAGTCTGTTCTCCAAGGTAATTGTAACTTGCGTCTCTCTTTTTTCTTCCATCAGCCGGTTCCGAATAATTTCTGCGGTTTCTGCTGCTCGAAGAAGATCACTGGAATAAATATGCACCGGCTCTGCCTTGCTGTTCAATAGCTCCTCTGCCGCTTCTCTCGCCTGAACTCTTCCTTTCTCAGACAACGGAACATCAGTCTGTCCCAGAAAAATCTTTTCCCTGTGCTGACGAATCTCTCCATGCCTGATTAGGAACAGCCGCTTTCCTTCCAGCATAAGTTTCAAGCTGTCATCCTCCCCAAAAGATCCAGCCGCACCCGCAGCTTCCCATTCCAGGCCCATATGTTGTGCATAAGAAGAGCGTTCCTCATAATAATCAAGCAGTTCCTGATATCCCTCTGGAGTGTCCATGTCCAGAACAACGGATTCATCACCAACTTCAAGCCTGATCGTCCGATCCTCATGGCGGTTTGTAATCGCTTTCAGCCCGCCGTCGCCTCCATGGTCCAGAATCTCTTTTGTAAAGCAAAAAGGAATAAACAGAGGGTGTCCCTTTTTTCCATGGTAACATGGCACGATAAAGGAATCCGACACTTCCCTGTGCTTGTCCATAATCTGCTTTAATACATTCGCCGATACGAGAGGACTGTCTGCCAGCATGAGAAAACACCCTTCAGGCTCGTCTGGAAATACCTTCAGTGCTTCCCTGACACCTGTTTGAATTGAAGAAAACATCCCTTGATCATATCCCTCATTGTAAGCTTCTCTGACTCCTTTGTTTTCAAGGAGCAGCTGCAGAAGTTCGCGTTGATACCCGGTAACCGCAATCACAGGATGAATTCCTAAACTGTGATATGTATCCGCAATCCATTCAACCGCTGAACGATCGCCTATTTGCAATAGAGGTTTGAAAGCCCCCATGCGGGAAGAATATCCCGCTGCAAGGATGATTCCCGCGATTTTTTTATTCCGCTCACTCTGTTTCATATCAATCCCAGCCTATATTATACGTGCAAACCGCTGCTCCGGTTTGCTTCACACCGATACAATGAACACCTTACCTAAAAATCTTTGATTTTTTCCTATGTTTGTGTTCATTATATCATAAGTGCAAACCGCTGCTCCGGTTTGCTTCACACCGATACAATGAACACCTAGCCTAAAAATCTTTGATTTTTTTCCTATGTTTGTGTTCATTATATCATAAGTGCAAATCGCCGCTCCGATTTGCTTCACACCGATACAATGAACACCTAGCCTAAAAATCTTTGATTTTTTTCCTATGTTTGTGTTCATTATATCATAGGTACCAAAGCGAAAAAAGAGGAGCTTCAATCCTCCTCTACAATCTTACCATCCTTCATCAGGATTTTTCTGTCTGCAAAGAGCCTGCCTTCTTCCGTATCATGGGTAATCAGAATGGTTGGAATTTTGAATTCTTTCTTAAATGCTGCGAACTCCTGATATACCATTTCTTTCGTCCTGCTGTCCAGCGCGGAAAAGGGCTCATCCAGCAGAAGCAGCTTGGGCTTCGTAACAATTGCTCTGGACAGTGCTGCACGCTGCTTCTCTCCTCCGGAAATCTGGTTGGGATGTTTTGTCTTCAAATGGGCGATCCCAAAAGTTTCCATAATATAATCTGCATATTGCAGCAGTTCTCTCCGCTTCATCTTATCTCTATATTCTTCTTTATTCTTGATTCCATAAACAATATTCTGCTGGACCGTCATATTAGGAAACAGACCGTAGTTTTGGAAAAGATACCCTATGGCCCGCAGCCTTGTAGGAACGTCGATTGCCTGCTTCTGATCATAGACAACCTTTTCACCCAGCACAATCCGCCCTCCATCGGGAAGGGTTAACCCTGCAATGCAGTTTAAGAGCGTAGTCTTCCCAGCACCGGATTCTCCCTGAACCGTGAGGATTCCGCTATCAAATTGATAGTCGACATCGATTTCAAAATGATCTAGTTTTTTTATGATTCTAAACTCCATACAAACGTCTCCCCTTTTCCGCTGCACACGCTCCAGTACCCTGGCAGATTTATATTTGAGGTCAAGCGCTGATAAAAACTTTGGCAAGATTAAAGCAAAAGTTAAGTCTGTCAAGGCACTAGCTTTGTCTGCCGATATAGTTCTTTTTCTTCAACCAGGCGTTCAGGCAAAAGATCAGAAGAAAGCTGAATACAGTCATAATCAATACCAGCCGGTTGGCCAGTTCCGTATTTCCTGACTCCACAGCGAAATAGATGGCGGTGGGGATTGTCTGGGTCTTTCCGGGGATGTTTCCTGCAATCATCAGCGTCGCTCCAAACTCACCGATGGCTCTGGCAAATGATAGCACGATGCCGCTGATAATTCCGGGCCAGGCCAAAGGGAAAATCACTGTTATGAAAATTTTCCATTCACTGCTGCCCAGCGTCCTTGCCGCTCTTTCATACAGAGGATCAAGACTAATCAGTGCTGATTTCGCATTCTGATACATTAAAGGCAGGGATACAATGCAGGAAGCAATAACTGCACCTACCCAAGTAAAGACAATTTGGATCTGGAAGTGATCCAGCAAGAATTCCCCTATGGGGCCCCGCTTGCCGAAAGAAATCAAAAGAAGGTACCCCAATACAGAAGGTGGCAGTACCATAGGCAGAATCAGCAGAGTTTCCAACAGATTCTTGCCGGGAATATTTTTTTTATTGATAACATAGGCAAAGAATACGCCCAAAAGAAATGAAAATATGGTAGCGATGGCTGCTATTTTCAATGAAAGCAGAATGGGTGACAGCATTTCAGCCTCCTTACGCCTGTTGATTGAATATTTATCTGATGCTCGGCGGCATTTCTCTACTTCATACTCGCCGGCTTTCATCAAGTGCTTTCCTCAAGCTGCGGATCAAAGTACCGTAAATCCATATTTCTCGAATACACCGGCTGCATAATCAGTCTTCAGAAACTGATAAAACTCCGTGGCGGCTTTCGCCTGCCCGGAATCCTTGATCAGTGCAGCAGGATATACGATGGGATCATGGCTTGCTTCGGGAAGATCCATGACCACAATCCCGGTCTTCATAGCAAGCGTGTCCGATTTATAAACAAGGCCACAGTCCGCATTACCCGTGTCAACATACTCGAGTACCTGCCGGACATCTTTGGCATAGATCAGCTTGTCCTCTATTTTGTCCCAAATTTTTAGATTCTGGAGTGCCTGTTTTGCATAGTTACCCGCTGGGACAGATTCGGGTGTACCGATGGAGATTCCTGTCAGCCCGGGTTTTATAAGATCTTCGTAACTCGTAACATTTTCTGCTTGCTCTGATGATACAATTAGTGTCAGGGCATTGCCGAGCAAATCTGTTCTCGTCTCCGGAAAAATCAGCCCTTCCGCCTCCAAGGCATCCATATGTTCTTTTGAAGCAGAGAGAAACAGGTCGCAGGGCGCTCCTTCCCGAATTTGCTTCTGAAGTGCGCCGGAAGCAGCAAAATTGAACAGGATCCCAACATCGGTCTGCATTTCATATTCTGCCTGAATTTCTGTCAGCGCGTCTGTCAGGCTTGCCGCAGCAGATACGTTTATTTCAATCTTTTGGTCTGATGAACTACCGTTTTTTGGGCTTTCGTTTCCTTTACCACCGCTGCATCCGAAAAAAACTCCTGCAGTGGTGAGAATTAGGATCAATACCGTTAAAAATGTCCTGCTGCTCTGTCTCTTCATTTTGCGTCTCCTCTTATTAAAACACCTTTTAATCCGATTCAATCGAACTGGATGAAAGAAAACCAAACTAATTCTTATTCCATTGTACGCTGACCCTCAATACAAGTAAAGAATTCTTTCTGAATAACCGCCAGATTCCGCACTGAATTGCAGGATGCAGTATAGGGACTGCAGTATCTGGCTGGCGAGCATCTTTGGTTCTGAGGTGTCGGCTTTCCATTGATTTCATTCTGAGAAGCCATTATAATAGTATCATCCCAATTAAAAGGAGGTGCACTGTGATGCGCGAGGAAACCCTTTATACACCGGAAGAGCTTGCCGGAAAGTTGAAGCTGTCCAAGTATACGGTTTATGAAATGATAAAAAGAGGCGATATTCAAGCCCATCATATCGGCCGAAGCATACGGGTATCTGAATCCCAGCTTGAGCTATACTTTATGAGCACAAAACGGTCTGAGAATGTATATGAAGCAGATCTCATCCGGGAGGATGGTGACCAGTACGCTTTAACGGGTAGTGTGAAAATCAGCGTGGCAACGGAGCTGGAGGGCAGGGTTAAGGTCGCCGTGCGCCCCGAAGACATTATTTTGAGTGCCGGTCCTATCGTCAGCAGTGCCCGAAATATGCTCAGAGGAATCGTCACGGGCATCGCCGTGGATGAAAAAAGCGCCAGGGTGACTCTTGACGTTGGAATACCACTGACCGTCCTGATCACCAGCCGCTCTCTCAAAGAGATGAATATCAAAACAGGGGACGAGCTCTATGCTATCTTTAAATCCATGGCAGTAAAGGTAATGAAATAAAGAAATCGTTTGTTCCATAAGTAAGCTTATCCAGTATGCATCCTTCGTATCCATATTAAGTATGCACACGAACTATGGTGAATCTTTAAATATAGCCTCCCCGTATCCTGTTAATGCAAGAAGCGAGGAGGCTATTGTTATTCTTCGTGGATGATATTTCAGCAAAACCTTCATTTTACAATTCAGAGGCTACTATTTTATGTTCCATTCGTGATCATCCAATATAATTGTTTTTATGGATTCCAGCTTGTTCTGGGGCAGCAGAACTCTATTCTTATCGTCTTCCTTCTCAAACAAGTTGTAATTGAATTTAAAGCAATTTCTCCCCCCCTGATCCACGTAACTGCTGGCCCCGGATATCTTAAATTTTAGAATTTCTCCATCCTCCGTTACCGCTCTGAGCTTTGTGGAATAATTCTCCGGAAGCCCTACTTTTTCAGAGTCACTCCATTGTCCGATCACATATCCTCCAAGCAAGGAAATATTCGCCTCTGTCAGCACGGCTTTTTCTGAGTGAAGATCAATGGTGAGATCCGGATGCAGTGTCAGATTTTTTCCTTGATCTTTCACGGTAAAGGAAACCTTCCAGGGTCCCTTCTCAAGAATATTTCTGGTGGTATAGGTTGCTATTGGTTCTAAATAAGGGAGGTCTGCTTCCTGCAGTCCCTCAAAATCTGCAAGGAGCATCTGTTTTCCGGAAACTGCAGAGTCCAGCCCCCGTTGTAAGGAGCCTTCATAAACGGCGCCGGTTCTCCTGTCCTTTAATTTATTGATCTCTGCTTCCGGACGAAGATATGCCAGAGGGTCGTTGTCATCGCCTTCGGGGTAGTATGTAGCAATACTTAGCCTTCCATCAAGAAACCCCACTCCTGCAAAAGAAAATCCCTCTTTCTCTCCTTTCAGGGATATAGAATCGAAAAAAAGACCCTGCTGTTCTATGAGTTCCTTTTCAAAGGCAGGAATGATGGTTTCGGCCCATGACGTGGCTCTTAATTCCTCTGGAATATCCATTCGTATGGGTCTCGCTGCAAAGCAGCCGGATAAAGAAATGTCCTCCTCCAGCTCCCTCCTGTCTTCGGTATAAATCCCCTGCACCTCAGCTCCAATGGATTGATTCAGCATTGAGGTGATACTTGAGCTCTCAATAAAAGCATTCAGAAGCTTCCTGTCCTCCGACATCCGAACACCGATGACAGATTGAACGACACCCTTATCCTCCGTATTCAGCCGAACCCGATACAATTTTGTGCCTTCCGGAAAAGCACTTCCGTCTGTTTGTACAAAGGTTAAGAGTGTCACGAAATCGTTCTCGCCTGCAAGGACGCTCTCCACCGTCATCTTCACCCCGCCGCTGATTGCACTTTGCCCGACATTGGTAATTTCCCCTTTCGGAATCTCAGCTTTTGTTCTTAGAAAGTAGTGAAGAGCATCCAGGTTCTGCGCTGCAGCAACCGATCCCCCTAGTAACGCCACCGCTGCTACTGCGCAGGCGACCCATTTCATTGACTTTCCAAACTTTGGAACCACAGACTTTCGCTCCTCAAAACGTGTTTCATCTATTGATCTGTTCCTCCGAATCCCTGCTTCTATCTGTATATTTCCCGGTATCCCCCCATCTTCTGCCTGCACGTTCCCCTGAATCCCCGCTTTTCTTTGTGCCTCTGCAATCACCCGATCCAAATGAAGCCCCCTGCAAAGATCTTCCTCAGCCTCTGGATCAATTTCTATTTCATCAAATACACCGTCCAGTTCCCCCATGATATCGATCATCTTCTTCTCCACATCAAATCCCCCTTTCATCGATAGCCAGCTGCAGCCGCCGCCTGGCCCGGATCAGTCTGGTGCTCACTGTTTTTTCATTCATCCCTTTGTCCCTGGCAATGTCCATAACGCGCTCAAGGTAGAAGTATCTCCTGACGAAGAGTTCGCGATCCAGCGGAGCCATGGCGCGAATCTCCTCTTGAATCACCTTCATATCTTCTCCCAATACCGCTGAATCTTCTGCTGAGCGGCAGCGTACCATATCTTGCTCCAGCTGATCTGCGGAGATCCTTTGCTTGCTTCGGAGTACATTCAGCGTTAGATTACGGGCAGTAATGCCTATATACCCTTTTAAATTTTCTCCGGTTATCTCTATGGAAGACGACGCAAACCAAATTCTTGCGAAAGCATCAGAGCAGATTTCCTCAATGTCCTCAACGGAAAGTTGATTCCCGGAGGTCTTTACAGCCACAGCTCCTACGTATCGTATATATTTGTCCAGCAACGCTGCGAAGGCATCTTCGTCACGCCTTTTCAGCCCAGTGAGAATCTCCCGGTCATCCATTCTCCATCACCCCTTTCACAATAATAAACACTGCTTTCGAGAAAATTCTTCACCTAATGTGAAATTATTTAAGATATTCATCAATGCAAAACACTTCTCAAGCATGTCAAGCACTACAGAAACAAGAAGCACTGCTCCAGACATTAAAAACAGGAAGCATTGTTGCAAACATGAAAGAACAGAAAGCACCGCTCCAGACTATCATACGCGACGGAGCTTCTGACAAAAAGAAAAAAGTGAATGGCTCCTCAAATTGAAGAGGTTCCATTCACCACACACTTCTCCGTAACTGCATCAAAGCACAAAATATGCAAATAAGTATTTCATACAGCCTATTTTCCCTCTCAGATTTTTGAGGAATACCATATAAAAGTCCTGAAACAATTCGAACTCCTTTTCGGATACCCTTTGTCCTCCATAGATTACGCCCTGATAGATGTGCGTCAAGCGCATGAAATCTGCGTCATAGACAGCAAAGTCTTTTAAAGCCTCTCTTGCGTCCTCGGCAAATTCAGACAGAGTCATGTCCTGCGGCCGCTTCAGTCCGACCCGTCCAAGCCGTTTCAGAAAGTAAGCGTAGAGCAATTCCACACCTTGCTCCCTGCTTCCCGTCAGGACTTTTTGATACCAGCGCCTTCTTAGGATTCTCCGAACAGGGACGGCTGCTGCCATAAGAAAGATCAGAGCCGGCACCACCACCCATACCGCCTTTGCGGCAGCCTTAAAGGTAACAGCCGCTGCGGCTGCCAGGTTCAGGTCATTCCCGATTCTTCCCATTTCCTTTCGATCACTTGCTTTTTTCTCCTCATCCGGCTTCTTCTTTTCCTCCTGTTGCTGCTCCTTTTTGATTTCAGGTGGGATGGGAGAATCCGTATAAATTGTTTTTGTCGAAACGATGCCAAGCTGCTCCATAAGCGGCAGATTCATCAGTCTCCCGGAAAGCTCATCTTTTGCGTTGGAAGGCGAAAGCGGTCTGACTGCACCGAAGAACAGTCCTGCTGCAAGGCATATGATCACAGCGGCAGTCACCACAATTTGAAGCATGGAATTCCATGGCAAAGTATTCTGCTGCGTCGTCTCTTGTGTTATCCGTAAAAACCAGAGTGCCAGGCATCCTGACAGAAATAGAATCAGCTCCCGGGCTGAGATCGGATATCCGAGCACATCAAAAAAAGCGCTGAGAAACGAGCCTCCAAGGAAAAGCAGGCAAATACCCACTCTTGTTCTGACCGTCCAAAAGACAAGGATTGCGGACAGCATGGTAACCGCCGGAAAAAGATTGGGGTTTTGATCCATTATGCCAAGATAATTTACGGATAGTTCAAAAACAGAGGCTTCATTGTTATGAAACAATGTCAAAAAAACGCCAAGTACCGATAAAAGCGATATGAGTATCACGGCAAGATTTCCCTTTCCAAATCTCTGCAGTGCTTCCAGGATTCCGATGATCAGCAGAGACATTCCTGCAATGGCCGCAGGATTGGACAGCAGCGGATCACTCCCGTCAAATCCGGCCAGGATTGTCCCGGTAAGGGCTGCACATACCATTGTGCACAGCAGCCAATCCGGGAACATTCTTTTGGTCCAAGGCCTTTTTTCATTCCATGAGAAATTTTTATCCTGCGGTGTCTTCTCTCTCATTTCTGACAATCTCCACTTTGACTACTTATAAACTGATAGCGTATTCCTTGCTCGTCAAGCCTTTCAAAGATGCTGCGGCTTTTATGATATACAGGGTTATTATGATTCATTGGAGCTTCTTTGTGTTTTACTGAACTTTCGTTATGCATATCTTCCGTATTCTTATTATGGCCTGTTTCGCCTGCGGGTTTCGGAGGAAGAATATAATACAACTCCGGATTTCTCTGCTGTTTCTTTGCCTGTATCAGCTCCCATGCGAGGCTTTCTGTTACCTGCGAAGTGCAAAGAATC
Organism: Bacillota bacterium; assembly: GCA_029239605.1. GTDB lineage: Bacteria > Bacillota > Clostridia > Peptostreptococcales > Anaerovoracaceae > Anoxybacterium. Next base: position 23,117 of record JARBUO010000014.1, on the reverse strand, counting down.
AGATTGTTGCTTCTGTTTCCCAGGTGTTTCTCCTGCGTGAGAATCCCCGCCCCGTCCATTGCCTTGGTATTTTTCTCACAAAACAGGAACGGAAGCATGCGGATCAGTTCAGGATAATCCTTTTCCCCTTTGGGGCAGACCCGAACAAGTTCCTTGTCCCGTCCTACGAAAAGCAGCGAGCACTCTACATCCCTGGCTTCAGCCTGCTCGATCAATGAAAGAGCGGTCTCAATGAGGCAGTCATAAATATCCGGCAAAGATTTGCGTTCCCGGGACATAGCTGCTGAGCCAATGCTTGCTGCAAGGCCAGTGATGGATGCCGGATCAATGGTGGCTGCAAGGTCGATCATAACCGCCAGATCGCTTCTTCTGCTGCTTTCGGTGATCTTGGTCATATAAGCCGAGGAATGGGCTGACAGCTTCCAGTGCACGCGCTTCATGGAATCACCCAAAGCATATTCTCTCACACCGGTGTAATCAAAGCCGTCGCTGACGGCGGTCTTTTGTACATTCTGACTTTCTGTAAGGTGCTGCTGATCCAGCCATATCCTCTGTGAACCCGAAACCTTTGGCAGAACTGTAATGCGGAAGTTCCTTCCCCCTCTTATGTTTATGAAAAAAACGCCCGTCAGGTCATAAACCCGCAAATTCCGGATCCCTGCCCCATATACTCCAATATGCTTCATTTCTGAAGCAATGACAAATTCTGTACTGCGTTTTGCACCTAAGGATATCGTCTCGGAGATGACTGTGTCCTCTTCCGGCAAGAATCCATCTACATACAGTTCCGTTCGCAGCTTCATACAAGGCAGCCTGGAATTGTTATTGATCCGAATTGCAGTGCGGACCAAGTCTCCCCTTCCGCAGACGGTATCTGCCGCTTCCGCTTCAAAGCAGACGCTATTCTTAAGAACCAACAGGTAGAGCGTGGACAATATATAGAGTGCCAGCAAGGAAAGGCAGGGTAAGTATCCATACAGTCCTCCCGCGAAGTATGCCGGAATTGCGCTTAATCCCAGCAGCACAGCCGATCCTGCTGATTTTAAAACAACATGGCCCCCCGCACTTGCTGACTTCAGCACGTCATGACCTCCTTACGATCAAGGGTAACGGGTACCGCGGTATTTTTTAAGATGGAATGAATGATGTCTGACGGTGACCTTTTTTCCGCAGCTGCCGAGTGGGTCACAATCATCCGGTGCCCCAGAACAAAGGGCGCCAGATATTTCACATCATCGGGCAGAACATAATTCCTTCCCCTGGAGAGCGCATACGCCCTGCTCAGATTGTAAAGAGCAATGCTGCCTCTGGGACTGCTGCCCAGCTTGATTTCAGGGTGGTTTCTGGTCGCTTCAATGATCTTTACAAGATAGGAGGTGACTTCTCGTGAGCAGTTTACCCTGCTGCATTGCTGGGACAGCGTTCGCACATCTTCTTTTCCAACAACATGAGAAATTTGCTGTTTTGCGGCTTCTCCCTTCATTACGATGCGGATCTCATCCTCATAGGATGGGTAGCCAATGGACAGCTTGATCATAAATCTGTCTATCTGCGCCTCAGGCAGCTGATAGGTGCCCAGGGCCTCGATGGGATTCTGTGTCGCCAAAACCATATACGGCTGTTCCATGAGATAAGTGTTTCCATCCACGGTGACCTGGCGTTCTTCCATGATTTCCAGCATAGCCGACTGGGTTTTTGCAGATGCGCGGTTAATTTCATCTGCCAGAACGATATTGCTCATGGCTGCACCAGGTCGAAACTCAAATTCACCAGTCTTCTGATTGTAGATAGAAAATCCGGACACATCAGAAGGCATTACATCAGGAGTGAATTGAATTCGTTTAAATTCACAGTGAACGGATTTGGCCAAAGCGGAAACAAGGCTGGTTTTCCCCACCCCCGGTATATCCTCAATCAAAACATGCCCCCCGGCAATCAGGCTTAATACCGTGAGTTCTACCACCTCATGCTTGCCTGCGATAACGGTTTCTATATTTTCAATGATTGATCCAATCATCCGGCTTGCAGCCTCAGTTTCTTCTTTATTCAGTGTCTCCGGTGCAGCCCCTTTTCGGCTACCGTCAATATAATGATCCATTGGGTAATTCTCCTTGCCTTTTCACTTTCATTCCGAAAGCACCTTATTTGTCATCGGTAGGGTTCCTGTCAACGATACTGCTCCATCAGGTCAACCCTTCAGCCTCTGCTACTGACTGCCTGTGAATTTATCGTTTGCCCAGATTCCGTCAAAGACGGTACCATCCGCGCCGCGATAAACCCCTTGACCCTCTTTGATTCCGTATTTCCATTGCCCTTCATAAACGCTGCCGTCAGCCCAGGTATAGGTTCCCTGTCCTTCCTTTACTCCGGCTTTCCACTCTCCGACGTAGGTATCGCCGTTTGCCCAGAAATAGGTTCCAAAGCCTTCCTTTACGCCGTCTTTCCAGTCTCCTGAATAGTAGCTGCCGCTGGCCCAGGTATAGGTTCCCTGTCCCGAAAACACCTCGGTCTGCCATTCACCCTCATACCGGTCACCGTCGGCCCAGGTATAGACACCCTGACCGTCAAAGAAACCGAATTGCCATTCGCCCTCGTATTTCTCTCCATCGTCCCACACGTAGGTTCCCTGACCGCTGAAAAACCCGTTCTCCTTTTCACCTGTATACCCCTGGCTCTTATAATCAATGGAAGACTTCCAGTGTGGATTCTGCGTTGCCTCACTCACTGTGGTTACCATATACTTGGAATCCGGCACCACAACCACTGCTGCGCTTCCCGTGGGAATAACCGGGGGATTGACCTCTCCGCCGGTAAGGTCTGCACCCCATTCTGCATCGCCACTTCCGATGACAGGTTCCGGCTCCGCTGTGGTTTGAATCAGCACCGCGTCCGAATCAATCTCCGCATCCATATTTTCGTCCTTTTCGTCCTCTTTCTTCTGTTCCGGCGGCTTGATCTCCTCAGCCCTTGGAGGAATACTGATATAGACGGTCTTTTCAAGAAGGGGGCTTTTCCTGCATCCTGACAAGAAACTTGCCAGCAAAAGAGTGAGAAAGATCAGGAATAGATTTCGCCCCATATTCTTTTTCAAGTGATTGCCTCCTTGCTTAACTCATGTTTTTCCTTGTTTCTTTCAGTGGCCCTTGTCCTTCTTTCAGTGGCCTTGCCCTTGGTTCATCGGTTCATAAAAAACAGGCGCGCCGGATCAAGATGGATCAGAAACGAAGTACCGGTAAGGGATATCCGCTCTTCTTTGTCCAGCTCCCATTGGAGATGATAGTCTCCGGAGTGGGTAGGCGGCGAACCGACTTTCAGGTAAAGCGTCGTCCGGAAGGGTGCTTCATTTTCGTCACTGATCCAGACCGGGTAACAGTTTGCTCTGTGGTGATCCTCAGCCCTCTTAATATGGGTTTCCCGAATTCCAACGGTACCTTCCGAGCTGGTAATTTCCGCTTCTGTTTCCGCAAGAATGCCCCATGCAGGGATTTCAACGGTTCGCGGAGACTTTCGTATTGCGGCGGCAACATTTTTGCATCCTGTGATCTTAGCGGTCAGCAGGGATTCCGGTTTATGGAATACTTCCTGCTTTGTTCCAAGCGTCTCAACGCTTCCGTTGTTTACGACGACGATGCGGTCGCTGAGATGATATGCTTCCGCCATATTATGGGTGACGAACAAGGTGGTGCCCTGAAAGTGCTTCAACGACTCCAACATGTCCTTCATCATGTGATTTTTGAGATGCTCGTCCAGTGCGGAAAAGGGTTCATCAAGAAGCAAAATCTTTGGTTTCACAGCCAATGCTCTTGCCAGTGCAACCCGCTGCTGCTGCCCTCCCGAAAGCTGTGAGGGATAGCGCCTTCCCATATCAGAAAGATGAAACCGTTCCAGCAGCTCGGAAACTATTCGCCGCTGTTCATCCCTGGAAAGTTTGCCGAGTCCAAATGCAATGTTTTCCTCTACTGTTAGGTGTGGAAACATTGCGTAGTTCTGAAACAGATACCCTACCTTCCGATCCCGGGGCGGCAAGTTTATTTTCTTTGACGCATCAAAGTAAACGGCATCGTCAAGAGCAATCCTGCCCTTATCCGGCCTGACCAGTCCCGCAATACTGTTCAGCAGCATACTCTTTCCTGACCCGGAAGCACCAAGGATTCCTACGATCTCCCGCTCAAAGGCCAGCTCCATCTCAAGCTTAAACCCATGGAGCTTTCTTGTAATATCAATTGTTAATCCCATACGCTCACCTGCCTGGCTGCCATGATTTGCAGCCCCATTGCGTTTCTATGTCCGGTTATGACGAATATTACTCTCACTGCCCTCACCTTCCCGGACCCTGTCTGATTTTGATCAGCCGTTTATTCCAGTAATTCATGGCAACCATTACCGTAAGCGATATGGCGAAGATGATGAGTACCCAGACAAGCGCCACCTGCATCTCGCCTCCGGCAGTGGCAAAATAAATGGCGATTGGAATGGTCAGAGTCTTGCCCGGTATGCTTCCTGCCACCATCAAGGTCGCACCGAATTCACCCATAGAACGGGCAAAGGAAAGAGCAGTTCCTGCAAGAATCCCCGGCCAGGCCATAGGAACAGCAACCTTCCAGAATACCTTCCATTCTGTTACGCCCAGTGTTCTTGCTGCGTTGAGAATATTGGCGTCAATCTGCTCGAAGGCAGCCCTTGAAGTCTGGTACATCAGCGGAAAAGCAACCACCGTCGCGGCAATGACTGCTGCATACCAGGAAAAGATGATATTGACACCGAAAATACTTAGAAATTTTCCGATGGGGCCTCGCACCCCGATGAGCAGCAGAATTCCAAAGCCTGCTACCGTTGGAGGTAAAACAAGAGGCAGCGTAAGGATGCCGTCCAGCAAGCCCTGCCATCTGCCTCTGTAGTTTGTCATCCACCAAGCGGTAGTGATCCCGAGAAAAAAGATGATACTCGTAGAAATCACGCTGATCTTTATTGAAATAAGTGCCGGTGAAAGATCAAAATTCATTATCGACTCTCCCTGAGAATTACCATAGGCTTACAGGTATGAATTCCGTCCTGAGCGGAGTTACATTACGCTGAACCCGTATTTTACAAAGATGGCCTTTGCGGTATCGGTTGTAAGGAAGTTCAGGAAATCCTGTGCAGCAACAGCATGCTTTGTTGCTTTGATTACTGCTGCGGGATACATGATGGGATCATGAGAGCCTTCTGCTGCAGTTGCAACGATCTTAATCTTATCGCCGCCAACTTTTGCGTCTGTGGAATAGACCAGACCGGCATCTGCGTTGCCGCTTTCAACCCATGTAAGCACTTCTCTTACATCTTTGGCATAAACGATCTTTTCCTTCAGGCTATCGATAAGGTTGTAATATGTATAGACCTGCGTCGCATACTTGCCTGCCGGAACCGTAGTGGGTTCTCCCAAAGCAAGTTTCTTGACATCAGCCTTGGTTACGTCCGTAATACTGGTGAGATTTGCCTTGGAATCAGCGGGGACGATAAGTACCAGCTTATTCTGCAGCATGTTTTTGATGGTGCTGTCCGCCAGCAGACCTTTTTCCTTGAGTGCATTCATATTGCTCTGGGCTGCGGAAATGAAAAGATCTACAGGAGCGCCCTGTTCAATCTGCTGCTGCAGAGCACCGGATCCACCGTAGCTGATGGTCAGCGCAGCATTGGGTTTCTGCTCGTTATAGAGGGCTTTCGCTTCGTCGAGCGCCTCCTTTAAGCTTGCCGCTGCGGAAATGGTTAGGTCCACCTTTGTGATAACATTGGCCGTAATCACGCCGTTTTCGTTCTTGCCCTCGATATCATATCCAAGGGCGTTTGCAACGTATCTCATCGGAACATAGATTCTGCCGTCTTTATTAACCGCAGTGGTGTCCATTGTAATGGTTCCATAGGCGGTGCTGATTTGTGATGAGCCTACTGTGACTTTGATGCTTCCGTTGATGGTCGCCGTCTGTGTCGCCTGATCCCATGCAATTTCTGCGCCCAGTCCTTCTGAGACGGCTCTGATGGGTGCTTGTGTTCTGTTGGCTGCGTCAATGAATGGTGCTCCCAAATCGGCAGCAATGGTCAAAGGGGTGCCGTCAATGGTAATTGTGGGTTTTGTCTCTGCCGAAGCTGTTATTGCGGACATTCCGAAGATCATAGCCGCAACAGTGCTCAGCACCAGTGCTTTTTTGAACAGTTTCATAATTCCCTCCATTTTTTCGACTCGTGTTTTAGTTTGTTTTTATTTGGTATAGTTTATAATTATTTAATATAAACAACTTTATTATAATTCCGTTTGATTTGATAGGCAACTAAAATTCACTTCCTCTTGAGGGATACTTTTTGCCCAGTGGAATAAATCTTACCATTTTCAGCGCCCCGAACCATCCTCATTGCCCGATCACCATCCTTGACCACATAGCCCGACAGGTCATGAACACCGTATTCAAACAATACAGGGGCAAGGGTAGTAGAGGGACCCACCAGCGTTACCTTTACTGCATTGCACGATAATTCCAAAAGCCGCGGAAGGGTTTTTTCCACAAGACAAGAGCTGCCGATGTAAATATATTCACTGTCCGGCAGCAGATATTCTGCCGCTGAAACGGGGTAATCACCTTCAAGAGGAATCTCCCCTGCAATCACCCGTATATCGCAGATTGGTTGAAATAGCGTCTCGATGAATGGAAAGTGCCCGATTACAGTCACCTTCCTTCCCCGTATCTCATTTTGAGACATGATAAACGGATCATAGATCCGATCCTCCACATGCCGTGATTCCCCAAGGGGGACACCGGAACTTCGCGCGATTTCCGGGCAGTTGTAGTAGGCATTGATGGCAGCCAGCCCCACAGATGCTTCATAAAAATTCCAGGATTTGATGCACTGGGCCACCTCACGAAGGGGCAAACCCTCCAGATTTTTTGTGTAAAGAGGCATCCGCATATCGTAATTCACAAGACCGCCCAGGCCTACCCCGCCCTGGCTTTTCACATATGCGAAGGCACTCCCCCTCACAATGGACTCCGCTGTCCACGATTCGGGGATTCCTTCAATGAGTTTGTCATAGATCTCCCACATCCTGCTTCCTCCTTTTGATTTTCTGATCAGTATAGAGGGCCCTCTCGTTTTCCGACCCTCCTCCGCTACTTCACCAAGAGCTCTCTTTTGAGTTCTTCTCCTCGTCTGAGTTTCTCCCGCATCCAGTATAAAACAGCATCCAGTTTCTCCACCTCTTCCAGGCAGAGCTTTTCCTCCGATGAAGTGTCAATCATCCGGTTGACACCCCCGTTCTTGATTACAATCCGCTTATCTGCCCGTAAGGCCAAAAGCGGATCATGGGTGGAAATCAGAACAATTTTTTCTTTTCTGGCCAGAATGTCAATGGCTTTCCTTCTGTCAATGCCCGCGTTTTCGATTTCATCGATGAGTACGATGGGGGATGCGCTCATATATGCAGTGTCTGCAATCATCAGCGCTCTTGACTGCCCGCCGCTGAGCTGTGTTACCTTTACATCCCAGCCAAATCTTTCCCCAGCCAGCTCATTCGCCTGTTCATAGCAGCGCTTAACGGTATGCTCCATGTTTTGCGACATGCGGCTTCGTGCATGCATCTCAAGGAATTCCCGAACGGTGAGATCCATGACAAAATTCATATTCTGGGATAGCTGGGCTACAAGCCTGCCTTCCATATAAAACCGCTCCTCATCGGACAGCGCTCTTCCGTCGATGAGGATCTTTCTCCCAGTAGGGGTGTCCCCGTTTGCCAGACACTCGATGTCCGCCAGCAATCTGCTTTTCCCTGAGCCAGTGGGTCCCACCACACTGATGATCTCACCAACGGATATCGACCATTCCTTTACCTCCGAATCACCGGCTTTGTCGGTACCGCCCAGAATCGTGACGGTCCTTACCCGGACGCCTTGTTCTGCCTCCCGGCCAAAGGCCGTCAAAAATTCGCAAAACTCCCTGAGAATATCATGTTTTTCCATACCAAATTCCTGAAGTAGTTCAGAGTCAACATGGGACAGCGCATTTTCCAGCGTGAGCTCTGTATGGAGTTCGCCGATTCTGAGGTTCTGAAAAAAATCATGACAAACGGGATATCGGTCCATAATTTGATTCAGCGGCGTCGTCAAGACCCAGGACATATACGCTTCAAAGCTCATACCCTGTCTCCTTTAAACTCCATTTTTTTCATGGTTCCCATCTGGTATTCCTCCCCGATTCGCGTTTCTCCGGTGCAATAGGAGCAGACGGCTGCCGGTGTGGTAAAGCGAAGCCTGCTGTCTCTGAGGCTGGTAATTTCCGCAGCGTCTTGTACTTGTTTTGCCAGGATTGTTGCACCTTGCCCCGTGATGCCGTTAATAAAGATGATTTTCGCAGAGGGATTTACCTGCCGGATATTAAACGCAAATACTTCCCGCTCCGCCTGGGACACAATATCTCCTTTTGTAACGGCAACAACATCAGCCATCTTCATCATGGGTCCAATCTTGCGAGGTGTATTGATGCCGGAAAGATTGTCGATGACACACACGGACAAAACCCCTCTGATATAGGGCGAGCAGCGATTGCAAAGCCCGGCACTCTCTGTAATCAAGAGCTGAAATCCGGAGTGCAGGCCCCAGTTCACAGAACCTTCAATGTTGCTGACAAAGAAATGGTCGGGGCACAGCTTTCCAGAAAATCCTGTTTTTACAGGGATACCCTTTTCCTCATAGCGAAAATGATCAAAAGAGGTCAGGCAGTCAAATTTCACGACTCCCATTTTGCCATTTTCAATGCTAAGCGCCTCAGCCAGCTTCAAAATCACCGACGTCTTCCCTGAGGATGGCGGTCCTGCCACTGTGATCAGCTTCATACTTTCGTTCTCCTTTCCTGCCAGCCATTCCGATCTTTTCGTGTCTTACTTTCTAATCGGGGCTACTGGAGGCTTGCGCACTTGATCTTTCTGTTCCCATGATCCTCTTCTATTTTATCTGCTTAGGAGTTCTGCCGCTTTGGCTTCGTCGATTTCCACATGATAAAACATTTTATAGAACTTCTGCATTTCCGCGGAAATATCCACTCCATACTGATCCGGATACAGGATATCTCCCAGCCAGAGGATACCGAAGATGCGATTAACGGACGGAGGATTTGCCATAGCGCTGTAGGGGGATGTTGGTATTTTATAAACCCGGCCCGTTTTTACTGCATCCAGTACAGACCAGGCTTTATCACTGAGAATCATCTGATAGACTTCCTCTGATTCAGCGATGATTACATCAGGATTCCAGCCGATAACCTGTTCCATGGAGACCTCGCTTCCCGCACCGCTGGATACCACCTCCAGATCCGCTGCATTGACGCCTCCTACGGTTTCAATAACCTCTGCATGGAAGGATCCTCTCGCGTTGGTGTTCAGACCCGCGTCTCCCAGGGCTTCATAAACGCTCAGCCGGTCTTCTTCTGCCAGCGAAGCGCTGACTTTAGCTGCCTTCTCAGATACTTCTCTGCAATACTGCGCCAGCGGATCCGCCTCCCCAGTATCGCCGATGAGTTCACCGATCTTTTCATATGCCTCATCCATGGAGTCCAGCGTCGCTTCGATAAAGACAACAGGCATATTGAGCTGTTCCTGCAGCCCGTCCATATCCTGAACGACAGTGTCCTTTGCCTCCCCAATATCTACAATCACATCGGGGGCGGCAGCAATCAGCGCCTCCATATTGAGGCTGGCATTCTTTCCGTAAAACTGCCCGAATTGAGTCATTCCCCAATATTTTTCATCAATGAGCGCCTTTGCCTGGTCGGAAAAAGCCACCGCGATTCCTGCCAGTCTATCAGGGCAAGCGGTATAGAGTACGATTTGCGCGAGCGGTCCGGATGGTGCAATGGCGTCAATTTTCGCCGGAATCTCTACTTCCCGTCCTGCTGAATCCACAAAGATTCTCGTATTGGGAGCAGTTTCATCCTTGGACGGCTTTGCAGCACCGCAGGCGGCCACTGAAATTGCCAGTGCAAGAATCAGCGTGACAGCCAAGAGTTTTTTCAATTTCGTATTGTTCCTCGTATCCATATTGTTCCTCCTCTTCATTTGTGAAAGAGCTGGTCTCAGCCCTGCTCTTTCTTATATATCAATTTTCCGGGAAACAAATTTACAACTGCCTGATTTTCAGCGCTGTCATTTCACTGCTGCTTCACTTCTGCGCTGCCCATTTCTGCAGGATCGCTTTTGCGAAGCATGCGTACCCGTTCTCCGCACTGAAAAAAGGCCTTATGCCCGGCAATGGACACCGAATCCATGAGTGCCTGGCTGCTTCCCACCATAAATCCACTGATTTCCTCCACGCCATGGGAAAATAAAATAGGGGTCATAGGTGAACTGGGTCCCACCAATACCACCTTTGCGTTTTTCGAAAGTTCCAGGAGCCTGGGAAGCGTTTTGTTTACAAGAGTAGCTCCCGTTATAAATACAAAATCCTGCTGGGGTAAAAGATACTCACAGGCACTATCTGGATAATCTCCCCCGGTTGGCCTGCGCTCTAAAACGCAAACTTCTTGGGCCCCTGTCAGGTACTTTTCAAGCTGATGGAAATGACCGATTACCGCTACCCGTTTCCCTGTCACTGTTTGCCCATATGCATCAAAGGCATTTTCTGAACTGACAATTTTCCAAGGCATTTGCCCCGCAGCTGCAGTATTCTTCCACGTATCCTTGTTATTGAAATATGCATTGATTGCAGCCACACCAATGGACGCTTCTGTGAAGTTCCAGGATTTAGACAGGGATGCCAGATACTTCAGCGGCTGCCCCCTCCGACTGCCCAGCCCCTCCAGATCCAAACCCTGCTCACGAACCGTCATTGCCGCACCAAGGTATTTTCCTGCGGCAACTGCGGTCCAGCTCAGGCCCACCGTGATGTTGTCTACCGTGATGTCACTTGGGATTTCTTCAATCAATTCATCATAAAGCTTCCACATAACTAACCTCTCTTTGATCAGGAATACAAAATTTCAGACGTCGTTCCGTTATTTCATGCAAATTTACATGAATGCCGTAGATCTCTCTCAGCAGCTCCGCAGTAAGGATCTCATCTGCCCGCCCCATTGCTCCGATGATTCCATCCAGAATCACCATCACCTTATCTGCAAATAAAAAAACATGTTCCGGATTATGGGTGGACTGAATAATCAGATATCCCTGCTTTGCAAGATCTTTCACCGCCTTCATCACCTTGATCTGGTTTCCGTAATCCAGATTGGAACAAGGCTCATCCATGATAATGACTTTGGTCTGTTGAGCCAGAGCCCTTGCTATGAGTACCAGCTGCTGCTCACCACCGCTGATTCCCTGGAAATTCCGATCTTTCAGATGCCGGATATTCACCAGGTCAAGGGAGGATTCCGCAATCTTCCGCTCCTGTTTTCCAGGATTTCCAAACCGTTTGAGTCTGGCGGTGGTTCCCATAAGGACCATATCAAGCACTGAATAGGAAAACGCTGTGGAATGATTTTGGGGAATATAAGAAATCTTTTCTGCCAGCTGAACCGGAGACAGATTGCCCGCGTCCGTTCCGTCAATCAGAATTTGCCCGCGCCAGCCTTTCAAAAGTCCAAGAATGCAGCGAAACAAGGTGCTCTTTCCCGCACCGTTTCTGCCTAAAACGCAAAGGAGCGCGCCCTCAGATACCTGGAAAGAGATTCCCTTTAAAACCTCATTGCTTTTATAGGAAAAATATAAGTCGTTGACTTGCAGTTCCATAACATCTCATGCAGGTTTGCTGATCCGCTGATTAGATGTGCCGCTGCCGCTTCAGAGCGAACCCTTCAGCAATCGAAAATTATCGCAGCCGCACCGATTTTACATATAAATTCAGCGCTGCCTGCCTCCCTCCGTTAAAATCAGATATAGAAAAAATGGTGCTCCGATAAATGCAGTTAGAATTCCGATGGGAATCTCTCTGGTTGCAAGCATTCGTGCGAAGTTGTCAACCACCAGCAGGAAACTGCTACCCAGCAGAATGGAAGCCGGCAGCATTACCCGGTAGTCATCACCCACGATCATTCGCGCAAAGTGAGGAATTACAAGTCCTACCCATCCGATAAGTCCACTGACAGATACTGCAGCAGCAGTGATGAGCGTAGCACCCCCAATGACCACTGTCCGAACCACTCTGGCGTTGATCCCCATGGTTCGCGCCTCCTCGTCTCCCATGGTTAGAACATTCAGCCTCCAGCGCAGCAACAGAATCGGCAGAATCCCAATGATGATAGGCGGACATGCAAAAAAGACGTCCTGGGTTCTGATGGAAGCCAGACTCCCCATAAGCCAATAGGTGATCGCCGGTAAGGTGTCCGTTGGATCTGCCACCAGCTTGAGGTAAGATACACCCGCATTAAAGATGGAGCCTACCATAATACCTGCCAGAATGAGCCCCAGGGTAACATTGAACTTCACCCTTCTGCTTATGGTCAGTACAATCACAACCGCCATAATACCGAACAGGAACGCACTGACGGAAACCGCCTTATATCCAACAGTGAAAAACAGCCCCAGTGCTGCTCCGAAAGCAGCACCATTAGATGCTCCAAGAATATCCGGTGAAACCATGGGATTCTGAAAAATCCCCTGATACGCAGCACCTGCGCAGGCCAACCCTCCACCGATTACCGCACCCATGATGACGCGCGGCAGCCGGACATTGAACAACACAGTCTCATCCTGAACGGTCCAATCCACAGGGATCTCCATTACTCTGGACAAAAGGATTTTCAAAAGCGTCCATGGATCAATTGCATATTTCCCCAGTAAGAACGACCCAAAAAAGCATACCGCCAAAAGAGCGGCGAGTCCGCTCATCCGAATTTTGATGTGTTTCGGGTCCCTCACTGCAACCCCTCCTTATACCAAAAATCTCGTTTTATTTTTCAAAACATAACGGTACTCGGATAAAACCCGCTTTCGCGGGTATTTCAGAAATTCCGGGCAACGGCAGCAGGCTCGATCGAGCCAGCGTGCCCTATAAAAATTGTTCCAGAAAAACAGCGATTTGATGTTCCGCTTCTGTTTCGATATTTCGTGCAAATGGGATCAGTTCTGCATCAAACTGTTCCGTAAGATCTCTGCGCAGCACCTGATGCCAGGTGAGGCAGCTTTTATCAATCACAGCCTGCTCACACATATGGCGATTCTTTTCCTCCAGCTTCAAAACACCAATGCAGGGAACCGGACCGGAAAGAACCCGGTATAGCGCTTCCCGAAACTCCGGTACACCAAGCTCCATTCCGCCGATTTCGTCAAGAAGAATCAGCTGCTTCCCGCCGGAGTTATTGAGAGATTGCAGGGCTGTTTCTAAAAACACTTCCGGTGCCTTCACTGCTTTTCCGTTTTGAAAAGCAAGAAAGACTCCTGTTAAGTCCGTCTGATACTCCCTTGTCAATTCAAGGGCTTCCGCCGCAGGAGCAATCCGAAACCCTACGGTTTCGCCGCTTACGTCTAAAAGTCTTTGGCTGCTGAACCCCCCGATCTGATCCAGAAACGGCTGAATGAGCCTTCTGATCAACGTCGACTTGCCTTCCTGCACAGGCCCTTCCAGGAACAGATGCCTCATTTTCCGCCTCCGAAGTACTTTTCGAAAAGTCCCTCAGAACACCGTTCCAATTCTTCCCGCATATCGATATAATTTCTTACAAAGAGCCTGCCTTCTTCGGTCAGAAAGGAAACACCTCCTTCACTGCCTCCTGCACGGCGCTCCAGCAAAGGCCTTCCTGTTTCTTTCTCTGCAAGACCAATCATTTTGAGACCTTTGCTATAGGAGATATTCATCTGCCGACAAGCAGTCTGCATGGAGCCGGTTCGATCCACCAATTCCAGAAACTGCAGGATTCCCGGCCCAAATACCAGTTCGTTTCTGCCAATCTTCAATTGAAGACTATAGCGCAGCGGTTCCCTGCTCCGGGTAGCACTCTGACGCATCCGAAGAAGATCCTCTTCAGTTTCCAGTTCAAACAGGATTCCTTCATCATTTACGTCAATGTACTCTACTTCCCGCCCTTTTGCCGTCACTGCGCCCCAAAGTCCATTATTTCCTTTATAATTCAGGATGTCTCCAAACAACCCGCTTCCAAGAAGAATGGGGTGTCCCGGTTTTCCATTAAAGACCGGGCAGACTGCATCCTTTTTCCCATCCAGAAGCATGCGCAAGCTTGCAGAAGTAAAAAGCGGGACATCCACAGGCATAACAAAAATTCTCCCGCATTCCTTTTGGAGGTAGTCGATTCCCATTTGAACCGCATGAAACATATCCCGATTCCGGTAATCATCATTTCTCAGAAACACCACCCCCATCCTGGCAAGATGCTTTTCAATGTTTTGGGCATTATGCCCGGTGATTACCACGATGGGATCCACGTCTGCGTGCTGCAGCGTGATGATCATCTTTTTTATAATTGACGTATCCCCCATCCGAATGGTGGGGTCAAAATCGGGAATATTCAAGTGAATTCCTGAAGCTGCGATCAATGCGCCGGTTTTCATAATCCCTCCAAGAGCGTTATGTATTTTTTTACAGTACGGTTTCATTCTACCATAGAATCCTTTCAGGTGTAAATCATCGGTTTGCAGTACAAAATGAATTATTTTGCTGCTAAAGAAAATATTTATGCTGTCACCGTCACGAAGCCTAAGGTTCCCTTTTCCTATTGAATTGAAGAAGAGCCAAAACGCAGTTCTGCTCATTGTGGAGTTTCGCTGGTTCTGGCTCGTATGCTCAGTCTTTTGCTTGTTTGTTGTACTTCTCTCTTTTTATCTTTTTACGCTTCCCATTGTATCCTTTTATTTGAGTCTTGTCCGGTTCTTGAACGGTTACTCTTTCTCGCTGTACCAGCCCAATTTCCCCGGAGAGAGGTTAATATTAATCTGCTTGATTTCCTGATACTCTTCAAAGCCGTGAACGCCCAGTTCTCTGCCAATACCAGACATTTTATATCCTCCCCATGGTGCTTCGTTGAAGGTTGGATTATAGCAATTGATCCAGGTAATTCCTGCACGGATTTCTTTAATCACTCTCAATGCCCTGGCCCCGTCAGCGGTAAATACTGCACCGGCCAATCCGTAAGGAGTATCGTTTGCAAGGGCGATTGCTTCCGCTTCCGTCTCAAAGGTCTGTATGGTTACCACAGGGCCGAAGATCTCCTCTTTTACAATTCGCATCTCCGAAGTACAGTGATCAAAGATCGTTGGTTGCACATAAAAACCTTTTGCACAGTCACCTTCCGTATACCGTTCTCCTCCGCAGGCACATACTGCGCCCTCGCTTTTTCCAATGGCAATGTAATCCAGTACCGTATTCATGTGCTCTTCCGATACAAGGGGCCCCATGTCCGGATTTTCAAGAGGATTACCGATTGTAATTGCATTGGCTCTTTCTGCCAGACGTTTTACGAATTGATCCTTAATGGATTTCTCGATGATAATTCTGGAGCCAGCTGAGCATACCTCTCCCTGATTGAAGAAGATACCGATCATGGCCCATTCCACCGCTCCTTCAAAATCAGCATCTGAAAAAATTACATTGGGTGATTTTCCGCCCAGTTCCAGACCAGTCCGTTTCAAATTTCCAATTGCCGCCTGGGCGATGGTCTGACCTACTGAGGTGCTTCCTGTGAAAGATACCATATCGACATCCAGACTCTCCGCCAACGTCTGACCTGCAATCCCCCCGGATCCTAAAATCAGATTGACGGCTCCCCTGGGGAGGTTCAATTCATCAAAGATTTCAAAGAGCACCATCGAGGAGAGCGGTGTAACGGAGCTGGGTTTAAATATGATGGAATTTCCTGCGGCCAATGCTGGTGCAAGCTTCCATGCTGCCATTAGAAACGGATAGTTCCAGGGTGTGATCTGCGCACAGACGCCGATGGGCTCATGAACCGTGTAGCTGTGCATTTCACCGAAGCCTTTATTCACTTGATAAACCCCGCCTGAGGGCTTGTTAATGAGTCCTGCATAATAGCGAAAGCAGTGGATCGCATCATCCACATCACACTCTGCTTCCCGAAGCGGCTTTCCATTATTGATACTGTCCAGGCGGGCGATTTCTTCCCGACGGGCGCAGATGCCATCTGCAATCTTCAGCATGGTATCTGCGCGTTCCTGAGGGCACAGATCCCTCCATTCCCTTGTCTCATAAAAGCTTTTCTTCGCAGCGTTGATTGCCGCGATCGTATCCTCTGCAGTGCTTTCCGTGATCGAAGCGATGATCTGGCCGCTGGCAGGATTTATCACCGCTCTTTCTCTGCAAGAGGAAGCTGTAACCCACTGTCCGTTTATGTAATTTCCTTTTACGTTCATTTTTGATACCTCCTAATCATGATATCCTTACCGATAAATTTACGTAAGTTTAGCACGGAGAAGGAGATTATTCTGTTGGATATACAACAAATCAATTTATTGGATTGCTAATTAAGGGTTATCTATTTGTTCATAAATTTTTCATAAAGGGTGTATCGATTTTTTTTGTAATCAATCAAGCCCCTCTTTCGCATCTGATTCAGCTCTTTTGACAAAACGCTTCGGTTAACGCACAGATACTGGGCAAACTGCTCCTGATTCATGCTGATATCAAAGGTGTCCTTGCCTTTTTTCTCCCGGATGATGCTAAGATAGGTCAGTACCCGCTCCTGCAGGGTGCGTTTCGAAAGTACGTCTATCTTGTACATCAGACGCACCAGCTCATTGCTCAGAATTTCACTGTTATTAAAGATGATGGTTTCCTTAATGGATGGGCTTAGCTTGTCCCCCTGCATAAGTTTTTGGTAGGATAAAAAGAGAATTTCGCAACCCGTTTGACTGATTAAACTTACAGGGCTTGTCAGAAAGGTCGTATTGACGGCATCAAGAGACAGTACTTCACCCTGCTTATAGATTCGTAAGATTTGTGTCTCTCCATTGTAATGATATTTCGTGCTGAGCACCGTTCCGTGACAGATAATGCCGATTTTGCTCACCGGATCACCCTGCCCGACAATTACATCATTTTTATCGTATGCCCGAAGAGAAGGCATAGCATAATCACGGACCACGAGGATTTCCTCATCGCTGAGCCCTTTAAACAGATGAGATTTTTTTAAAAAGGTGAGATTGTCGTCGTCTGCCATTGTTATCAGTCCTTCTACGGGTATATTCCGGTGCTTTCGCCCGGCCGTTTCCATCTGCTTCAATTCATTTGGCAATGTCGATACACTGCTTTCGCCACCAGATTGTGTGGCAATTTCTTTATTAGATAAAAAGAAGAGCCTGGGCGCTCTTCTTTTTATTGCGGTTATTTTTCTGTTTTCTCAAGCTTTTACCGATGATATGGATCACTGTAAGTAAACCATGCTCAACAGTATTATGTAAGAAATTCCTTAACGCTAAAGAGGCAAATCTTAGCTTAGGTTTCCGATTGGATTAAGTGTAACACGGTTTCATAAATAAAACTGTTGTATATACAACAGTTTTAAAAATTTATTTATTCTTTTTTCGGCAATACCGTATAGCACTTTCCCTGATATTGGATCAATCCATTCTTTCTCATCAGGTTTAATTCCTTGGAAAGGACGCTTCTGTTCACACAAAGATATTGGGCAAGCTGTTCCTGATTCATGTCGATTTCAAAAGTGTCCGCGCAGTTTTTCTCTCTGATCAGGCTTAAATAAGTCAGGATTTTCTCCTGCAGAGTTCGTTTGGAGAGTACATCAATTTTATACATGAGACGGATCAGCTCATTTCCCAGGATTTCGCCGATATTGCCGAGGATTACATCCTTGATCCTTCGGTCGGATTCGGGAAGGTCAAGCATTCGTTTATAGGGCAGGAACAAGATGCTGCTGTCCGATTGGCTGATGAGCGTCACCGGGCTTGTTGACAGCGTCGTGCTTACCGCATCCAGCGACAAAACCTCTCCCTGACGGTAAACTCTAAGAATTTGTCCATTTCCGTTCAAATGATATTTTGTACTGAAGGCAGTGCCTTTTTTCAGAATTCCGATCCTGCTTACCGAATCTCCCTGGTTTATAACAATCTGGTTTTTGAGGTACGTTTCCTCAGAAGGCAAAGCAAAGTGACAGATTTTAAGAATATCCTGTAATTCAAGACCTTGGAACAGCTTTGATCTTTTAAGACACTCGGTATTCTCCCGGCTTATCATTCCATTGCCTCCTCTCTCTTCGCCAGTGGTGGATGAATACCACTCGAGCAATTCTTCACCAACGGTGGATTAATCCCATTCAAGCAGCTCGCAGATTTTTAAAAACGTTGCGTCAAGCATCATAGGGCATTTCTCAACCTTGTTCATCGGGTTATTCTCTAAAAGCACATCACAATTCCGGCTGCCGAAAGAATCCTCAAACCATTCCTGCAGAACGGCTCCGTGATTGCCCGCAGCTTCAGGATCTGCAAGGTGGAGCAGACATAACCCCGCAGAGAGGATCCCGCAGATTTCTCCCTGCCAGAACCCATTGCAAAGCGCCGCCATGGCGGCGATCAAATCCGGATTCTCTTTCTCCAGTCTTCTCAGGCCAAGCTCCATGATAATCTGGCTGCAGCAGAGACCGCGCAGCTTCAGCTCCAAAATGTCCTGATTCATACATAGCCTCCTAATATTTAGGTTAATCTCTCCATGATCTGTTTCATGTTGCCGGTATATCGCATACTAAATAACTGGATTAATTTATTTGCGCTAGACTAGTTCGGTTTTTCCGCTGTCAGCATAAAATAGCCCGTTTTATAGTTGTCTTTCGGGTGGAGCGCATCTTCACACAGGCAACCCTCCAAAGTTCCATCCGCCATAATTTTTTCAGCGGTGTAACGATAGAGTTCGTCAGAACAATCTTCCCAATAGATATTGCGATATCCAATCTCCTCAAGCTGCTCAATCAGTGGTTCAATCAGAAAACGGCCTGAGGAACGGAAGGGAACCAATCGGTTCTTGTGCTCCTCCTCGCAATCCGTACTGCACTCGTGCTCCCCATGGGGTTTCTGGCTTTGCCTGGCGGCTTCAATTTTCAGTGCCTGAGTGAATCCCTGCTCTGGATTTTTTATGTAAAGGTCGCTGAGAAAAAGCTTGCCGCCCTTTTTCAAAACACAATATGCTTCATGCAGCGCTTCATCAGGAATATTGATTACCGAAAGAACGCACTCCATGGTCACTCCGTCAAAAGAGTAGGATGGGAAGGCGTCCAGGAATTCACCATCCCCGTAACTGATATTCAGCTCCGGATTTCTTTCCTTGGCTTCCTTTATCCGTTCCAGAGAAAGGTCGATTCCGCTGCAGTCATATCCGTATTCCTGCTGCAGATATTCCATGGTTTCACCCAATCCGCAGCCGATATCCAAAACCTTTGCCCCGTTCGGCAGTTTCCACCGGTCTATGGCTTTTTTCGTGATTCTGAATTCTCCTGGCTTAAATCGATTCATTTTGATCCCCCCTATAGATAGAATTGTATGCGCAGAATGGAATCAGCCTGTCATCGGGTGACAGAACCTGCACTCTGCAGCGTTTTAACCGCTCTGCATCAAGATTGCTGCTGTCCATAAACGCCATGCAGGATACGGAAAACATATTGCGCCGCAGTTCATTCAGGAACTGATCAAAGTCCATAGATTTCGATTCTTCCCCGGGATCGCTGCAGCAAGGTTCTTTCCTGGCGGGCTCCTGCATATTCCATTTATTCAGTACAAAATCTCGATCCTTCTTAATAATTTCAAGTGGGTCTTTTGCTTCGCAGCAGCTAAGCCCCTCCATTTTCGTACCATAATTGATCAGGCTTTTCACAGTTCCATCCTTCTGCTTCTGATAGGAACTCTGAAAACAGCAAAGCGGGTGCCCCGTTGTAATTGGATAGCAGTCCTTTGCAGAAAAGGCACCCTGGGTCTGAACTTCCAGTTCCTTCATGATATCAAACATGGTAACCCGGTTGTCTATGCCACCGGGATGTCTTCCAAAAAAGCTGACAGGCTGAAAGTGAATCCCCTTTACCACATCCACATTTTCCAGGAGATAGTTCATCATATCGCCGATATTGTTACATCCCGGACAACCGTGGGCACCAACGTAACAGGCAGCCCCGCTTTTCTGCAGTTTTCCACCGCCTTCTTTTTCATTGCGAAAAGTGGCTCACCCCGCAGCGCCTGGTAGATTGCGTCGCTTGTGCCGTCAAACTGGAGAAAGGCAACGGAAGCCCCGGCATTCTTCAGTATTTGCGCATATCCGTCTTCTCTGGCAATTCGACGTCCATTGGTATTGATCTGGATAAACTCAAACCCCTTATCCTTACCCATTCGGATAATCTCCGGAAGATCATTCCGCACCGTAGGTTCCCCTCCCGAAAGCTGAATGTTAAAGGGACGTTCCTCTCCCAGTTCCAAAAGTAGATCATATTTCCTGCTTATTTCATCAAGCGTGGGTTCTCCCGGTCCATTGCTTCCCGATCCATCCGTTTCTGCTTTTGCAAAGCAATAGGGGCAATGCTGATTGCACCGCTCTGTAACGTCAATGAGCACACAGCAGGCCGTCTGCAGATGCTCCTGGCAAGTACCGCAATGAAGCGGGCAGCTGCCAGCCAAACCCTCCGTAATTGCCTTCTTCGGAGGGATATTAATGGATGGGTTGGCGGTCCACCTTAAATAGTCGTCTTCGCTGTCTGCGATTGCAGTTAGAAAGGCTCCATGTTCTTTACAGGTCTTGGTGAGAAAAACGGCACCCTCCTCTGATTCATACCTGCCTTCCAATGGTTTCAGGCAAACAGGGCATAGACTTTGGGTTGTTCCAAGTATCTTCATTTCTCCGCTCCTATTTTTTTCTTGCATCTCCTTATTTTTTCAGGACTTTTTCTGGGATCTTTTCCTTTTCTTCCAGCACCAGTTTTCAAAATCCTTTACTTTTCTTCCAGCATTTTTTCCACTTCGTTCATCCGTCCCGATGCCAGCTTTTCCGGGATATAGACCTGCCCGCACTTAGGACAGCGCGGCACTTTGTGACGGAAGGAGCGATTGAGATAGCTGAATTCCACTTCAGATTCTGCCATATCTACCTTGCATCGATCACAGATCAGCTTCGACTTTTCTTCCATTCCAGACGCCCTCCAATTTGATTTTCATTCTGTGGGTATAAACATTGATAACCTCATAGAGACCATCTTCCTTGTGATATTCTACCCAGCAGGTAACATGTCCCAGTTCGCGGTAGCAGCTGTAAGTATCTTTGTGGTGGTCATAGGTACGCCGACCGGAAGATTCGCCGAACCCGATGACCTCACAGAGGTCTTCCTCCAGAATCTTCATACGGTCCATCTTTTCCTCAACCTCTGACCCTATTTTCAAAGGATATTCGCATTGTTCCGTCTGTTTTTCCATCGTCTCTCCCCATACTTCTCTCAGCAGTGCCTCTTTCAGCCTGATTCTGTTGTTTCTTCGTTCCGTCAGGCTCGGCAGTCTGCTGTCAATGGCATTGATGCCAAATAGCAGATCAAGGAGGTGCAGGGAAGGCTTTCCCTCTCCTCGAAAGATATCTCTGCAATTGATGCAGTACGTAATATAAGGTTTATCGCTGAGTTCACTGCGGCTTTTTGTCACATAGGATGCATAATCCGCATTGGCCTCGGATACATGTCCTCCGTACCCGCAGCAGCCATGCAGGTCACCCTTGGGGAGTTCCTGAATCTGCACGCCTGTCTTCAAGGCCAGCGCTCTGACCGCCTGCTCCATGGGTCTGATATTTCGGGCAGAGCATGGATCAAAGATAGAATAGATGTCTCCCGTGCTGATGCTGCTTTTCTGGCTGCTCAGCACTTTGGTGTCTTCCGGCCCCGGGTCGCGGCTTTCCGCTTCAATGTTTTCAAGTTCCATTTTTCCGGCCTCGCCTTCCGCCTCCGTCCTGCAGTCCCACTGTTCCATCACCTCGTACAGGCTCACGGTCTCGATATCAGGGTGGTATTCCGCCAGATGCTTTCGGCAGGATGGACATGCCAGAATCAGCATCGGTTTTCCAAGTTCCTCCCATTCCTTTCGAAGGTTCCCGATTTCATGCGCATGAAGCTCTTCATTTCCTGCCCATTCCGCCGGGATTCCGCAGCAGCGCAGCATCAGCCCGGTATCCGGTTGCTTCGTCAGCAGCCAGCGATACGGTTTTATTACATAGCGCGGATCCGCTGCCCCCAGCTGGCACCCCGGGAAAAATGCATACCGCTTATCTGGTCTTCGTCCCGACGAGCTTTCTGCTCCTTTGGTGAAGGACTGAGATGCCATTCTGACAAGGGCGGCTGCTTCACTGTTCGTAAATTCCATATCTCTGATCCAGAACTGGTGATAGGCCCCCGGAAGCGTTCCCTGCTTGTGAAGGCTTCTCCTTGCCTCCAAAAGCATTCCCCCGATTTCGATCTCTTCGGGACAGACCTCTTCGCAAAGACCGCATTGGGTACAGGTATTCATCAACCGCTTCGCAGGCGTCTTCTTCATCATGGATTCCGAGGTGGAAAAAGCGACAGTAGCCATAATATCATCCCGAATTCTCATGGGCCATTTATTATGATAAGCACACACATCACAATACTTCATACAGGCATTGCATTGACAGCGAATACACCGGGCTGCCTCTGCCGAGGCTTCGTCTTCGGTATAGATTCCATGGTCTGAAGGGATGATGGCCTTCGTAGGGACCAGCTTATCCAGATCCGCCGCAGATCTGCAGGCAGAAGCGGCAGAAGGGTACTCCAGCCTTCCGGTCTTAAGGAAAACCTCAATTGCCCAGGCCATATCCAGACCGTCTGCCATTGCGCGGAGGGGGTCTTTTCCGGTCAAACTTCCCCCTGCAAAGACCGCCATGGATCTTGAGTCCGAGTTTTCCCGCACGGCGACAACAGCGGAACCAGCAGCAACATCATCAGCAATGTCATCAGCATCATCGCAGACAGTGCCATCTGCCGAACCATTTCTGCCAGCGCCGCTCCTTTTTAGGATTGTGCAGTGTCCCGCTTCCCCATTCAGAAGGTCGTATGCGCTTCCGCCTTTCCCCGTTGCCACATATACTGCTTCGAAACCCTGATCCAAAAGTTCTTCTATTGACTCGATCTCTTGATTCAAATAGAGTTCGTATGTT
>JARBUO010000131.1 GCA_029239605.1 Bacillota bacterium | reverse complement strand
GGGAGGGCGAGGCCGCCCCGGAGCAGAGCATTCATTTTGGCCACGCTGGAGAAGGTGAGTGTGATGTCCGGGTTTTCTGCCGGCCCTTGTACCACGGTTAATTTGCCGTGGTCAAAGATGAGATGGCAGGCAAGGAGCGCTCCGTCGTTTTTTGCTCCGAATTGAACCGTCCCGGTTACATTTTTGAATTTTTTTCTGTATTTTGGATCATCCTCCAGCAGTACCTGCATCACGGGAAAGGCAGCATTGAAGAACAGTTTCGCGGTCATGATCTCCTGCGGTATCGCAGACATTAAAATCCCCCTCCTTTATTCATCGTCCCAGTTTTCGTCTTCTTCGAATTCCATTCCCAGGATGCTGCGAACCTGGTCTACGATTCCATTGGCATCAAGGCCGTAATGAGCGTATAAATCCTCGGCATAACCAATGGTTGCAAAGGTGTCCTGTATTCCATGCTTGCGGAAGACGCAGCCCTTGCCGCTTTCGGCAATTACAGATGCTACGGCGTCTCCGAGCCCTCCCAGAACATTGTGTTCTTCAACGGTGAGAATTCTTCTGGTTTCCGTTACCGCCTTTATAACAGCTTCCCGATCCAGCGGCTTAATGGTATGCATATTAATGACACGGACCGATATATTATCCTGCTCTGCCAGGGTCTTCGCTGCCTGCAGTGACTGGAGTACGGCAATTCCGCAGCAAATGATGGTCAAGTCAGAGCCTTCCTTCATGGTAATGGCTTTTCCGATCTCATATGTATAGTGATCGCTTTCATAGCAAGGAGGTTCGAAGCCGCGTCCGATTCGGATATATACCGGACCCGGTGTATAGGCACAGGCCTGAACGGCCTTTGAAGTCTCAATTCCGTCGGCAGGGCAAATCACAGTCATATTGGCAATGGAACGCATGACAGCAAGGTCTTCGGTACAGTGATGGGTGGTTCCGGCATGGCCGAAGGAGATTCCAGCATGTGTGGCAATGATCTTTACCGGAAGATTTTGATAAGCAATATCTGTTCGCACCTGTTCGCCGCCCCTCAGACAGGTGAATATGGCCATGGTTGAAGCAAAGGGAATCAATCCAGCCTTTGCAAGCCCGGCTGCGACGCCGAACATGTTTTGCTCCGCAATTCCAACGTTAAAGAATCGATCCGGAAAGGCGTCCGCAAAGTGAACGATGGCAGTGGTCTTTGCAAGATCTGCGGTGACTCCAACGATTTTCGGGTTTGCTTTGCCCAGGTCCGCCAAGGTTCTCCCATAGATCTCACGAGCTGTCATGGTGGCGGCATCGTAGGCATTCCAATTGGTACCGGTAATAATTGCCATCTTACTGTCCTCCCTTCAATATGGATGATTTTGCCTTTTCACATACCGCCGAGTCGCCTGACGCATAATGATAAACCACATTGTTTTCCATAAAATCAACACCTTTTCCCTTGATGGTGTTGGCGAGAATCAAGACGGGCTTTTCCGCAGCTGACCAGGCTTTCGCAAAGGCGTCATCCAGCTGATCAAAATCATGTCCGTCAATTTCAATGACTTCAAAACCAAAGGAACGCCATTTCTCCCCAAAGGGTTCCAGAGACATGATGTCTTCAGTAAAGCCATCGATCATCAGACGGTTTCGGTCAACTACGGTAATGACATTGGTCAGCTTGAAATGAGCAACAGACATTGCAGCTTCCCAGACGCTGCCTTCGCAGCACTCTCCATCTCCCAGAATGCAAATTGTCTTGTACTGCTTTTTCAGATAGCGGGAACCCAGACCAATCCCGGCAGCAATGGATAAGCCATGGCCCAGAGAGCCTGTGGACACATCACAGCCGATAACTTTATTGGAGTCGGGATGCATGGCAAAGGGGCTGCCGAAGTGGTTGAAGGATTTCAGCTCTTCCTTGGGAAAGAAGCCCTTTTTCGCCAAAACAGGAATGTAACCGGCACCGGCATGTCCCTTGGAGAGAATGACCCGATCCCGATCTTCCCACGTTGGGTTTTTGGGATCTACTTTCAGATATTTAAAGTAAAGAATGGTGAGGATATCGACGATACTCAGGGAACCGCCGATGTGCGAGCCGCCGGACCAGGCCATTACGTCAATCAGAGAGAGACGTAAATCCTGTGCTGTATCCAGAAGCAGCTGCTTTTCGCTTGAGGCCATTGGCATTTTGTATACCTCCTGTCACTATGAAATATTTTAGAAAAAATTAAAAGCAGATAGCAGGAAAGCACAGACATAGCAGATAGTAGATAGTTCTACTATCTGCTTTCGATATAGTAATATCCATATGACAAGTCAAGTATATTTATTACATTTATAGAAATAAAGTGATCAATTTCATAAGGTGCGAAATACGAATAATAAGACCGGGCGTATCGTTCGTTCAAAGCTGTTCGCAAGATTTTGCAGCGTCAGTGCATCCGGCAGCGCTTTCCGGCTCGCTTTCAACGTCGGCGTCGCCGGAAGGACTGCCCGCTTGTATTGCAGTCCCACCGCCGGAAGGACTGCCCGCTTCATCGAGAAAGACAAATGCCGCTCCGCAGCAGTAACAGAAATTCCTGCTGGAACGCTGATCGGTCCAGCAATAGGGACAGGTTACGACTTTTTGCTTTCTAGACGCAAACCTGACATTTTGATTTTTCATATTGAAACTGTTCATATTGGTAACCCCCTTGGATCCACTGAAAATTATCTCAGTTCCATCATAAACAAAATTCTTGATCCAGCAGGATGACATATGTCATACTTTTATTAGAAAATTATAATCTTCTGCGGTTGCATGATTGGATAGAGCGTAAAATATCTGATAAATAGCCAAATATACAAATATACAGATAGATCGAAAAATGATAAATTAATAAATTGATAGGTAGTGCAGTATTGTAAAGAAAGGGAGCGTGAAAGGGTGGCGTTGGAATTGCTGTCACAGAAAGAAAAACAATACCTGGAAGACTACGGGCTTGGAGATTTAAACCAGAGAAACCTTTCAATCCGAACCTTTGACAAGGGGGGATTTCTGTTTCAACAAGGCTCCGCCCTTGAAGAACTCATGATCGTCCTGGAGGGCAGGGTGAAAGTATATTCCATGGCAGCCAACGGAAAATCTCTGCTGTATTGTTTTAATGATCCCGGATCAATCATGGGAGAAGTAGAACTTATGACTGGAGCATTTGCATCCTCCAGCGCCTGTGCAATCACTGATGTCAAATGTGTCGTTATTCCGTACGAACGTTGTCGTGATGAATTGACTTCCAATCTGAAATTTATGAACCGGATCTGCTCCGTTATGGCCGAAATTGTGATTCAGGATTCCATCAACGGGGCTTCCAATATTCTGTATCCTTTTGAATCCCGGCTGTGTGCATATATTTCAATGACCAGCGAAGAGGGACTCTTTCGAGCGAAACTCACTGAACTGGCCGAGTTTTTTGGCACAAGCTACCGGCATTTGCTCAGGACTTTGGACAACCTTTGTCAAAAAAACGTCTTGGAAAAGACTGCAGAGGGTTACCGAATCAAGGATGATCGAAAGTTGCATATGATTGGCATCAAGTATTACTCCATATAACATTGGGGTTATGCCAGTTTTTTCTCAGAGCGCCGGTAAAGAAGAAAAATCCAGATAAGTGAGGCTGCAGCAGAAGGAACAAGTAAGAAGTAGTTTCCGTCTCTGCTCAACTTAGCAAGCCAAAAAGAGGGTAGAAAAAAGAAGAGATACTGTACTTTAGAAATGACGAAAAAAGGCACGATCAGCCCCATCAGCACCATACCGGAGAGTTTTGTAACTGCCATGCCCTCAACTCTGTTCCGTGACAGACCTACCACCAAAAGGGATGTGGCGACACAGAGGAGGCTTCCCAGCAGACATACGATGAGCATCATGGAAGCATGCCAGACGGTCAGAGAGAAGACTTGCAGAAGAAGCATGGAGACGATGAAGGATATTGCTGCCGGGAAAAGGAACCGAGAGATCAGATAGCCTTTTTTGCCAACGGGTGTCACGGCCAGATACCGGGTCATGTTTTCATCGTGCTCAGTAAGCACCACCATAGAAGCGGAAAAGCAGAACAGGAATGGTGTCAGTGTACAGAGGAAAAGGTCAAAGAGCAGATAATATTCTTTCAATATGGAGGTTTCCTGAAAAGTGCTGCAGAGCAGAGTTTCGATGTAAGGGATCCCAAAACGGAAAAATAATCCGGCTAAAACAGGGGAAATACAAACGGCATACAGCATACGGTCTCGGGCTATCTGGAGTATGAACATTGAAAAGGATCGAAACAAAGGCTTCATAAGTTGATTCCTCCTACAGATTTAAGCATCTTGGAAACTGTTGAGACAGCATAGCATGTAAATGCGGTAGTCCAACAGATTAAAAGCAGCAGTGCCGGTGCAGAGAAACTGCCGCTGCTGCAAAGTTTCATCATACAGACCCCCGGATGGAGAAGAAGCCAGCTTTTCCTGTAACCGAAAAGCCAAGCCACCGCCGGCAGATTGATCAGAAGCTCCGCTGGAATGGTAGCGATAATAAACTGATTCAGTGTTGTTATCTTGCAGGCAATGATGAGGCCTGCTGCGGAGAACAGACAAGAGCAAAGGAAAACAGCAGCTGCAAACTGGAACGGATTTGAAATCACCTGACCGCTCATACCGATGGCCACTGCAGCGGCGGTAGAAATCAATCCAACGGATCCCAGCTTGGAGATCACATATTCCAAAGGTCTAACCGGTGAGACCGCTATGCTGTTTAAAACACGCTCACTCTTCTCAAACAGGACGATTGCCCCCATAAAATAGAGGCCCATTGCAGCAGGATCGGAAAATATCATCAGAATCGCTCCGGGCTCTCGCCAGGTAATTGGGAGCAGATAGAGCACGGTGATGTACAATACCGATAAAAAGAGGTAGAGAAAATAGAATCCGTACCTGATCTGAAACCGAATATCGCCCAGAAAAAGTGATTTTGCTCTCATTGCAGCTGCCTCCCCGTCAATTCTACGAATATGTCGTTCAAGGTACGTTCTCCGGAATGAATGGATAAGATTTTATTCCTTGAAATCAGTTCTATCAGCCGGGTGTCTCCGGATGTTTGATTCATCGGTGTTTCTCCGGTACATTCCAGCCCATCCTCCTCGTAGGTATAAATAATTTTTGATGATTTTTTTGACATAATCAGGCGGCGGGGTGAATCCAAAGCCTTGATACTTCCGTCCACAATGAATGCCACCCGGTCACAGAGCTCGGTTGCGTCGTACATATATGGGTTGTTAGAATGATGGTTTTTCCCTTATTCTTCTCCTGAAGGATCAGGTCCTTCATCACTCTGGAATTGGAGGGGTCCAGACCGGAAGTCGGCTCGTCCAGAAAAAGCAGGGAAGGATCATGAAGAAGCGCTTTGATAAAGTTCAATCGCGACTTCATCCCCTTGGAAAAATCAGCTACTTTCTTGTCTGCGTCCTGCGCAAGTCCTACGCTGTCAAGCAGGCTGCCGATATCGCGGTGCTTTTGATACAGCGAAGAGAAAAATATTAAATTTTCCTTTGCAGTCAGTTTTTCATAGAGACTGGGAAACTCAAAGTCCACCCCGATCTCCTCATAAAATGTCTTGGAATGTCTCCGGGGCTCCTCTCCATTGACGACAACTTCTCCGGAATAACTTTTTATAAGGCCGGTGAGGATTTTCTGCAGAGTACTTTTCCCAGCGCCGGAAGGTCCGAGGAAACCGAAAATTTCCCCGGTCTTCACCTCAAAATGAATCTCTTCAATGAAGGCCTCCCTTGTGTAGCTGAATTTCAGATTTCTGACACTGATCATACGAGCTCCCCCTTATTTTTTAATGCATCTGGTTCACCGCTGCATCCGTCTGGTTTTCCTCCGGCGTACATCTGATTCACCACACCATTTATCATTACCTTCAAAGCTTCGTCGAATACGTGCCTGCCGATTTCATCTTTATGAAGCATTGCAATAAAAACCCCCCTGAGTGCAGCACTGAACAACTGTGTATCCATATTTCTCAGAGCGGGAATTGTTTTTGCAAGATACTCCACGATGAAATCGTCTTTTTCCCGGTGTGCCATGGCAATTTCCGGAGGAAGTTTTCTCAGTATGAGCTCCAGCTCGCCTTCTGAGAAAAGTCTGACCAGGAAGGAATCGTCTGCCAATTTATAGAGACTGTAGATAAGACCTGAAAGCTGATCGGGAGGAATCGTTTCGCCCAGCCGTGATATCTCATCAAGCATGCGTCTGTGAATCTGATCATGAAACCGAATGAAGACCTCATAAAACAATGATTCCTTGGATTCGAAGAAAGCGCAAGGAATTTTTAGCATGCCCAAAGGCAGGGTATTTTCAGTCAGATTAGATTAAGGCAGACACACAGAAGATGGCTGGACACAGACAGTACCTCGATGGTAATATAATTACAGCTAAATGTAAAAAAATAGAGGGATCAATTTGTATTTGAAACAGAAAGGATGAGCTTGCATGAAATTCCGATGCCCGCTGATTGTAGTAGAGAATATGGGACGCTCGAGAGCGTTTTACGAAGAGGTTCTGGGACAGAAGGTAGTCATGGATTTTGGAGAAAACATTACGTTTTCCGGAGATTTTTCCTTACAGACAAAAGATAGCTGGCGCGGATTCATTGGCGAATATGAGGATACAATCATGTTTCGCCCCAACAATTTCGAACTCTACTTTGAAGAGAAGAAATTTGATGAGTTTGTAGAGAAGCTAAAAGCTTCTGAGGTAAAGCTGCTGCACCCTGTTAAGGAATATCCCTGGGGACAGCATGTGGTTCGATTCTTTGATCCGGATCAACATATCATAGAAGTTGGGGAGAGCATGGTAAGCGTTGTTAAGCGGTTCGCAGAGGAAGGCTTGACCGTTGATGAAATTGCAGAGAAGACCCAGCACCCCGTTGATTTTGTGGAAAAAGCACTGAAGGAAAAAATACAGAAAAAACTTGTGGCGGTGAAATGCTGATATCACTGTAATAATATTTAATATGATAGTGTTTCAGCAACGCAGGTCAAGAAAATCATGCCACTTTCATTTATCCTAATAATGTATTGAACTGTTTTCAAATAAATCAGGATTTTATATGAAAACAGAATAAGAACAGGTGATCAAAAATGAACCAGGCAGGAACAAAAGCAGCGGTACAGAAGATGCAGGAGTATATTGAGTCCCACTTACTTGAGCGGATCACTTTGAAGCAGCTTTCTGATTCCGTAGGATATTCTCCATGGCATGCAGCAAGGATGTTTAAAGAGAACACGGGAAAGGCCCCCTTTGATTACATGAGATCCGTCCGGCTGTCCAAAGCAGCGCTCGTACTGCGGGATGAAAATCACAGAATTATCGATGTTGCATTGGATTTTGTGTTTGATTCACATGAGGGATTTACCAAAGCGTTTTCAAAAGAATTCGGGATATCCCCCAAACGCTACAGCCGATCAACGCCCCCGATCCAGCTGTTTCTGCCTGGAAAAGT
Organism: Bacillota bacterium; assembly: GCA_029239605.1. Lineage (GTDB taxonomy): Bacteria > Bacillota > Clostridia > Peptostreptococcales > Anaerovoracaceae > Anoxybacterium. The sequence continues at coordinate 2,407 of JARBUO010000131.1, read as the reverse complement.
TTTTGATAGTTACAGGGCAATCTTAAAGGGAGGAATGAAAATGAGCAATAGGAAAGAGGAACGAAACACAAAATCAATCTTCGTACAAGTGGTAGAACGCCCCGCTCGAAAGGTGCTTTTAAAGAGGGGGCTTCGCGCTACAGAATATTTTGGTTACTGCGAGGAGGTCGGCTGCGATGTGTGGTCGCTGCTGACCAGTGTAAAGGAAGCGCTTTATGAACCGGTTGGAATGTGGCTTCCCAAAAGCCTGATCAGGGAAGGTACGTCAGAGTACGTGCAGGGAGTGGAGCTTCCTCTTGATTACAGCAATCAGGTGCCTGACGGCTACGAGCTGATAGAACTGCCTCCATGCATGATGATGATCTTCCAAGGGGAGCCCTATGAAGATGAGAACTTTATGGAAGCAATTGATGAAGTATGGCATCATATCGAAAAATTCGACCCTGCTGTTTATGGATATCAATGGAATAAAGAGGCTGCACCAAGATTTCAGCTCGTTCCCATGGGATATAGAGGTTATATCGAAGCGATACCAGTAGCACCGCTGAATAAATAATATCCCGCAGCTGCTGCCTGCTCAGGCGAAACAGGAAATAGAACTCCGGTGACACTTAATGTGTTTTGCCGGAGTTTTTTTAGGGTTCCTGAGCGGAGCGGCATCAACCGCCAATTTATTTGTGAGCAAATCAACGTTTAAAGGGATAGCATACGGTTATAAAGTTAATGATAGAAAAAAGTGCTTAATCTGTGCGCTAAAAAGGCATAGATTACTGCACCCCTGCTAAAGCCCATATGATCTTCATCATTTGGGTGGCAATCATTTTCAGGAGGTTTGAAATGTTAAATATAGGCTGCCATTTATCCTCTTCCAAAGGGTTCCGACACATGGGAAAAGAGGCGTTGAGCATAGATGCGAATACATTCCAGTTTTTTACGAGAAACCCGAGAGGAAGCAAGGCAAAAGCAATTGACGAGAACGACGTGAAGGAATTGATTCATATTATGGAGGAAAACCACTTTGCACCGGTTCTTGCGCATGCGCCTTATACCTTAAATCCCTGCTCAGCAGATGCGAGAACCAAGGAATTTGCTTTGGAAGTGCTCATTGATGATCTGGTTAGAATGGAACATCTGCCGGGCAATTTGTATAATTTTCATCCCGGAAGTCACGTGAGCCAGGGAACAGAAACTGGAATTCAATTGATTGCCGATGCACTGAACTTCATTCTTACCAAGTCGCAGACCACAACGGTTCTTCTGGAAACCATGTCGGGAAAAGGGAGCGAGATCGGAGGGTCATTTGAAGAATTGAGGCAAATTATCGAAAAGGTAACACTAGATGAGAAAGTCGGAATCTGTTTGGATACCTGCCATGTTCATGATGCAGGCTATGATATTGTGAATGACCTTGACGGTGTCTTAAATGAATTTGACCGCATTATCGGACTGGACAAGTTAAAAGCAATTCATCTGAACGATAGCAAGAATCCCATTTCCAGCAGAAAAGATAGACACGAGAAGATTGGAGAGGGCGTTCTTGGACTGGAAACCATGGTAAACATTATAAATCACCCTGGATTAAGAGGGCTTCCTTTCTATCTCGAAACGCCCAATGAAGTGCCGGGATATGCACAGGAAATCAAACTTTTGAGAGGTTTATTCCGCTAACGGAAAATCACGTTGTTTTATTTGGAATAACATTTCAATTTCTGACATATGAATGAATGTCAATTTTTTAGTTTCCGCATACACTGTTATTGGATAATCCATATCCAAAACAGTTATAGGAGGCTAAATAATGAACTTCAATGACGATGGATGTAAGTTTTGCTATGCTACACCCATAGGTCAGAACTATAAATCCAGTAAAAGTTCAACGCATTGGACGGAACCCTGGCAGAAGTCTGGAGATGGTCCTTTGCAGAAAAATAATTCTGACAGCAAGCTTGTAGAAACTTCCCGTTATAAGCAGGAAGATAATTACTGGTATGGCCAAGATCAGAACTGGGCGCCTCAGGATCAAAATGGCTGGGCGCCTCAGGATCAGAACACATTGGGCTCCACAGGAACAGAATGGTTGGGGTCGTCCGGATGAAGGTCAATGGCAGCAGGATTACTCTTACTCACAGGACTATGGCAAACCATGCCACAAGCCATGGAAGCCTTGTCCTCCCCCGCCGCCGCATCCTTGTCCGCCGCCGCATCCTTGTCCGCCGCCGCATCCTTGTCCGCCGCCGCATCCTTGTCCGCCGCCGTGCCATCCGTGTCCTCCAGGCCCTCCAGGCCCTCCGGGTCGACCTGGCTGCCCAGGCCCTGCAGGCCCTCCGGGTCGTCCGGGATATCCAGGCCCTCCGGGCCCTCCCGGTAGAGTAGGACCGACAGGACCGACAGGACCGCAAGGACCGCA
>JARBUO010000130.1 GCA_029239605.1 Bacillota bacterium | reverse complement strand
CCATGAGATGCTGCTTCAGCCGAGCCGGTTTTCCCTGCAATGGAAACCCCGGCACCCGTGAGATTATTTGCTGTTCCATAGCTAACAGTATCTGCCATCATACCCGCAATAAAATCTGCAGTTTGCTTACTAAGGACCCTCTTTGAGGGTCTTTTTCTCTCGTATGTCGTCTTACCGTTTTCGGTCGTGCCTTTGATAATAGAGAGTCCGTGATCAACTCCCCCAGAAGCGATGATGGAGGTAACGCGGGCAGCCTGAGCTGGAGTAATCAGAAGCTTGCCCTGACCAATGGACAAATTTCCAATCCCTGCACCTTGAATATCATATTCCCCCGGCAATGTACCTGTCTTCTCCTCAACATAGTCTTGAAATGCTTTTTCTCCAACTCCGAATTCTTTTGCCATCTGAATTATTTTTTCCGCTCCTGTCATTTGTCCGATCTGAATAAAAGCCGAGTTGCAGGATTTTGCAAAAGCATCTCGCAGATTCAATTCACCGTGTCCCTCTTCTTTTGAGCAGTTGATTCTGATGCCGTTGATTTCTTCATATCCCTTGCAAAAAAATTTGCTGTCCTCTGTAACAGAACCACCCTCCAGCGCGGCTGCTGCAACGATAATTTTAAATATGGAACCAGGAGGGTAAAGACTCTGAGTCACCTTATTCAGGAACTCTTCATTGCTGCTGTCAAGATACTGTTCCACATGAGCCGGATTGTATGCTGGTGTGCTTGCTCCTGCCAAAACTTCTCCCGTCTTCGCATCTGCAACAATGATTGAACCACTGCGGCCCGAATCTTTCAACACCTGCTCCGCTTTTTTCTGAATGTCTAAATCCAGTGTGGTAATCACACCGCAGTCCGGATTTGCAACCGTGCTTGAGATTCCAAGGCCAGGTATGATCATTCTGCTGCCGTCTACCGATGCATAAACGACTTTCTGTTTCTTTGATAAGATTTCGTTGAATTCTTTTTCAATTCCCGAAGCACCTACGCCATCCTTTTCATTAATATAACCAACAAAATGAACCGCCGGCTGATCCTCCCGATATCTTGTCGCACCCTTTATTATGAACGCATTGTAATCTCTTTTGAGTACAAAGGCAGCGTCCTCACTGAATGTGCTGCTGCGATACACTTGATACCGTTTATTCTCATTTTCTACTTTCCTGGCACCGATGATCTGCATGATCCTGGCCGCAGTTGAGTTAAAGGCGTCTTTCCGGATAATATAAATAAAGCTTTCCTCCGCACCGGTCAGCCGCTTCCCATTTCTATCATATATCGTTCCCCTTGTGTCCTCACCATTTAGCGTGATTCGCTGCTGCTTCGCATTCACGGAAGCATATTTATCACTGTCTACGATTTGGATCATCGTCAACCTGCCGATCAATCCCAGCAACAGTAAGACAAAGCAGATCGATACCGCCCATAATCTTCGTTTCATAAAAATACCCCCTGAGACTATTTTTCCATAGTCAGGGGGTTTTTATACCGCAACACTCCAGTTGTTCTTACAGATTACGAAAGTATTTTCTAAGGAAACCGTGAATCCTTGTACCGACTTTTATGCGCAGCATCTTAAGCCAGCGGTTTCTTTATGCGCTTTGATCAGGTAAGTGGCGCAGGGCTTCCCGTAGAAACCGTCCGAGCCCGCAGGGTGAGCGGTTTCCGAGGGGAGCCCTGCGCCACTTACAATTAGAGTTCGTGCATAAACAACCCGCTGCCCAATTTCGGTTCAAACCAAGTGGACTTGGGCGGCATGACCATATCTTTATCGGATACAGCCAGAAGATCCGCGATGGATACCGGATGAAGGGCAAAAGCTACGGTCATATCCTGCGAAACTCTGCGTTCCAGTTCCTTTAGTCCTCGGATTCCCCCAACAAAATCAATTCTTTTATCAGTTCTTGGATCTTTAATCCCAAGAATGGGGTCCAGTAAATAATCCTGCAGAATGGATACGTCAAGGCACTGAATCACATCTTCCTCACAGATAATCTCAGACTTGGCAGAAAGTTTGTACCAGCGGTCTTTCAAATACATACCGAAAATGTGCTTTACTTCCGGCCTGTACGGCCCCGCCTCGACTGGGGTTATATCAAATTTTTCAGTAACTGAATTCAGGAACTCTTCTTCAGTAAGTCCGTTCAGATCCTTCACAACACGATTATAGTCAAAGATTTTTAAATCTGAATCCGGGAAGATAACTGCCATAAAAAAGTTAAACTCTTCTTCTCCGGTATAGTCCGGCGTTTCCGCTCTGCGTTTTTGGCCTACTTTGACTGCAGATGCAGATCTGTGATGACCATCTGCAATATAAAGGGCATCAGTTTCTCCAAACAGCAGCGTAAGTGCTTCTACCACAGACCGGTCAGAAATCACCCAAAGGGTATGGCCAATTCCGTCATCGGTAACAAAGTCGTATACCGGTGTATGACTGTGCATCCAGCCCTCGATCAGAGTGCGAAGTCTTTTATCATCCCGGTAAGTCAGAAATACCGGTTCTGTATTTGTGTTACATCGGTCAAAATGATTGATCCGATCGATTTCCTTTTCCACTCTTGTGAATTCATGCTTCTTAATGGTATTATCCAGGTATTCATCGATGGACACGCAGCCGACAATACCGGTCTGGGCACGTCCATCCATAACCTGCTTATAAATATAAAGGAACGGTTCTTCGTCTCTGAGCAGTACTCCGTCCTTCAAATAATTTTCAATGTTTGTCTTTGCCCTGTCATAAACCACTTCGGAATATGGGTTTTCTACGTCAGGCAGGTCTATTTCAGATCTGCAGATATGCAGAAAGCTAAAGGGATTCCCTTCCGCCATTTTAGCCGCTTCTTCTCTGTTCATTACGTCATAGGGCAGGGAAATTACTTTATCTGCTAGTTTTCCCGCCGGACGTATTGCGCGAAAAGGTCTTACGATTGCCATTTTACTACCTCCAATATTTTCTGTGTCACTTCTTCGATGGTCAGACCTGTCGTATCCAATTCCACGGCATCCTCGGCTTTTTTCAGTGGATTGAGTTCTCTTGTAGAATCGTTATGGTCTCTTTGTATGATGTCTTCTTCCACTTGTTCTAATTCGGCAGGCTCTCCTTTGGCCGAAAGTTCAAGCCACCTTCTCCGTGCTCGTTCTGCCGGGGAAGCAGTCACGAAAAATTTGAACTCAGCATCTCTCAGGACATTTGTACCGATATCTCGACCATCCATAACCACACTCTTCCTCTGTCCCATGTTCCGCTGAAGTGCGACGAGCTTTTCCCTTACCTCGGATAAAGCTGAAACCTCGGAAGCCATCTTTGATATCTCAGGGGTTCTGATTCGGTCATTGATAATAGCTCCGTCAAGAATAACATTGCCTTCAACAAAATCAATTTCAGTATCCAAAAGTGTGCGTTTCAATGCTTCCCGATCATTAAGCGCAATATTGCTTTTTTGTATTTTATATCCGATAGCCCGGTACATTGCACCTGTGTCGATGTAATCAATGTGGAGTATCCTGGCCACATTTTTTGCTATGGTACTCTTTCCTGCGCCGGATGGACCGTCAATTGCGATCCTGATCTTATCTGTCATTGGACGAATCCCTTCCCAAAAGCTTTTCAATTTCTGCTACAAAAGTGTTTACATCCTTAAACTGCCGGTATACAGAAGCAAACCGGACATATGCCACTTCATCAAGTGCCTTGAGATGTTCCATGATCACCTCACCGATCAACTTACTCTCCACTTCTTTTTCCATCATGTTATTCAATCCTCGTTCAATTTCTTCAACGATCCTTTCGATGGAGGCAATGGATACCGGTCGTTTTTCACAGGCTTTTATAATACCATTCATCACTTTATTACGATCAAAAGCCTCTCGGCTCCCGTCTTTCTTAATCACCATAAAAATCATTTCCTCCACCTTCTCATAGGTGGTGAAACGTTTGCTGCAGCTGTCGCATTCCCTCCTGCGGCGAATGGCATGTCCCTCTTCCGTCGGCCTCGAGTCAATTACTCTGGTATCAGGATTTTCACAAAATGGGCATCTCATCTTATTTCCTCCATTACATGATAATAGCTTCATCCTATACAATGGCTATTTAACATCGGTTGACAAGGTACAACAGATGCTATCTTTGCTTTATTTTACCCATATATTGTGCCCCATGCAAGTTATTTCTGTATATAGGGCTTCGGAGAGCCCATTAGTCATCTTCCTGATCTCCTCCCCTGTCGGTTCTTCCATAACCGTTAATATTGGTCATATAACTGCGTTCGTAGGTTTCTTCCGTATCAAAGACTCCCGCAACATCCACAAGGATGACATCATCTCCAATTCGCTTAATATCCTTCCATTTAATGATATAGTCGCTTTCTCCCCTGCCGAAAAAGCTGAAAAAACTTCTTTGTGCAGGAACGATAATCCCTTCAATGGTTCCTTTCTCCAAATTCACTTCAATATCATAAACATAACCAAGACTTTTCCCATCATAGATGTTGATAACCTCTTTGTTTTTCAGATCTTGTGTGCTTATCATCGTTTCTTCCCCCTTATCTCTTATGTTCATCCCTTTTTTTCACCACATTAGGAAATACAATCTCCAAACGCAGGCATAGTGGCGCTACGCCGAGGCTTTTTGAAGGCTGCATATGGAAATTCAGACAAGTTTAATATCTGGTTAATTTATTTACGCTGTACCAGGGACTTGTCTCTATTAATTTTCATATATGATATTTATGATCGACAAAGAAAAAGTATGCGCAGATACGCATACTTTTCTTTGCCGTTTTATTCTGCTTTTCAGTACCATCCCGACATATGCGGTCAGTACCTTCTAAAAAGCTATGCGGCTTGCTTTATTGGGTCAATCAGATATGATATGCCACTTCTTTATGAATGGATACGTCAAGACCTTCCCGCTCCTCTTCCGGTGTCACTCTTACCGGTACAAAGAAGTTCGTCACTTTGAGAATCAAATACGTAACAATGAATGCATACACCGATGCAATGAGAACTCCCGCCAGCTGTACAAGGAACTGGCGAACATCACCTGCAAGCAGCCCACTTGTTCCGTTAACAGATTCCACTGCGAATACACCAACCAGAATACTCCCCAGCATACCTCCAACGCCATGGACACCCCATACATCAAGTGCATCATCCCAGTCAAGCTTAATGCGCAGCAGCACTGCATAATAACAGACAATGCCGGATGCCAGACCGATGATAACAGCTGCCCAAGGTTCTACAAAGCCGGCTGCTGGTGTAATCGTAGCCAAACCAGCCACGGCACCAGTCAGCGCGCCTACGAAACTGGGCTTCTTATCCCGTATCCAGGAAATTGCAAGCCAGGTGATCATTGCTACAGATGCTGCAATATCTGTATTGATGAATGCAATAGAGGCAACGGCATTCGCTCCCAGTGCACCTCCCGCATTGAAACCAAACCAGCCGAACCAGAGCAGACCGGTACCCAATGCCACATAGGTGATATTGTGCGGTTCTTTCTGATCGTCAGTAAGGTTTCTTTTTCCGACGAAAAGAACCGATGCAAGGGCGGCAAGGCCCGCACTGGCATGAACAACAATACCTCCTGCAAAGTCAACAACGCCCAGCTGCTGCAGAAATCCTCCGCCCCAAACCCAGTGCGCAAGAGGAATATAGATGAGAAAACTCCATGCAACAAGGAAAATCAAATAGCTTTTGAAATTGACCCTGTCGGCAAAGGCACCGGTAATCAGCGCAGGTGTTATGATGGCAAACATCTGCTGATAACTGAAAAAAGTTAAAAACGGAATTGTTGAGCCATAGGTTTCATTGGGTGCCATTCCCACTCCCTGTAGAAAGGCATACTTGAGGCCACCTATGATTCCACCGATGTCTGGGCCAAAAGTCAGAGAAAAACCAACCAGGACCCATATAATCGTTACTACCCCCATGGAGATGAAACTCTGCATCATGATGGTCAATACGTTTTTTCGTGAAACCAGCCCGCCATAGAAAAATGCGAGACCAGGCGTCATCAGGCATACCAAAGCAGCGCATATAATAATAAATGCAGTATCGCCGCTGTTGATCATATCAGTCACTTCCTTCCTCCTATTTAAACATGAATCTCAGGAAGCGCTGATTTAATGGAGTGTGCGCAGATGTGCACACGGAATTAATCAGCGTTTCCCTAAATAATGAATTCTCTCTCATCATAAGAAAATAAGGGTTCTGTGGAAATACCACAAAACCCTTATTTTGATCAGGAAAATCCTTTATATTTCGATGAGATGGTTTCTCGCTGCATAAAGCACCAGTTCCGTGATATTCCTGAAGTTATTCTTCCGCATGATGTTTGCCCGATGGGTCTCAACGGTTTTGACGGAGATTGCTAACATATCGGAAATTTCCTTATTGCTGTAGCCCTCTGCCAGCAGTTTCAATACTTCTCTCTCTCGCAGGGACAAATCGCTTCCCCGCCTCTCGTTCGATAAAAAACCAGTCAGCAGGATCGGGGAAAGTTCTGAGGAGACATAAATTTTGCCCTTCTGTACGGTATGAATTGCTTTGATCAACTCCTCAAATGCATTCTCCTTCAGTACATACCCCTTTGCTCCGCTTTCGAACGCTTCAGCCACAGTCTCCTCACTTTTGTGCATGGTTAGAAAAATGATCTTGAGATCCGGATATTGCTTCGTCAGGTTCTTTGCAACATCAATTCCGCTCCGTTTCGGCATGGAAATGTCAAGAATCAGAACATCTGCTCCTGCAGTTCTGATTCCTTCTTCCACGGTCAGCCCGTCGTCAGCTTCACCAACCACGACGATATCGGCTTCCTGCCCAAGGAGAATATTCAGTGATTCCCTAAGGATTTTATGATCATCCGCCAAATAGATCTTGATCTTACCATTCATCTGCAACAGGCACCTCCACGATAATTTTTGTTCCCTTTCCATCTGCTCCGGCAATGCTGAAGTTACCTCCCAGCATCTTAATCCGGTCTTTCATAGAAGGAATCCCGACTCCGTAATCGCTGCGGCCTGCTTCAATCCCGATGCCATCGTCCAGAATTTGAAAGGCATATATGCCTGCCTCAGTTCTGCTGTCCGAGTCAGATCTTACCTTAGCTCCCGCAATGATCCTGACTGTTTTAGCGTCAGCATGTTTCACCACATTGGTCAAAGCTTCCTGTATGACACGGTAAAGGTTGAGCGTAACCGTCTCGTCAAAATGAGGAATTGGTTTTTGAATCAGCAGAGAACATTTCAGGGTCCCTGTATGATTGATATCCTCCGCCATGGCCCTTAGACCACCTTCCAAGCCGTTTTCAATCAGCGGCTTTGGTTTTAGATTATTCAAAACGTTTCTGATCTCTGAGATGGAATTCTCAGTCAGAACAACCGCCTTACCGGTGTTTTGCAGAACACTTTTTTGTAGAACACGCTTCAAGCTTTCACCTGAGCTGCTGCTCTGTTTGTCACCCGTGCTGCTGCCCTCTCTGTTCTCTGAAGAAATTGAACTTCCGTTTTCATCCGACAAGGATGCTTCCAGTTGCTTCTTCGTCATTCCCAGGATCAGCTTCAGGGCAGCGAGGCTTTGCCCAACACCATCGTGAAGATCTCTTGCAAGTTTGGTCTTTTCCTGCTCTTCCGTAACAGCAAGCAGGCGGGCTTGTTTTCTAAGGAGTTCATTCTTATCTTTAATTTCGCTTTCATAGCTGCTGATTTCCATATATTTTTCCCAGGAGTAAATATCCGCGAACTCTACGATATTCAGCCCTTTTTCCTCCTCCTCGGCAGTAACACGAAGTCCCAGCATCCTATCGATGATGCGGAACATCAAATATGCCATACCAAAGGCCCAACAGAAGTTGACACCGAGTCCAAGGAGCTGCACCAGAAACTGACTGAATCGATCAGAGGTATGCAGCATCTCCGCTTTCATGAAAAAAGGAAGCAGCAGAGTTCCTGCGATTCCGCCAAACAAATGAATTGGAACTGCTCCAACCGCATCATCGATTCCTGCTTTATCGAGAAGATAGCTGGAAAGATCCACAGCCATTCCCGACAGCAATCCGATGATCAGTGCAGACATGGGTTCAAGGTAATAGGATGCAGCTGTTATCGCAACCAGTCCGCCTAAGGTACCGTTGAAGATTGAAATCAGGTAGCCACCGTTCCGGGAAAGCATCAGATTAACGACCAAAGCCCCTGCCATTCCAGAAGCCGCTGCAAGATTTGTATTGAGAAGTATGAGCCCTACTTTATCATTGAAAGCAAGGATGCTTCCTCCGTTAAAACCAAACCAAGCGAACCATAAAATAAAGACACCCAGTGCCGCAAAGGGAATGTTGGATCTGCTGTTCTTTGGCTTATTTCTCTTCCCCACTGCAATCAAACCGGCTAGTGCAATAAATCCTGCCGTCGTATGAACCACTGTAGCACCAGCAAAGTCTATAAAGCCAAGAGAGGCCAGCCAGGTCTCCTGTTTTAGAAACAGGCCGCCCCAGACCCAATGGCCATACACAGGAAAAATCAAAGCAGCACTGATCACGGCAGCGATCTGAAGGGGGAAAAGTTTCGTCCGCTCCGACATGGAACCTGCAAAGATCGTCACCGCCGTAGCTGCAAACATCAGTTCAAAAAACACAAAGGCATATCCCAAATGCGAAGCTTCCTGAATGCCTGCAAAGTGCCAAAAACTATTTCCTATGACGCCCTTCCAGGTCTGTCCAAACATTAGAGGAAAGCCGATGAGGCTGAATCCGATGGTTGTGATCATAAACGTCAAAAGGTTTTCGATGGCCACAGAGATTACATTCTTGCTCTGTACAAAACCGACCTCATAGCAGATAAACCCGGCCTGCATAAAAAATACGAAGCAGGCGCATATGATGATCCAGAGGGTATTGATTTCCTGCAAGTCCTTCACCTTCTCATTTTCTAAATATAAGCCATGGTTTTTAAAATAAAGATCCATAATGTTATGGTAATGGGTGAAACGAGCATCGACAAAACCACAATTCCCGATGCCAAAACGCTGTCATTTCCCATGTTCTTTGCCATGATATAGCACGTAGGCGTAGCCGGTGCTCCCAGCATGATCAAAACAGCGATCATCGCCTGATCCCGGAAGCCCAGCATCACTGCTACCGGTAGGAAAACCGCCGGCTGGAGAATAAGCTTGATAAAAGAAGCTGCTGCTGCGATGTTAAATTTCCCCAGCGCTTGGCGAAGCTGAAAGCCAGCACCGATGGCTATGAGAGCAAGTGGGGTAGCCATATTTGCAAAGTTATTGAGGCTTTTTAGAGCGATGCCGGGGATCGTAACCTCCAGTAAGGAAAATGGAAGCCCTGCAAAGATTGCGATGATGATGGGATTGGTGAGAATCCCCATAAGGGAAGCTTTGATTCTGCTACTGACGCCTTCGCCGCAGATTTCGCCTCTCACAGTTAATACGATAACGGAAAAGACATTGTACAGCGGAACTGCCGCAACGATCATCAGCGGCGCCAAGCCTGCATTTCCATAGATATTTTGAATAAAAGCAATTCCAAGAACAGCCATGCTACCCCGAAAGGAGCCCTGCACAAAGCTCCCCACATGACTTTTATCCTTGAGGAAGAGTTCTGCAAAGAACCAAATTGCGGCAAAACAAATGATGGTCGCAATCATGCAGAACAAAAAGAAGGTCAGATTAAAATCAGACTTGATATCCAT
>JARBUO010000129.1 GCA_029239605.1 Bacillota bacterium | reverse complement strand
GCATGATTTCAATCCCGTAAATTTCTTTTCCGACAGCAAATGTTAGGAATCGGTTTTTTTGAGTATCTTCCATTACTTCGACGTTTTCTGACATTTCGGACATACTCTTTTCACCTTCCTTGTTTCAACAGTTTTTTGAGAATGTAACAATTTACTTAAAATGTTACATTATTTGGAAGTCAAAAGGCCTCGAATTTCAAGGTAAATGTTTCCAGTGAAGAAAAGAACATTGATTTGACTAAAATTCTAATGTATTGTTTTCTAAGTTATTTTAGCAAATCAAATCATATTTAAATTTGGGCAAATCAAATGGTAGAAGGAGACAATGAAATGACTGTAGAGCCAATTCGTGACAAAGTAAAAATCAAACAAATGTACCAGTATTTAAACGGTAGAGACCATAAGTATGGTTTAATTTTCAAGTTTGGACTGAATACGGGGCTGCGAATCAGCGATATTCTGCCCCTCAAGGTTAAAGATATCTTTCTTCGTAAGGGTGTATTTTATGAATATCTTGTTCTAAAAGAGAAGAAGACAAAAAAAGAAAAAAAGATCAAGCTCAATACAGCTCTTAGAAACAAATTGCTTTCTTATGTTCTGGAGAACGGATTGGAAAGCGAAGATTACTTGTTTCCAAGCAAAAAAGGAAACTATATCGGCAGAATTCAGGCTTACCGTGTTTTGAAAGACGCTGCGGATTTGATTGGAATTGAAAACTTTGGTACTCATAGTTTACGGAAGACCTGGGGGTACTGGACCTATAAAATGTCCAAGTATAACATTGGTTTGATTATGGATACCTTTAACCACAGCTCACAAAGCATCACACTCCGTTATATCGGTGTAAATCAGGACCAGAAAGATGAGTTATATTCACTTGTCCAATTTTAGATCAATTTAACAGTAATTTGATTGCATATTTAAAAATTCTGTGTCATAATTAGTATTATTTTGTCGAAAAATTTTAAACAACATTTTAAGTAAATTGTTACATTGAGTACATGCTCAGTAATTTGGATATCTCTCCAAAAACTGGGAGATTGATCAAATTACAACGGTTTCCTGATCCAGTCTTGCTTCCAAAAGATATTATTTAAGAAATAAAGAGGGTATCTCGATATGATTTTTAATCACGGCAAGACCCCTCTTCTTTATTCCCTGCTATTTTATTCTAACGCATCACAGATAACCCAGTTCCGTGTCTAATTTAGAAAATCTCATTTTCTGACAGCAATGTCTTGATTCTGTTTCTATTCTGCGCATAATCTTTACTTCGTTCAAACAATTCTTCTGCTCTTTCAGGAAAGATGTTTTGCAGTTGTGCATATCGAATTTCTCCCTGCAAAAATTCTTTATAGTCCTGTGTCGGCGGTTTTGAATCCAGTGTGAAAGGATTTTTTCCTTCTTTTCGCAAATCCGGATTGAAGCGATAGAGCTGCCAGTAGCCGCTTTCTACTGCCCGTTTCTCTTCCATGATGCTGGTTCCCATGCCCGACTTAATGCCGTGACTCACACAAGGTGAGTATGCAATAATCAGCGACGGACCCTGATACCGTTCCGCCTCAAGGATTGCTTTCATCGTCTGGTTCATGTCTGCTCCCATGGCAATCTGAGCCACGTACACGTTGCCATAGGTCATGGCCATCAGTCCAAGGTCTTTCTTTCTGGTACTCTTTCCTCCAGCAGCCAGCTTTGCCACTGCTCCGGTTTGGGTAGATTTCGAAGCCTGCCCGCCTGTGTTGGAATAGATCTCCGTATCCATGACAAATAAGTTAATATCGTCTCCCGAGGCAATGACGTGATCCAGCCCGCCATATCCGATATCGTAAGCCCAGCCGTCACCTCCGATGGACCATACGGAAGGTTTTACAAGGTATTCTCTGAGTTTGAGAATTTCAGCCAATACAGAGTTGCCTTCCATTTCATGCTCACAATCCAAAATCTCCTTTGCTGCCTGTTCTGAACCTTCGCCGTCATACATGTGCTTGATCCAGCCCTGGAAGCGCTCTTTCAGGTAAACCGTAATATCCATGTTGCAGGCTTGTTCCATGAGTACTGCAAGCCTTTCTCTGATCTGCCAGGAGCCAAGAGCTAAGCCGTACCCGAATTCTGCAGCATCTTCGAAGAGGGGATTGATCCACGCCGGTCCCCTTCCGTCTTCATCGGTGGTATATGCGATGGATGGGGCATATGCTCCCCAGATAGAGGAGCATCCCGTTGCATTGGAAATCAGCATCCTTCTTCCGAACAGCTGTGTCAACAGACGGATATATGGGGTCTCTCCGCAGCCGGGGCAGGCTCCGTTAAACTCCAGCAGCGGTTTGACAAATTGGCTTCCCAGTATGGTTTTGCGATCTACGATGGAGCTCTTCTCTGTAAGGGTAGTCGCGAAATCCCAATTGTCAGATTCCATTTCAATCTCCTGATCCGCCGGTTTCATAATCAAAGCTTTGCCCTTTGCCGGACAAATGTCGGCACAGTTTCCGCAGCCAGTGCAGTCAAGAGGAGATACCTGAATCCGGTATCCCATATGGCCCAATCCCTTTGCTGAAGCTTCCTTCGTCTTAAAGGTATCGGGCTTTCTCTGCGCCTCCTCATCATTGACCAGGAAGGCTCTTATGGTGGCATGGGGGCAGATATATACACAGCGTCCGCATTGAATGCACTTGTCAATCTGCCATTCGGGCACATTGGGCGCAATGCCCCGCTTTTCGTAGGCTGTCGTTCCCAGCGGATACGTTCCGTCTTCCATTCCTTTGAATGCGCTGACAGGCAGTTCGTCTCCCTCGTGTCTCGCCATGGGTCTTTGTATCCGGCTTACGAACTCAGGAATATCCGGTTCTTCCTCAACATCCTTAACGGCGTTTTTCCATTCCGTTGGTACTGGAACCTCATGAAGCGCCTCAATTGCGCGGTCAACGGCACCAGTGTTTTTATTTACAATTTCTGCTCCTTTTCGTCCATACATTTTTTCGATTGACTTTTTCAGGTACCCAAGGGCTTCCTCCACCGGAATAATATCTGCAAGCTTGAAAAATACCGCCTGCATAACCATATTGATCCGGTTTCCAAGCCCCAGTTCTGAAGCGATTTCCAGCGCGTTGATCGTATAAAACCGAATCTCGTTTTCAGCCAGAGTTCTTCTGATATAGGCCGGAAGCTTCTCTTCCAGTTCATGGGGCGCCCAGGTGCAGTTGAGCACGAAAGTTCCGCCCCTTTTCAAACCCTTCAGTAGATCATATTGGTACACAAAGGACTGATTGTGACAGGCAATATAATCTGCATTATTGACAAGATAAGGAGATCGGATCGGCAGCTTTCCAAATCTGAGGTGGGAAACGGTTGTACCGCCCGACTTCTTACTGTCATAGGAAAAGTACGCCTGCACCTTCAGGTCCGTATTATCTCCGATAATCTTTGCAGCAGCCTTGTTTGCGCCTACGGTTCCATCTGAACCGAGACCGTAGATTTTGCAGCTCTTTGTACCTGCAGGTACGGTATTTACAAATCGTTCCTCCGGGAGAGAGGTATTTGTTACATCATCGATAATTCCAACAGTAAATCCATCCTTTGGCTTCTCCTGTTTCAGATTCCGGTAGACTGCCAGCATCTGAGAGGGGGTTGTATCCTTGGAAGACAAACCATATCTGCCGCCCACTGTCAGGACATGCTTAAACTGATCATACTCATTATCTTCTCTGAAGGTTCTGATATAGCTGTGATTACTTTTCAACGCTTTCACCACATCCAAATAGAGAGGTTCTCCCGGCGCCCCCGGCTCCTTGGTTCTGTCCAGCACAGCAATCCGCTTAACAGTGTCTGGAAGCGCGTCGAGAAAATGTTTCTGTGAGAACGGACGGTAAAGCCGTACCTTTACTACGCCAGCTTTTTCTCCTTTTTCGAGAAGATAATCTATCGTCTCGTGGATGGTGTCACAGACGGAACCCATTGCAATGATGACAAACTCAGCATCCTTTGCCCCATAGTAGTCAAAAAGCTTATATTTTCTGCCCGTTATTTCTGCCAGCTCATCCATATAGCCCTGGACAATATCCGGAACCGCATTAAAAAACGGATTTGCGCTTTCCCTTTGCTGAAAGTATATGTCAGGATTTTGAGTCGTTCCCCTTGCCACAGGACGTTCGGGGTTCAGGGATCGCTCCCGGAAGGCTTTAACCGCCTCGAAGTCAATCATTTTATTGATATCCTCATAGGGGATTACTTCTATTTTCTGATACTCGTGTGAGGTTCTGAATCCATCGAAAAAGTGAAGAAACGGAACTCTGGATTTAATTGCCGACAAATGGGAGATAATCCCGAGATCCATGACCTCCTGCACATTGGATGATGCAAGGAGGCTTATCCCGGTTTGTCGACAAGCCATGACATCCTGATGATCCCCGTAGATGGAGAGGGCGTGGGTAGCAATTGCTCTTGCCGTAACGTGGACGACCCCCGGCAGCAGTTCTCCCGCCATTTTGTAAAGATTCGGAATCATCATAAGAAGTCCCTGCGAAGCAGTATACGTTGAAGCCAGCGCTCCGGACTGAAGTGCGCCTCTCATTGCAGCTACAGCACCTGTCTCCG
Source organism: Bacillota bacterium (assembly GCA_029239605.1). GTDB lineage: Bacteria > Bacillota > Clostridia > Peptostreptococcales > Anaerovoracaceae > Anoxybacterium. The sequence continues at coordinate 5,221 of JARBUO010000129.1, read as the reverse complement.
ACTGCATCTCCACAACCTTGACCGATTGCCCGAAGATATTTTTTTTACCGGAGGCGGACCATTCATCAACGCTCTCGGCCATTGCTGTAGATGGTGTAATGGGGAAAATGGACGCCACCTCTGTCATGGCATAAGCCGCATAGGAAGCAGCCTGATTCCCATCCATTGTTTCCTGTTTTTTCATAGATTCTCTCCTTTATTTTCCTGTTATTTGTCTTGATCTCTTCAATTCATTTTTTAATTTCGTGCTTTGTTTCTTAGCCTAGGGTTTTAAAATCACCTTGATGCAATTGTCCTCTTTTTTATTGAAAACATTATAAGCATGGGGTCCCTGATCCAGGGAAAGCTTGTGGGTGATAATGTCTGTCGCATCAAATCTTCCATCTTCAATCAGTTTCAAAATCGGAGCCACATAGGTATGGGCAGGGCATTGTCCCATTTTCAAGGTAATATTTCTTGCAAAAAAATCTCCCAGCGGGAAGTTGTTGTATCGGCCTCCGTAAACACCGACCATGGAAACCGTACCGCCCTTTCGAACCGCCTGAGTGGCAATCTCTATGGCAGACTTCGATCCTCCCTGAAGTTTTAGCAGAGTCTCCGCCCTTTCAATCACAGTCATCTTTCCGTCAAGCCCCACACAGTCAATGACTACATCAGCGCCTCCGCCTGTAATCTCCTTCAGATACTCTCCGGTATTGTCATGGTCCTCCAGATTGACCACCTCTACACCAGGGTAAGTCAACGCATGCCTCAGCCGATATCCAACCCAGTCCACTGCGATAACACGCTTCGCTCCTTTGAACAGCGCCCATTTTATGGTTAAAAGCCCAACAGGACCGCAGCCTAATACGATTACGGTATCATCCCTCTTAACTCCTCCGTTTTCAACACCCCAGTATGAGGTGGGCAGAATATCTGTAAGGAAGAGCACCTGCTCATCTGTTAAATCTGGGGGCACCAGCGCAGGTCCTACATTGGCATAAGGAACGCGCAGATATTCCGCCTGACCCCCGTCATAACCTCCGTAGGTATTACTGTATCCCAGCAAGCCGCCTGTTTCGCCGTTCTCATTGGAATTGTCACACTGGCTCCAGAGACCATGCTCACAGTACCAGCAGTGGCCGCAGGCCACTGGAAAAGGAACAATGATCCGATCCCCTTTTTTTACCTTGCTTACCCCTTTGCCTGCTTCTTCAACGATTCCCATAGTTTCATGACCGAGAACAAAGCCATGGGGCAGATTGGGAATCCTTCCGTTATAGAGGTGCAGATCGGATCCGCAGATCGCGGTAGAGGTAACTTTAACAATGATGTCATCATCCCTTTCCAGTTCAGGGTCTTTTACGGTTCTGACGTTAACATTTTTCATTCCGTCATAAACAATCGCTTTCATAGAATTTCCTCCTGTCTGTTAAGGGTATTTTTGCCTGCAAAGCCGGAAATATTCCAATCCCAACAGAAAAGCCGTTTGTTTTAGCATAAATTCTAAAACAAACGGCTTTTGAGTTTTTCTTCCTGTGTTTTCTACTCTCCAACAACATCTGATACTGTTTCAAATTAAACTTTAGGGAAACGATTCTATTTTTCCACCGCCTCAAGGATGCTCTCCGCATCATTGTGCTTTACATGAGCGAAATCTTTCCGCATAATCTTTAATGCCATCTTTTCCTGATTGATTTCCTCTGCAGTTCTTATTCCCATTTTTCTCACAACCGGAGCAGATGGACACCATCCCAGCAACGCATGCTGAAGCAGAAAGGTTCCTGCAATCAGTGTCAGAAAGGACCAATATTTATTCTTTGCGATGCCAAATAAGGAACAGCCCATTACACATATGGCGGCTTTCGCTTCTACAACCCGTTCCACATCCCATTCTGCGTTCAATTTTTGAATTCTCTTTGTAATTTCAGCTTCTCCTGCATCTTCAAATTCGCCCAGGATTTCCAGTGTGTTTTTGCGGATCGAATCATTCATTTCAGGATTAGTATACGTTGCCACTCGGTGGGTAGTGGACGGCAATACATTTTTCATACATATCATAACACTATCTCTCCTTTTTCATAACAGCGCTTTCACAGCGCCGCTTGCAGTTAAATAATGCTGACTGCAACAATGTTTTCAAATGAAAACGATAGCTACGCGGTCTACAACTTAGATTTAAAAAAGTATTAAAGTTAGTATGCGTCTCCGATGCTGTGATAATACTTTTTTCGAAAATCCAAATCCTGTGATATGTTCGGAAAATATATATTAAATTTATTTTTCAAACGAGAAATTTTAAATTGTACCGTTCTATCTGCTCACTATAAATTGGCAGCTTCCTGTTTTCAGCACATCAATCACATTTTGAGCCGCCAGCAAGCTCATTTTACTGCTGGCTTCGTAGGTTGCTGCCCCGGCATGGGGTGTTAATGTGCAGTTTGGAAGCATCAAAAGCATGCTGGCGTAAGGCGGTTCTTCCAGCGTAGCATCAAGTCCTGCAGCACCGATTTCTCCGCTTTTCAGCGCTTCGTAAAGGGCCGCTTCTTCCGGCACCGATCACGCCAAGAATACCTGACGTTCAGGGATCAGATATACAATCAGTACCATTTCCTCTTCTCTACCACATAGTAAGAAAATAAGAAGCAACAAAAACAGCAAACATTTCCAAGGGAAATGTTTGCTGTTTTTATAATTCGATCAAGTAGTTTTAATTCTTCGTTTTTTCATTTTAAGCGAAACACTCTATGATCAGACAGCACTATGCTTCATTTCTTGCCAGCATAGCCGCACCTACGATGCCTGCATCATTTCCCAGTTGGGCAGGTACGATCTCATGATAAGCCTTAAAGAAGGATTTCTCTTTTACCTTCTCCCTTAGTGGTTCAAAAAGAAAATCTCCTGCAAGGCTTACGCCGCCGCCAAGAGCAACCACCTCCGGATCAAGCAGCACAGCGATGGAAGCAATGGCCGAGCTCAGATGATCCACATAGGTATTGAAGATCTCCCTTGCAATGGGATCTCCTTCTTTGGCGCTGTCCATGACGACTTTTGCAGTCACCCGGTTCATATCACCCTCTGCCTTCTCATAGATTAAGCTTACGGGATAATCAACGATGACTCTTCGCCCCTGCTGGATCAGCCAGGTGGCCGTACAAAGCGACTCAATGCAGCCTTTATTTCCGCAGGTGCAGAGTGGGCCGCCTTCCTGAATAATCATATGACCCAGCTCATTCCCCCGACCCATGCCTCCTTTGAACATTTTACCGCCAAGGATAATCCCTCCGCCAACACCGGTTCCCAGTGTGAAAAGAACCGCTGTCTTCTTCTCCCGAAAGGCTCCGGCATGGAGCTCAGCCAAAGCTGCAGCGTCGGCATCATTGGCCAGATAAACCGGCACGCCGGGAAAATATTGATGCATCTCATCCACCATCGGTACATTATGAAACCCCAGATTATGTGCATGAATAATCACGCCGCCTGCTGCATCGATGGAACCGGCTGTGGCTACACCAATGGATTTAAAATCTTCCGCTTTTATTTTTAATTCCTGAGCAAGATCTCTCACCTGATCTGCCATGAGAGCAGCGATATTCTGATAGGTTTCGCCTTTTGGAAACGCTACGTTCCTTCGTGCAACAATCACTTTTTCATCATCTACCGCTCCAACCTTCAAGTTAGTGCCGCCTACATCAAAACCGATCTGATACATTCGTTACTCTCCTATCATTTTTTATATTGTACCTTGCAACCAAGGCTTGACATTGATTTTCCAAAATTAAATTCATTGTAACTTATTTTTAAGATCCCTGTCAATATGATGCGGAGAAACCTTAGTTATCGCAACGGCTTAAACGATATCGCAACGCAAGAGGTAAGTCCAATGCATACCTCACTGAGATTGTACATACTCAGGCAGCACATTGTCGATAAAAATTCTGGCGATCTGCGAATCAAACTGAGTGCCTGTATTTTGCAAAATACTTTCAATGGCTTCGGCCTGTGTCATTGCTTCCTCGTATCCCCGCGGATTCGTCATCGTATCATATGCGTCAGCAAGTCTAAGAATTCTTGATTGCACCGGAATATTGTCTCCGGAGATGCCCCTGGGGTACCCCAGTCCATCCATCTGTTCATGATGACAAAGTACGTACTGTGCTACCTGAGCAAATTCACTGGATGCTTTCAAAATCTGGTACCCTTTTTCCGAGTGACGTTTATACTCTTCCCATTCCTCTTCCGAGAACGGCTCTGATTTGCGCAGCAGCTTCTCATCCATTCCGATTTTACCGATATCATGGAGAAATCCGGCGGTTATGATCTCATTGATTGCCTCTTCACTCATTTCCATTGCTTCTGCAATACTGCCGCAAAGTCTTCCGACTCTTCTGCTATGCGCTTCTTCCGCGTGGTTTTTCGTGTATAGAGCATGGGTTATAATTTTAATGGTCTCATTCCTCATACTGTTGCTTTCATTTAGCTTCCGGCGGTACATGGTATTCTCTGCTTCAATGAAGATGCTCTCCATTTCCTGAGCCATGGACTCCTTTGTGGCAGCACCGAAGGATACAGAAAGAACTGTATTACCGCAGCGTTCCGATGCAAGTGCTTTTTTGATTCTTCCAATAATGCGGTCCGTCTCCTCCGCATCGGTCCTGGGCAGCAGGATAATAAACTCGTCGCCGCCGATTCTGGCGATGAGATCGCCCTGGCGGAACTCCCTTGTAAGAATTTCTGCTGTACGGACCAGCAGCTGGTCACCTGCAATATGACCAAAGGCGTCGTTGGTCAGTTTCAATCCGTTCACATCTGCAAGAACCAGAGTCATGGGGAGGTTTCTGGCGTGATCCACTCTGCGAAGCTCTTCCTCATAGAAGCGGCGATTGTACAAACCGGTCATTTGATCATGATAGCTGAGATAAAGAACCTCCTGTTCCGCCTTTTTCCGTTCTTCAATGTTTCTGCTTACTCCCACGATTTCAATCTCGTTTTTCTGATTGTATCGGTATTTGGAGGATAATTCAATCCAGACCCGGTTTCCGTTTTTATGAATATTTTGCATTTCCATCACATGAGCGTTTCCCTTGTTTGGCCCATCCAGAAATTCACTGATAACCTCCGAGATTCTTGACTCAGCGATTTTAATATATTCCTCCGGAATCAATTTTGAAAGTTCCAGTTCCAGCGCCTCTTCCGGAAGATACCCCAGGAGTTGGAACACAGAAGGACTGACATAGGTAAA
>JARBUO010000013.1 GCA_029239605.1 Bacillota bacterium | reverse complement strand
CGCAGCCACATCACCGTGGACGATTGCGATGTATTTTCCGGGACATGCAGACCCTGCTGTTACGATTTCCACATCGGAGATCTTCACCATCTGGTCCGCAGCATAGATGCCGCGCGCTATACTTGTAAATTCAACCATACCGATCGCTTTTGCCATCTTAGTCCCTCCTTATTGCGATAAAGCCGTTTTCCGTTTCAACAACGGTCCCGGATATGCTTGCGTGAATCGGTGCACCAAGGCTTCCCTCCGGCACTGTGCCGATAAGCTGTCCTGCTGTTACGCGGTCTCCTGTTTTCACAGCGGGAACCGCGGGAGCACCAACGTGCTGACAGACAGCAATCTGTACCGTTTCAGGCCTTAGTTCCAGATCCGTCACGGGAGCCGGTTTATCAAAATCCTTCAATCCCAGTCTGGCGACGAGGCGTTTGCTGGGAAGCAGGCGGTACGCTCTTGCGGTTCTTACCGCATATTCTTTCGGTTTTGCCTGGAAGCGAACATTTTGTTCCATCAGGCTTTGTTTCACCATCATATTGGCCGACTTGGGGTACAGACCTGCCGGACAGGAGAACAGCTCGCAGAGGTTGCATTGACAGCACAGGTATGCGATTTTCTGCTCCTCCGGATCCTTCAGCGAGTAGGCCAGGGTCCTCATCATCTTATGGGGCTGCATGTTGTGTCCCATCAAATACCGCGGACATAGATCGGTGCACATACGGCACTGTTCACAGGTAGCCCTGTTGATTCTTCTAGCCTGCTCCGTCTTAACTGACTTTCTCCGAATCAGGTGATGCTGCTTCTTTAAAATAACGTAGCCTTTATTTTTCTTTGTGACAAATCCGTTCAGATTTGTCATGACAGGCCCCATCATGGGACCGCCGTCAATTACGGCATAGTCGTCAAAGTTTTCAATTCCGGATAGTTTCAGGACCTCCATGACCGGTGTGCCAACCGGCACCTTTACGGTCAATCGATTGGGAATGTCTCCTGCAACAGTGATATATTTCTCCGTTACCGGTTTTCCCTGAATGGCGTTATATATATTCAGTGCTGTTTCCGAGTTTACCACCACGCACCCCACATGAATGGGAATGCCTGCTTCCGGAACAATTCTCCCGGTCAATTCGTAAACCAGCACCTGCTCGTCTCCTGCAGGATAAACGTCGGGCAATTCCTTTACCGTTACATATCCGCCAAACTGCAGCGCTTCGATCTTTTCCCGCAGGATAGCAATTACTTCCTTGTGTTTGCCCTTGATTCCGATGATGGCCTGCTGCGCACCGGCAAGCTTTCCTGCCGCTTCGAAGCCCTTGATGATCTCTTCGGGATACATCGCCATCAGCTGCTGATCGACTCTGAGAAGCGGTTCGCATTCGGCACCGTTCATCAGGATATATTCAGCTTTTGACGCCAGCTTTGCGTGGGTGGGAAAACCTGCCCCGCCAGCACCGATAATTCCGGCGTCCTTTATCATATCAAGAAGATTCATTTCTGCCTCCACTATTCAATCAATCCAATCGTTATCTGCCCAGCGTATTCAATCAGCTTTTTAATTTGCTTCTTTCATTAGCCGCTTCAGGTCTGACACGTTCTTTCTCAGCCAAACTGGCAGTCTTCATCGATGATTCCGACAACCACAGCGTCAACAGGCAGATTATCGTCTCCCAGCATTCTTCTTGCAGAAGAACCGGTGCATACGATGACTCTGTCGCCGATTCCGGCACTGATGTTGTCAACAACGATCATGCGCTGTCCGTCGAGACTGCCGCCGCCGATGACCTCTGCGAGCATAAATTTATATCCGTTCAGAGAATCCGCTTTTCTGGTGGCCCATACATTGTCAATCAATTTCGCTGTTAACATATGTTTTTCCCTTCTTCCAGTTTGTACTTGATCTCCTGGATTGCCGATTCAACGGAAGCCGTATCGCCGAAGATCGCGATCAATATCATGTTTTGCGGGCAGCTGCCCTTCACATCCTCCACGGTGACGCCCACTGCCTTCTCTGCAATGTCAGCCGCACAGATCATTTCGATCATCCGGCCCTGAACCAGACCCACCGCATCGGCATGTCTCAGCTCCTCGTTCACCTTGGGGCCCATCCGCCTCATCAGGATATCTATGGTTCCTGCAGACGGGGATTTTATAATTCTAAATTCCATAACAACCTCCCTGTAATCCTGTTAATAGCTGCTTTCCTGGGTACAGGAAAGTGCAATGCCAAGCGGCGTAACAAACATGGGATTTTGGGGTTTATGTGTAAACACTCCGGTTTGTTTTTCAATGATGGTCTCGATTCCCGACAAGCAGCAGGTTCCTCCTACCAGCGAGATCTCCTGAACATCAAATTCCTTGATATGCTGGCTGATGATGGATGCAACTTTTTCAATCACCGGCTTCAACACCGGCAACAGCTCCCTGTGGTTATCGGGATTTCGTTTATATACATCTGCATCTTCAAAGGACTTTTTGTACGCCCCTGAAATCACCAGGGAAAAATGGGTGCCTCCTGTTGGCTCGTCGGCGATGTAGATTACCTTGCCGTCCTTCATGATGGAGATTCCTGTGGTCCCTCCGCCGATGTCCACCACAGCGCCGTTCTTCATTTTCAGCACCTCATTTGCGGCGGTAGATTCATCGAGAAGAGCGGTGAGTTCAAAGCCAGCCGCCTGAACCACGTTTTTCACAGCTCCGCCATCCAGCGAATCGGTTCCCGGCGGAATGGCTGCCGCTGCGTAGATCAGCTCTGTTCCAAGCTGTTCTTCCAGCTGCTGTTTCATCTCTCTGACGATCTGTATGGCGCCGATGTAATCAACAACCATACCATCCCGAACCACATCCGCATATCGGTATGCTCCCGCAACGGGTCTTTTGTTCTCATCCAGCACTGCAACTACCACGCAGGCGGTACCGAGATCCACTCCAGTATAATACACGGACGATTTGCTTTTCACCGGTCTTTCTATGACCTGTTCAAACGCGCTGACCAGTTCATCACAATATTGAAATGTTTGATTTATCTCTGACATTTTTCTCCTCCGGCGGTGCAGCAGATCAACTGTGATATGGTGTTAACTTTCCAGTGATTCCTTCACACAGTGCTTTGTCCTCGTCGCCTGTGAGCAGCATTGGCAGCTCCAGCTGCAATTCTCTCAGCGCGCAGCGCAGTCTGTGAAGGTGAATAATTTCTTTTCCCTTTGAAAGCTGAATATGAAATTCAGTAATTTCAAAGCAATCTCCAAGATCCTCGGAGTAGTTCTCTTCGCTGATTCCGCTGCAGGCTTCACAGCCGAGGGGTTCACAGGGTTTTCCGTCATTCAGCGTCTCTCTGATTTGTGCAAAGTTCTTTTTCAGTGTGATGACCTTCTGGGCCAGCAGGATATCCCTGCTCAGAAGCTCCTCTGCCACCAGCAGAAACAGCGCTTCTACTGACTTTACCTTGCTGGCAGCCAAGGGCTGGCAGCCTCCGGCAGCTGGGTTAAGCACCGCTACAGGCGGCTTTTCCGTTGCTGCTTTCTTTCTCGGGTTCTCTGCGTCATAGAGGACGATTTGCCGGTCCGCCAGAAACTGACGAGCGCCTGGTGTAATTCTGGTGCCTGGTGCCACATCGTATTCGGTGAAAGCTCCTGCTCTGTACAAATCTCTCAGATCATCTTCCGTTATAAATATCATCTTTGATCCCCCTTTATTAGCTCCAGACGTTTCTCAGGTTCTTTCTTCAGCAGCCGCTCTTTCAGGGCCGCCATACCCGTTCCGTCAGGAACGGAAATTTTATAATAGGGCTCTTCGATTCCAAGCCGTTTCAGTTTCTGAACTGCAGCTTCTTCATTGGCTGGCTGCAGGTCGCACTTTGTGATCACTCCGATTACCGGGCACCGAAAGGTTTTGGCAAACCCCGGCGAATAAACATCTCCGGCGTCTGTGGGATCGACTAATATTAAAACATGAGATGCGTCCTGGGCCGCAGAGATGAGGTGTTTATACATCCATGCGTTTTCTATGTAAGACCCTGGCACATCGATGGTATTTTCTCCATAGATCAGGTTCTGGGTTCTCCTAAGCGGTCCCTCATAGTTGTTCAGCACATTCACCAGACTGGTTTTTCCGCACCCGGTGGGTCCTATGACCATGATCCGCTTCCTTCTCATGTGAGGGTAACCATTGCGGTTTCAAAGCCCAGCATATTTTTTAAAGTGTCATTGACTGCATTCAGTGCGGTCTTTACACTTTGAACATCTCCTGAAATCACCACGGATCCTGTAAAGCGGTCCAGAAATACGATTTCAACGTCTGCGGTCTTTGTTGCAATATCCGCCGCAATAATGGATGTTTCGTAAGGTGACAGGGTTAGAATACCGATGGCACCTTTCTCGTCTATGCCGAGTCGCTCGTAGAGGTCAGGCATGGGCGAGGCGATGACATGGGCAAGCGTTACCTGTTTTCCCGGAACCGACTCTTGAACGATGCGTTCTATTCCTTTTTCACCAAAAGCGCTCATGTGACTGTCCTTTCTATTGAAACGCCTCTGCTTTGCAGCACGCACACATTAGCATTTCTTCTGTCTATCTATTTTTAACTGAAGGCCAGTACCTTGACCGATTTACATCTGATGTTAAGCCTGTCAGGGTACTATACCTGCAATGGTTGGTTTCGTGTTTCATGATATCCTTTGACATCAGTGGGTAATTGGCTGAATGCCCGCATCTGAATTACGATCAGTGACTGAGGGCCTGAACTTGTATTCCCTCATCCTTAAACTGTTTTTCAATGCGTGCCAAGTCTTCAGCGGTCAAATAGGGATCTTCCATTCCTTCCAGCGGATATTCCATTCCCAGCTGGCAGTATTTGTTCACTCCAAATTTGTGATAAGGCAGCAGGTCAACGCCTTTAAAGTTTTTGTATTCTTTGAAGGGCGTGAGGAATTCCACAACTCCCTGAATATCCTTTTCGCTGTCATTGAGCCCTTTCAATAAAGGCATTCTGATCTTTACATTAAATCTTCTGTTTAGAAGTTCTTTGATATTCTTCAGAATTTGCTCATTGTGCACTCCGGTAAGCTCGTAGTGCTTTGCGGAATCAATCTGTTTCATGTCGAAGAGAAACAAATCGGTAAATTCGGCAACTTGAAGAACCGTTTCAAGTTTTGCGTAACCGGATGTTTCCATAGCAGTGTTGATGCCTTCCTTTTTGCAAGCCATCAACAGGCTGGTCACCGGATCCGGATGCATGATGGGATCTCCGCCTCCTATGGTAACGCCTCCTCCTGACATGTCATAAAACATTCTGTCTTCTTCAATGATGGCCAGGATCTCGGAGATGGTCATATTCTTACCTGCGATGGACAATGCTTTTTGAGGGCATGCCTTTTCGCAGGCGCGGCAGCCGATGCATTCAATGCTTCGGTCGACTTCATGGACTCCAGCAGCTGAAATGCTGTGGATTCCAACAGGACAGACCGGCACACATGCTCCGCAGTCTACGCAGGCATTGCGGCTGTACATCACCTGGAATTTTCTCTCCAGATTTTCAGGATTTGAACACCACTTGCATCGCAGGGGACAGCCTTTGAAAAATACCAGCGTCCTCACTCCAGGGCCGTCATGCATGTTATATTTCTGAACATTGGTTACCAATGCTTTTCTTTCAATTGTTCCTGTATTGCCCATACTGTCAAATCTCCTGTCACAAGAGCCGGTGCTCTTCAATTACAATTCTCTGGGTTTAAGCTCCGCGTCCGGCGTGAGGCAGTCTCCCGCCGGACCAGAACTTATGAAGGGTTATTGCTATTTCATGAATACTAATGGTTTAGCGTTTCGTCAAAGCCGATGCCTTGACCTGTTTTTAGATCTGTGTCAACATGGTTCTGCTGATGATCTCATCCTGCACGTCTTTGCACAGTTCTACGAAGAATGCGCTGTATCCGGCAACACGAACGATCAGATCTCTGTAGTTTTCAGGATGCTTCTGGGCTTCAACCAAAGTGTCGTTGCTCAGATAGTTGAACTGCATTTCTCCGTTTCCGAATACTGATGCGGTACGGAGCAGTGTAATGATACCATCTTCGCCTTCCTGAGTGTCCAGCAAACCGGACATGATCTTGAAGTTGTGAACCTGACCGATATTCATGCTGTCCACCGCCATCTTTGAAATGGATTTGATGATAGCGGTAGGCCCTTTGTAGTCTGCACCCTGAGTCGGGCTGATTCCGTCGGATAACGGAGACCATGCTCTTCTCCCGTTAGCGCTAGCTCCAGTGAGCTGACCGAAAGGCGTATTGTTTGAAATGGAGAGCGTACCATGGCTCAATACAGAGTACAGGGTCTTATACTTTCTGTGATCCATTTCCGTAAAGTGGATGATGTCTGCTGCGATGAGATCGGCGTAATCGTCGTCATTTCCATATTTCGGCGCATTCAGACAATCCTGCAGAATCTGGTCGTAACCTACGAAGTCGGCCTTCAGCGCTTCATTGAGCTGCTCCAGGGTGTACTTCTTATCATCAAATACCAGCTTCTTGATAGCTGCCATGGTGTCAGTATAAGTTGCAAGTCCGGACCAGATGACTCCGGGTCCGAAGTTGTACATTGCGCCTCCGGCGGATACATCCTTGGCCGTTTCCATACAGCCCTCATACATGATGGACATCAGCGGCTTCGGAGCCAGCTCTCTGTGAATACGCTGGGAGATAACCGTGGCAACGCTGGTCCACTTTGTAACCCATTTGATCTGTTCTTTAACGGCAGCATCAAATTCTTCAAAGGTCTTGTACTGGCTCAGGTCTCCCTGATCAGGGGTAACCTGCTTACCATACCAGAGCGGAACACCGTGGTTCAGTGTGAGCTCGATACAAATTGGCCACTGGGTATAAGCGGTTGATGTCCACTGATACAGACGTCCGGCTTTCTGCGGTTCTACGCAGCCCATGAGGCAGTAATCTCTGGCATCTTCAATGGAAACGCCCTTGGCAAGCATCATCTTAATATGTGCATCATCGAAGTGGCAGGCCGGGAAGCCCATTCCGGAGCGGATTACGTCGACGATCTTCTTCATATATTTCTGAGGTGACTTGTTGTGGATACGGCAGGCCAGTGAAGGCTGATAAATCTTTACGTGGCGAACTGCATCCATCAGCAGATAAGTCAGATCATTGGTTGCGTCACGGCCTTCACGGGTTACGCCGCCTACGCACATGTTGACGAAAGGCTGATATCCTGCGAAGAACTTGGAACCGCCTTCGCTGGTGATCCACATCATCTCAGACATCTTAATCAACATACAGCCTGCAAGCTCAAACGCCTCAAAGTCATTCATGCGCCCTTCTTCGATATCTGCCTTGTAATAAGGATACATGTACTGGTCAACACGGCCGATGGACATACCTGTCTGGTTTTCTTCCACAACCAGCAGGGATTCGATGGTCCATACAGACTGAATTGCTTCCCAGAAGTTTCTTGGCTTGTGGGCCGGTACCCATGCGTTGACTTCGGAAATTTTCTGCAGTTCTGCTTTGCGCTTTGGGTTGGTTTCCTTGGCAGCCAGCTCAGCAGCATAGTCCGAAAGACGTTTCGCATAGATCATGACACCCTCTGTGGTGTCGATGATGGATTTATAGAAATAGATTTTTTCAATATCATCCGGGTTTTGATAATCCAGCTTAGCAAGATGATCCTTGGCTTCCTGCTGAATGTCCAGCATCCCCTTGTTCATCAGGATTACGTCGTAGCCGGGGTTGGAGTCTCCGCCGCCGTTTACCGCATGGTAAGAGCAATCGGATACAAAGGATTCACCTGACATTTCCCAAACGCCCGCTTCGCGATACTGGTCTTCGCAGTACTCATCTACGGATTTTCCCTGCCAGAATGGGAACAGTTCCTCTTTCATGATTTTCTTGTCTTCATCAGAGATATAGAACGGGTCCTGAGCACGATTTCCGATGGAGTCAATTTCATCAACCATCCATCTCCACGCAATATCAGGAGAGAATGCTCCGGCTCTTGGGGCGCCATTCGGTGCTCCAACGATGAGCTCGTCATCCTGAATTACCAGCGGTGCAGTTTCACAGCAATAGCGGAAGCACTTTGCTCTGAGCATAATCTTCGGCATGCCGGGATTTTCTTTTGCGATTTTTGTAATGGCTCTCGCACGATATGTAGTGATGGAAGGAACGTGCTTCAGGTAATTGGCCTTCAGCTTTTCCAGACGGGGAGTAATTCCATCCGGTACTCCTGTTGTCCCTTCTGTTGCAACATATCCGGCAGCAGAAGCTGTTTTCGGTTCTTCTTTAGTGATTTCTTTGGAAACGCTCTCAAACATCTTAATCAAAGACGCACGTTCTTCAGCAGACATATTCTTGGTTACTTCTGCTAATTTGTTTGAAAATTCACGAATATCCAAATCTCTACCTTCTTTCTAATAAATTTCAGATCCTTGTATCTGATCCTTAAGGCTCCTCTCAGGGAACCGTAATATCTATGTTTTACATGCCGCTGCTTCGGGATTATCCTTTTAACTCAGTAATGACACCCTCTAAAATTCGCTGCAGCATTTTCATATTCTCTTGATTGAATCCAGGCTGCTTTACCGGCAGATTCACGGAGGAAACGCGTTCTTCCGACAATCCGATGGCTTCAGGCTTTCTTACACCGTACCCGACTTTTCGCACATAGATCAGATTCATAGGAGAGACATTATCTGTCGTAATCCCTTCTCCGGCTGATCCGCTTCCAAGTGTCATCGCAGGGAACAAGTTCGTCGTCGCACCCATGCTGCCGAAGGTTGCAGGGGTGTTCACAAGAACTCTCCCTACCGGCTTCTTAAGGGCAAACTGCCTGATCACGTCCTCGTCCTTGGAATGGATTACCAGCGTATGCCCGTTTCTTTCGCTCAGCAAAAGTTCGATACACTTTTCGCATGCATGCATCCAATCATCTTCGATGTAGTAGGCCAAAACCGGGCAAAGCTTTTCTTTGGAGTATGGATTCTTATCAAACACGTATTTCTGCTCCGATAAAAGCAGCACTACATTGCTTGAGACAAAGAATCCTGCCTTTTTTGCCAGCTCCCTGGCGTTTTTCCCCACCATTTCCGAATCCAGACTTCCGTCAGGGCGGAAGAGCAGTGTGCCAAGCTTATTGGCCTCTTCTTCTGTCATGAAATACGCGCCGTTTTGTTCCAGTTCTCTCTTGACCTCCTGGGCAATACAGCTGTCCACTACGATGGACTGTTCCGCTGCCGACACGATTCCGTTGTCGAAGGTTTTGCTGATGATGATATCTTTGACAGCCTGTTTGATATCTGCAGTTCGCTCAATGAAGGCCGGGCCGTTACCCGCTCCGCCGAAAATCACCGGTTTTCCTGACTGGTGTGCTGCCTTGAGCATACCCGGAACCCCTGTATTAATGATCAGCGATGTGGCTGGATGGTTCATGAGCTCAATGGTGCCGCTTTGGGTAACCGTATGAAGATATGCAAGGGCGCCTTCCGGCAGTCCGCTTTCCTCTGCGGCGCTGATGAGAATATCAAGCGCTCTTCCCATGACATTCTTTGCTCTTGGGTGAGGCGAAAAGATCATAGCATTGCCGGATTTCACAGCAATCAGCGCCTTATAGATCGTAGTGGAAACCGGGCTTGTTGCCGGACATAATGCCGCAATCACTCCCACCGGAACACCAACATCCATGGTTTTATTCTTATCGTCTTCCCTGATAATGCCAACACAGCGCATCCCCTGCAGGGCAGCAGGCAGATACTCACAGACAAATCGATTCTTTATGTACTTGTCTTGCCAGATACCGTAATCCGTTTCTTCGCTGGACATTTTTGCAAGTTCATTGGCATATTGGCTGATTTCCCGCGCCATGTTCTCCACAATTCGGTCCAGTTTTTCCTGTGAAAAGGTCGCCAGTTTTTTCTGTGCTTCACGGGCATTTTCCGCAAGAATTCGAGATTCTTGGATGGAGAGCAAATCATTGTCTATAATATTCATTTTCTAAACTCTCCTTTTTCTGTATGACTGCTAAAACAGCCGATGATAACTACTTTGCCGCAGCTTATGCCAGCAGCTTGTCGAGGGAGTAACGCGCAATAATCTTTTCCAGATCCTGATGTGGTCTGGCAATTACGACAGAGCTGTAGACTTCAGCACCCATATCGTTAACGGCTTTGACGCCTGCTTCTACAGCGGTTTTGCATGCTCCCACATCTCCCCGTACCAGTACGGAAATATATCCGGAAGCAACGTTTTCATATCCGATCAGTTCAACGTCTGCAGCTTTGCACATTGCGTCTGCCGCTTCCAGAATGAAAACCAGACCGAATGTTTCAATTAATCCTAACGCTTCAAATCTTTCCATTTGTTGTCGTCCCTTTCCTTAATAAATCATATTTTGAATTCCTATCTGCCATTCTACAGATCGATATCATGAACCGAAACAATGTCGCCAACGCCTTTGATCGGTCTTGGCATTACATTATGGGCTGTCAGTTTTCCAATTGCTGCTGCTGCTTCCGCACCTGCTTCAACTGCCGCTCTTACTGCTGCAACATCTCCTTTTACCATGATGGTAACGAGAGTGGAACCAACGTTTTCATAGGAGATCAGTTCTACTTCAGCTGCCTTAAGCATCTTGTCAGCAGCTTCGATGGCAGGTACCATTCCTAATGTTTCTACAAGACCTAATGCTTCTTCACCGTAATATCTCACTTCTTCTTCCTCCTTTTTCAATTTTCATTATTTATCATTTATTCAAATATTTTTCAGGAGCTGGCGCAGGCAATTCCGCCTGCACCTTTCTCCTGTTAGATTTGATTTTTTATAACCGATATCCTGTCTGGTGTGTTTTCTCCTCAGCAGGCATACTCTAGTCGGGAATGTAGCTGTTGATGGTAGCAGCTCCTTCTGCGTGGGCTCTGTAGTAAACTCTCAGTTCTCCTTTGGAATCCACGTCAAATTTGGTTTCTTCCAGAAGACCGTTTGCTTCCGCAGTCATGATGGCTTCAATTACAGCAGGCTTTTTCAGTGCTTTGAAATTTCCGTACTCGCCTTTTAACGCATTGATTACATCGTCTGCACAGGCTTCTCTGACTTTTGTGAAATATTTTAAAATTGCGTAATTCAGTGGTTTCATTGGATTAAGCCTCCTTCTTTCTGAACAGATCTAAGGGATTCATAGAAATCATAAGGATACCGATAACCATTACGATGGCAGCAGCCCAAGCGATAGGAGCAAGTGCCCATCCATCCTGACCGACAACTACGCCCAGTACGATCCAGCAGAAGAACGGACCCCAGAAGGAGTAAGCGCCGTTACAAGCCATACCGAGTGCAGCTCCGCACATGCTGTTTCCTTTGTACCATAAGCTGTACGCAAATACTGCGAAGAATCCGCTGACGATGAACCAAATCATTGCAGGTCCGCTTGTGATTGCATCAACAACCAGTCCTGCGGAAAGTCCGAAACCGCCGCCTGCAAGGATTCCGAAAATTGGAACCAGGATAATCAGGTTGGAAAGTCCGGAAGTTACCTGACGAATGGTAATACCGATTTCATAGTCGATCATGGAAGTTCCGTAACCGGCTACGCAGCCTTCAAGGCCCCATCCAAATGCAGCGATAAAGGCGATAAGAATACCCAGTGCCAATCCTGCCGGAGCATCTGCACTGAAGCTTGTGCTTCCGATCATCATGCTGGCAGCGAAGCAGATTGCGATACCGACAATCATACGCGCATTTAACTTTTGTTTGAACAGAATTCTGGCAAGAATAGCTCCGATCGCGGGGCAGAGGGCTGTGATCGGAATAACAATGGAACCGGCCATCTGTAACGCTACAACGTAAGCTGTGCTTGCTACAGGTCCGCCGATGATTGCAGCAAACATCATGACTCTTCCGGGTTTTGTCTTCAGCGTTCTGAAGAAGTCGCCCAGCTTGCCTTTGAATGCTGCAATACCCATACACCAAATTGCGCTGATGGTATCATTGATGGCGCTGCCCAGTGCTCCGAGCATGTATGTAATTACGAATGCTGATAATGCAGCCGTGTTTACGCCATACCAGTCGGCCCAGATACCGCTGGACATACCAAGGGTCAAAAATGCCGAATAGAGTCCATAGCACATACCGGAAAGTATCGCTACGGTAACACCCTTCTTAAAAAATTGAGATGATAACTTTTTTTTCGCAGCAACCGTAGATGCGTTAACTGATCCTGAAACTTCGCTCATTGAACAAAATTCTCCTTTCATTATTAAACGGCTTTTGGTTTGGATGTATTATCATTTATTAGAAATAATAATGACCGGTATTTGTCTTGCCACGCTCAGTCGGATAAATCAGAAACGTGCCACATCTAAATAATAACTGACCGCATACTTTTTTCATGGTATTAATTGAAATAGTTTACTGCATAATATCCTTTATTTTTTTTGATACAATTGCACTATCGTTATATTTTTGCACTATTGCCAGTGAATTATTTTAAAAAATCAATTTTGTAAGCATGTTATTTGTTAGAAGAGGTCCAGGCACTTAGCTTAAAGCCCAAACCCGTAGTTTTCAATGGTTTATTGGTAAAACTTCCGGTTTTTTCCGATAAAAATTATTGGATAATCTCCATGGACTCACGCAACAATTTGTGCGAATTGTCTGATTTTTTACTTCAATAGAATTATTACTCCCAAAAAAACAAAAGACTGCCCTGGGCAGTCCTGATTGGATTATCGTTAGAGAGTGATTTTGCTTACCCTTTTATGGGTGCTCCATAGAGATTCAGTATGATAACTCCTGCCGTTATCATAATCAGTGCAGCGATTCCCGCTGGTGTAATTCCTTCTCGAAAGATGAAAACCGAAATCAGTGCAGTAATGATAAGGCCGACTGCAGACCATGTGGCATAGGCAATACTCAGATTGATCGTTAGAAGTGATTTTGAGAACAAATAAAAGCAGATCCCATAAGCAGCAATGCTGACGATTGTGGGCAGCGGCTTGGTGTACCCCTCTGAATACTTAAGGTACGTCGTTCCGATCAGTTCTCCTGCAATGGCAAATGCCAAATATACATATCCCATATTTTCTTTGCTCCTCTTTTCATTGCTGCGGTTGTTTACCAGTACATCGTATACTAAACCAAAGGTTAGATACTCAGGATGAATTCTCAGAATACGCTGTACCAGGGAATAGTATAGCAAAGATGGTTATTTGCCGTCAAACATAACAGGCAGCCCCTTAATCCTTGGATCTTCTATTCTGCTCATAAGATCCTGGCAATGGCTGTTCAGAAAGGGATCCGACCCGGAGATCATATTCTGATTTTTTAATTCATCCCTTACCAGGATGCAGACCCGTTCAATGAGTTCTGCTTTTGCCGCGGTGGAGGATGGAGTGTCCGGCACTGATGCCAGCCGTTCCAGCATAGGTTTGATTTCTTTCAGCCGTTCCAGCTGATCCATGCCGCGGAACATCCATTTATAGAAAGGCATGTATCTTCTGTTCAGCAAATAGACTGCAGAGATTGTGTTTTTGATGAACTCTGCGCAGGAAAGATACGCCGCTGCTGCTTCTCCCCGTTTCATGCATCGCTCATAATTATATTGACCCGACTGCGACATCATTGCAATTCTTGCAGCCAGTTTTTTCAAGAGAATATCCCTGGGATAGAAGGCAAGAAGCCCGCTGCGAATTCTGCTGAACGCTCCCCAGTGGTCAAGGAAAACCTTACCGTTGGTCACGGTTGCCAGACTGGTTTCCGGCGCGAAGAGCCACTCAACTGGATCTTTCGGAGCGTCAGTACATCCTGTGTATTTTTTATAGAAACCTTCGATGCTGAAAACACCGATTCTTCCGCTCCCTTCCGGCGTTATGGCGCGGTATTGATTTCGATAGTTCTTGGGAAGCCGGTCATATGCTTCCTGAATCTGTGCTCCCGCGACTCGATAAATATCGTTCGGAAGCCAGATACAAAATCCCGGTCCGAAATCATGGCTCTCAGAGAGCTCATCGTCAAAGCCAAAACACTCAGAACCTTCTCCCACCAAACCGATGGCCATATATTTTTCATACTCCGGAAACTGATCCCTGATCATGGTTCTTCCGAATTCATTAAAATATGCCTCAGACAGCCCCATTCCCGTCATCCTCATATCTTTGTTCAAATTGACCCTGTCCGAGGATTTTGTTGGTGCCAGCAGTCTCCGGGCTTTCTCCAGATTCGTCCTGGTTACATCAGCATAAGCACTGCTTTCACCATAGTTTTCAGTAAGGATACGCAGTGCCCTCTCAAAGCAGGACACTGCTTCTGCATATCGCTGCTGACGATAGCGCAGATCACCAAAAGAATTCAAAGTTGCAGCATAATGCACGTTAGGCTTTCCCGGCAAAGCATTGAAAATTCGTTCTGCCTCTGCCAGTGCGCTCTCTGCCTTGGCTTCCTCCTGGAGCTTCAGGTATCTCACTGCCAGCGTTGAGTAAGTTGTTGCCAGCTCAACTTCATGTGCTGGCAGATCTTTCACGATACACAATGATTTCTCTGCATAGAGAAGTGCCTGATCCGCCTTCTCAAGCAGGTCATACACATGACTTATATTATTATAAAGGGCTGCCATCCGGTAATCCTGTGACAAACCTTTTTTACTAAAAATTTCTGCGGCCATATTATAGAGAGCAAGGGCTTCAGCTGCTTCCTTTCCCTCGGAATGAACACTGGCCAGATTCAGCAGTGTCGTTCCATGCTGCTCGGTATCTTCCAAGCCAAGCACGCGAATCGCCTCCAATGCGACTTGATAGATCTTCTTCGCTTCTTCCAGCCGTCCTGTAACGCGAAAAACGCCGCCGAGTTCATTTGCAAGGGAAATCAGTGCGGAAAGATCATTGTCCTGCCGCACTTGTTCCATTGTTTCTCTTATGTAACGCTCTGCTTCTTGTATCTTGCCGCTGCGAAACAGCATATCCAGCTGCTGATAAAACTTTTCCGATTTCATATGGCAACCCGCCTACATATCATGATTCTTTTCCTACATCATTTTTTTAAACATTTTTTTATACGCTCATTTTAGCTTCCGCATCATCAAGAGAAGTATATCCATACATCCGAACCATTTTGTCCTTCACCAGAAACGCAAAGTTTGTTCCGTTTTCCCTGCAGCTGCGAACATAGTCCGCAAAGTGTCGCAGTGTGTACTTTGAATAAGTGCGCAGCTCTCCCTTGGTATAGGTTTCTGCGGAGGTGGCAGCGGCGTTGTCCTTTGCTGCCTCAATGGGTCTGCCTTTGCGGCCGATCCTAGGATATTGCTGCACAAATTCCTGATCACAGCTTACCAGATAGGCTGCAATTTCATCGATAAGCCGCCTTGTTTCCTCATCCACTGCCGGCAAATATGGCTGCAGTCTGCTGTTAAAGTATTCGGGATCGGTGTATTCCATCATATAGGCGTACTTCTCGGTGATTAAATTCCGTTCTGCGTTCATGGCTTCTTCAAGATCCCGTACATAACTGAGAATCATGCTGTTGCTCCACGCATTGTAATAGGAATACCGCATAATATGAAATGTATGCCAGTCTTCCTGACATTGGGCTTTGCCGTCAGAGCTGCCTACCCTCTGAAACATATCCCACTCTACTCTTAGCATTCTTTCGATGATAAAGTTCCGTTTTTCGGGTTTCATTGTATCATACATGAAAGGAACCTCCTGCTCTTTTTATCCTTATTTCTCCCTTGGATTTAACAGTATGATAGCATATTTCCCTTGCAAATCAACGAAATCGAAAAATTGCTAGTTTTATTACAATGAAAACTGGAGGGAATACAAGAATCTGCAATGATAAAATACCATGTTTGGAAGTCATATTAACCCTGTTCAGCAGCGTTAAGGCATAGGCACCGGGAATGAGACAGGGTTTCACCGCGAATGAATTTTTATGCAAATTTATGAATATTATGTATTGAGATTTCATTCCAAATCTGTTATGATATACGGAAATACTCACATGCGCTATCCGTTTGATATTTGCTGCGTTATCGGGCGGTCTGCGTGGGAATGCAATAGAAAGGAAACGATATATAGTATGATCATCAGAAAGGCTCGTTTGTCTGACTCAGAGGCAATACATAAATTAGTGTATCATTATGCAAAAAAGGGATTAATGCTGGCGCGCTCCAGAAGTGCCATATATGAGGATATCAGAAATTACTCCGTCATGGAGGAGAACGGTGAAGTTGTGGGTATCGGAGCCCTTTCCATTCTTTGGGTTGACCTCGCCGAGGTCAGAACTCTTGCTGTAAAAGAGAGCTTTTCTGGACAAGGCGTCGGAAAACAACTTGTGAAACACTTTTTGGAAGAAGCCAAAGAGCTTGGCATTAAAAAAGTATTTACCCTGACTTATCAGACTGCATTTTTCGAAAAATGCGGCTTTAATGAAATCAGCAAGGACGGCATGCCTCACAAGATCTGGAAAGACTGCCTGAACTGTCCAAAGTTCCCCAATTGCGACGAGGTTTTGATGGAGACGGAGATCGAATAACAATGATCGCAAAAAATAAAAACAAAATTTATTTTATTTAAAGCAATGTAATTGAAAGTAATGAGCAGTGTCCACACTGCTCATTACTTTTTGGGACAACGGATCAGGTTCTAGTGATAGAACGCGGGACGTGTTCCTATAGAAATTGGGACAGCCGTTCCTTCATTTCTCGCACGGATCAGAGCCTCCGCCGTTATACAGGCTGCATAGCCGTCCCATGAATCCGGACCCGTGAGCTTGCCTCTTTTTACATCACTCACCCAATGCTTGAATTCATTGTCATAGGCTTCTACGAAACGCTGGGACCATTCCGAAAGGATTCCAAAGCCGTGTCTCCCCTCACTGCGCAGTTGAAGCGCCGAGGGATCCGGGAGCCGGACCGTCCCTGTCTCTCCTACGATTTCGCATTGAATATCATAACCATACCCCGAGGCCATGTTGACCTCCACATTGATCAGGATACCGCTTTCCGTCTGTAGAAGCAGCAGCTGCGGATCCTGAAGACCATGAGCCGCATAATGGTTGCACTTTCCCGTAAGTACCTGTGCCGATACATATTCTTCCTCCAGCATCCATCTCAGGATATCGATTTCATGAACTCCCGAATTGGTAATGGTCATATCATTGGTATGGCTTGCGATATGCGTACGGTTCCTATGGCAGGCGTGAACCATCAGGGGCGCACCGATGTTCCCTTGTTTAATTGCGGCCTTCATAGACAGATAGTCCTTGTCATACCGTCGCATAAATCCAACCTGAACGAGTTTCTTACCCTGCGCAATCTCAGCGTCGATAATCCTTCTGCAGTCGTCCGCAGTGGATGCAAGCGGTTTTTCGCACAAAACCTGTTTGCTTTCCCGAATGCAGGCATGCACATATTCCGCATGTGTGGGATCCCAGGAGGCGATGACCACGGCATCCACTTCCGGCGATTGGATCAATTCCTCCGCGCTTGGCAGAAAGCGTGTTTGATATTGATTCGCAACCGTTCCCGCAAGCTCGGCATCGATATCCGTAACGGCGGCGACCCTAGCACCGGCAACCACCTCCGTGATCCGCCGGATATGATCCCTTCCGATCCCGCCTGTTCCAATCACTCCGATATTCAGTTCCATATTATCACCCCTTTGCCGGCAGCATTCTGCCTGTTTCAAAGGATTCTTTGCAGCGATACGCTATCTTTGTGACAGCGGTGCCGTCGAATACCGTGACATCCGGCTGCCTGTTTTCCCGGATGCAGCTTACAAACTCCATCATCTCGGCGATATAAGCGTTATGCCAGCGAGACCTGAAGTCTGGATAGCATTCGCGGCATACGCCGTGCTGGTTCAGCACTTCCACCAGGCTGTCGGTGCCGACGGAGCCGATACGCAGCGTACCGCGGGTGCCGATAATCTCCGTCTCAACGTTGCAGCCATGCGCCGCAGCTCTTCCTGCAAAGAAAAACGCCATGGTTTCATTTTCGAACTGCAGCATACAGCAGACATTGTCTCCGTCGTTCCACTGCCGGTACTGTTCAAATTCAAAACAGCCTCCGATTCCCCACATATTTTTCGGCTCGCTGCCGATAAACCAGCGGCAGGTATCGATATCGTGGACGCACATATCCAGAAACTGTCCGCCGCTATGGGGAGCAAACTCCAAGGCGCTTTCAATGGTGGCAATGGGCTCCTGGGTATAGGAGCGGACAAGAATGACGCGGCCGATCTCCCCACGCTCAATTTTTTCCTTGGCTTTTCGGTAAGAATAATCATATCGGCGCATAAATCCCAGCATGAAGATCCTGTCTGGATGGGCCTTTATCGTTTCTTCTGCTTCCCTGCACTGTTCCACAGTGGTACCGAGCGGTTTGTCGCAGAACACATGCTTACCATGTTCCAGCGCTATGGCAATTTGCTTTGTGTGCAATGCAGAAGGGGAAACGATACAAATTGCGTCGAGCTCCGGATCTTTGCACATTTTCTCAAAATCAGTATAAGTTTTTGACACGCCCAGCTCCTCAGCGACTCTTTTCAATTTTTCCTCTTTTCTTGCACAAAGCGCCGCAAGCTCCGCACCGGGTATCCGGGATGCAATATTGCAAGCATGTTCGTAGCCTAGGCGGCCAATCCCAACGGAACCTATTTTTATTTTCCTCATAGAAACCTCCTCATATCATCAGCAGTCAGCATCGGTCCGGTAAAAGTATGGCCCTGCTTTACCTTGTCAAACCGATGCGGTTCCTCTCTAAAAGTATCATCATTTCTGCTACGGTTTCTATGGATATCTTGCTTTTCTTTCCCGGCTTCGGATTTTGTTTGTCTGCTCCCGGTGCATGATTTGAGTGCCTGCTGCAGCACACCTACTAAAAAAATTTCAGTTTCTTGCGTTTTTAAGGCCGCCTTAAGTGTTGGACTTAGCTTTAGAATTGGTCTCGGACTTGACAGTATAGGACTTTCTATACTTAAGCGGAGACATTCCGACATGCTTTGTGAAAATGAAATTAAAGTGGCTCGGGTTATCATACCCCACGAGAGAAGAGATCTGGGTAACATTGTCATCCGTATTGATCAAAAGGGTCTGGGCCTCTCCGATACGGCGCCGCAGAATATAATTCACAGGAGAATAGCCGCTGCCCTCCTTGAATACATGGGCCAGATAATAAGGGCTTATATTGAGTTCCTCAGCAATGGATTGAAGACCGATATCTTCGTGGTAATGCTCGTCGATATAGCCCTTGATGCGGAATCCAAGTACCCCCAAACCCTCCTCGCGGTATTCGCTTTGGGCGACCTCACAGGAAACAGGGAATTCCAGAAGTATCTGAACCTGGGTCAGAAGTGACATCATCAAAAAATGGCAGGTTTCATCAGCGCCGGTCTTCGCAGTCAGAAGCAGCTCAAACAACAGCTCAAACAGCTTGCGGATCGTCTCGAAACGATCTCCGCATGGGACTACGGGAAAAGCATCTGCAGGAACAAGCACGTTGACAGGCAATCCTTCCATTGCAAGATCCCCGATTGCGCAGCAATAGCTGGCAACGAGGGTATTGCTGTCCGACATTTCATCGTGCAAGACACCGCTGTTTAAGAAAACAAGATCTCCTTCCTGCACCAGATACCTTTTCCCGTCAATGGAATAATATCCGCTTCCGCTGCAGATCAGTATGATTTCTGCACAATTGTCATGGGCGTGCAGAGTCCTCGGATAGATACTATCCTCCGATTCAATCTTACTTACATATAGCAGCTTGGGTGCTACACCGCCGGGAAATGGGCGAAGCTTATTCTTTCTTACAAAACACTGCCTCATGGTTGCTTTCCTTTTACTTTCTCTTATTTGCATTCATTATATCACTTTTTCTGCTTTTTCATCTCCATAAGGTTCTAGAAACATCAAAAAACCCGCCTTGCTCTCCCAGGCGGGCTGAGGTATTGGCCGATCCGAATCCGCACACAAGTGGACAGATGAATTTATGATCTATGACTGTTATTTTAAATAGTCTACCGTTATCTTCGTCACAGTCAAATCCCGCTCTTTCAGCGGCTGGGCTGTTGCGCCCAGGGCAATGGCGGAAGCAGGAATAAAATCAACTGGGATTTTCATATCCTTCTTCAGGTCAGCATCTGCTCCCAGGGCCATGATGGACCCCATGAGATATACGCTGCCAAGGCCGAGATCCGTTGCCGCCAATGCCATATTTTCCACCATACAAGCCGCATTGCAAAATCCCACCATTCTCCGATCGCTGCCCGTATCCCTGGCAGAGGCAATAATTACTGTCGGTGCACCATATAGAGGGTGCATATCTGGATTTCCGTAAAATTTTGCCCCTGCTTGATCCAATTTTTCAAGAAGATCTTTTTTCTGTACAACAGTAAGCATCATATCTTCAAATTTTCCCATCCCAACAGGAGATGCATTGGCTGCTTCCAAAACCGTACTGAGCTCCGCTTCGGTCAGTTGTTCTCCTGTGTATTCTCTGCAGGATTGCCTCATGGCAATCGTTTTCATTGTTTCCATATAGAATTCTCCTTCTTTTAATTCTGTTTTGATTCTCTCTGATCCATTTGTCAGGCTGGTACTATGCTGCGAAATTGTGCAGCAAATATCTGCCTTACTACTAATATTTTATATCCATCTACTAATCGTCCAAACTTTTATTTTACAGTTTTCATGACCGGCATGTCGCATCGGTGAATAACACTCCGGGAAAGCCAAAAGCACCCCATACCTGCAGCCAGCTCCCATATTGCAAGAATTGCCAGTCCAGTAAGAACGCCTGCTTTGCCAAGCAAACTGCCGATTACTATGGCCGCAGCTAAGCCGGGAAGCATAATAAGAATCACTGCAATAAGGTAGAGGAAAACCATCAGTCCATTGCTGATATCAGCCCCTGTCCACCGCAGGGACACGTAATTGATGCCCAGAAGCATAAACGAAAACAGTACGTACACCGCAGTGCAGGCAAGTATCATGAATAAGGATGCCTTTATGATGAGCCCCGCTGCAAAAAAGATCACTATACTTTCTGCCAGTACTTTGCAGGCAATCTCAAAATTGCTCCATAGTATCTTCTCAAAAGAGCTTTCAGGAATTAGATAAATGTAATGCATATAGAGCTCTTTCAGCCCGCGTCCTGTACCAATAAAAAAGATCTGCATCCACATCAGCGTCTGAAGCAGTACCAAAATCCCCTCTCCTCCGCCTTTGCGGAAAAACAGAGAAAACACAATGGCGCCGCATACCGTAAGAATGGAGGACATGCCCCAAAATCCAAGGGTGTTTGCCCGGAAGGATTCTCGCCAATGCTTATAAAAGATTGCACTTGCGCCAACCCCGCCAATACCTGTTCCGCTGATTTTTACTTTTTTTCCGGAGATTGCTTCCCCGTTGATCTGCCCTTCGGAAAGCCCCCGCTTTTTCTCAAAGGTGGTCTCAGTTGCAACCAAAACATCTTCATAATAGTCCGGGTTACTGAAAGCAATGTAGAGGATCAGGATCACTCCAGTCATAGCAAGCAGCCCGAAAAATAGAATTCCTCTTCCCAAGTCTCCTGAGATGACGGAAACAACAGCATCTGCTGCCCAACCTACCACAGGCGTCCATGATGCAACCGGAGCATTCAGCGTATTGCTTATCGCCGTGAGGGGTTCTCCGGTTCTAATGAGCTGCACCGCCAGAGAAACAACCAATGGAAGAAAAATAAGAGCAGTGATCATACGGACGATACGTTTTCGCTTCGGTCTGCCATTGGACAGGCTGTAAATTAAAAGCGAAATGATCTGCAGCAAACTGACAGCCAAAATAAAGGCCAACAGCACAAGGAATACTGCCCAGAATCCGACTCCAAAGTTAGAACTGAGCGAATTGCTCTGAAACAGTATAAAAAATCCCGCTAAAAATGCCATCTTTGCCATCCGCAAAATTCCATACATCAAGATCTTCCGGGAACTTACGGGAGACACAAACAGCAGATTTACATCATTCATATCGAAAATGACATCTCCGTTGGACAGCCCCTTTTGCACAGCGATGATTGCAAAGATCAAAACCAGAAAAAGCAAGGCTCCCTTAAGCCAGACCAGATCTGCAGAACGTTCAGCACTTTCCTGTGTAAACATTGTCAGTACGAACAGCCCAACGATCCCTGCGACAACAAGCACCCAAAGGATTAGTTTTGCCGGTTTTCGAAGCAATTCCAGAAAGCTGTTTTTTGCACTCCGTACCAAAAGAAAAACGAGGCTGCTCACTGTACCGCCTCCTTCTCTTTTCCTTCTGTTATCGAGAAGTAAACATCCGCAAGGCTTTGACCTGCTTCGAGATCTCCGCGCCTGCAGACACGTTCAATTCTGCCTTTGACCATGATGTAGGTAACATCCCAGTTGTCTTCCATGCTCTCGATCATATGGGTACTGACCATGAGCGCGCATCCACTGTCCCGAAGTTCAGCGATCACTGCTTTCAACTCTCTGATGCCATGGGGATCAAGACCCACAAGCGGCTCATCAAAGATAACCGCCTGAGGCTGCGGAAGCAGCGCGCAGCACACACTGACCTTCTGCTGCATGCCCTTTGAGAGTTCTTTTCCAAGCTTCTTCTTTTTATCATCCAGCTCAAATCTGGCCAGCAGTTCTTCCGCTCTTTTTTCCCACTGGTTCAACCGATAGGCCTTTGCAATAAACTCCAGGTGCTCGGCAACGGTCAGCATCGGGTAAAGTACCGGAAATTCCGGAACATATCCCAAAAGGCGCTTTGCATCCACAGTATGGTTCTCATAACCACCGATTGTAATGTTCCCCTGAAACCGCAGCAATCCACAGACGGACTTGATCAGCGTCGATTTTCCCGCTCCGTTGGGACCCAGCAGCACTGCAAGCTCTCCGCTCTCCACTGTAACAGAGATCCTGTCATTTGCCGTAAATTTACCGTATTTCTTAGTCATTTCAAGAACATTGATCATTTTACATCCCCTTTATCCCAACTCAATACTTTGCGGTGCATCACCCGAAAACTCAGATACTTTGAAGTACAGAATCACCCAGCGGCAGTTGTCCTGAATAGTATGCCCCGCAAACCCAGTTACAATGAATTCTATTATACACCACAAAGCCTCAATTTTCCATAACCTGGTATCTTTTAATGCCACAGGCGGTTCCCAACTATGTGATATTGAACTTTTGATGTTTCCATGCTACACTCGTCTCATATTAAAAAATAAGGAGTTTCCCATGAATAACAGGCCAACGCTGGATCAATGGATCAACGAAAAAGTGAATGCAGCGGGAATCGATGGTTTGGAGAACCTTGCTGTATATCAGCTTGAAAGGATCAACAGTACGCTGGAGCATGCCTGCCAAAACAGCCTTCATTATCGAACACGAATCGGAAGAAAAAAACTGTCATCCTTGCAGGAGCTTTCCCAGATTCCCTTTACGTCTCCCTCTGATTTACAGACTGACCCCTACGGCATGCTTTGCGTTCATCCCAACGAGGTTGCCCGGATCGTAACGTTAAACACCAGCGGGAGCACCGGTCCCTCGAAGCGGGTCTTCTTTACAGAGGAGGACCTTGCGCTTTGCCGTGATTTTTTCCACTATGGAATGCAGTGCCTCGTAAATGCAAAGGATACGGTGGGTATCCTTTTCCCCCATGAAACGCCTGCCTCTGTGGGAGATCAGTTGATCAAAGGGCTGGAACGTTTAGGTTCCCGCACGGTACCGCTCTATTCATTGTCCTCTGATGACGTCCTTGCGAATATCGAAACCCATGGGATTACCTCCCTTGCCGGAATGCCGGGGCAGATGTCTCTTCTGGCAGAAAAATTTCCCCACATCAAATCGGTGAAAACGGTACTTTTAAGCGCAGATTTTGTTTCGGACAAGGTAAGAAACACTATCCTGCAGGCGTGGGGATCAGAAGTATTTGAACATTACGGGATGACGGAAATGGGATTGGGCTGCGCCGTGAGCTGTGAACATCAGCTGGGATATCATGTGCGGGAAGCGGACCTTTATCTCGAAATCATTGACCCCATATCAGGAAGGCCGCTGCCCGACGGCGAATGGGGAGAAATTGTCTTCACCTCCCTTACCAGAGTGGGTATGCCTTTTATCCGTTATCGCACCGGGGATATCAGCCGCTGGAAGACCGAGCGCTGCTCCTGCGGAAGCAAACTGAGATTGCTTGATTATATTCAGGACAGAAACGTAAAAAAAGGAGGATGATTGATTCTTACCGATGACTTGTTCGCCGCCGGAGGAATCCTTCATCCCCATGGATTGATCTGTTTTCTTTTTATTCGGTTTTTATTTATTCGACTATAATTTGCTCAAAGCTTCTTCATCGGCAACGACAATCAATCGTGGATGCATTTGGAGCACCGAGCCCGGCACTTCAGGCGTTACAGGACCATAGAGGACCTTTTGAAGAATATCGGCTTTTTTCGATCCACTGGCGCAAAGCACGATGGCCCGGGCCTGCATGATGGCTTTGATCCCCATAGTGATCGCCCTCCTCGGAACATCCTCCTTGCTGGCAAAATACCGGGAGTTTGCTTCGATGGTATCCTCCTTCAAACTGATGCAGTGGGTCATCTGTTCAAAGGCTTCGTCCGGCTCATTAAAGCCGATATGTCCGTTTTCTCCGATTCCCAGCAGCTGCATATCAATACCGCCTAGTTTTTCAATGAGTCTGTCGTATCTTTCGCATTCCTCATCTATGTTCTCCGCCATACCGTTTGGCAAGTGGCAGTTCTTCTCTTTTACATTAATCCGGCTGAACAGATGCCGGTTCATGAAATACCGGTAGCTCTGTTCATTGGCTCCGTCAAGCCCCACATACTCATCGAGGTTCACCGTTGAAACGGAGGAAAAATCGATATCCCCCTTCCGATACCACTCCACAAGCTGTTCATAGATGCCTTCGGAAGTTCCTCCTGTGGCAAGACCCAAAACACTGTTCTCCTTCAGGATCACCTGGGCTGATAAAAAATTTGCGGCCTTGCGGCTCATGTCCTTATAATCTTTTGCTCTAATCAGTTTCACGTTCTTCTCCTTGTATTTTACTTAGTATTTGCAGCATCAAGATATCGTATGCTGCCCTTCTTTTGAAAGGGTTCCTTGTGTTTCCACTAATATTTCATCAATCCAATTTTCCACCAACAGCAGCACGCAACCTGACATTGCATAATGGTTTTTTTCTTTCGGCAGTGTTACCTGTACACGGTTTCGAATCGGAGATGATTTTAGCTGCTCACATTTTTTCTGTGTAACGAGTTGAAGGAATTCTGCAAGAAGCGATATGCTCGAATCTATGATGATTGTTCCGGGATTGAGAATCCAGCAGATATTGTAAAGCAGATCCCCGGCGATGTTAAAAACGGCATCAAACTTCCTTTTTTCCCAGTCTTCCAAGGCAGGATATTGCGTCAACCGGCGCTCTAGTTCCTCCTGTCCGGAAGCACCAAGCCAGCGGCAAAGACCGGCAATGGCCAGAATACTTTCATAGGTATATGATTCTCCATCTACTGCGATAACACCTTGTCCGATCTCCCCTGCCGCATAGGAATCTCCCTGAATCAGCTCCCCTCTCCTGACATAAGCACTGCCCAATCCATCACCGAGATAAAAGTAATACAGGCTGTCACTGTCCGCCAGCTGATATTCCAGACTGGCAGCCGCGCATACGTCGTGTATGATGAAAACATTTCCAATCCCAAGATCTTCGCTGATTTGTTTCTTTAAATGAACATCTTTGAGCCCGGGTATCAGATCACAATTTACAGCGTCCTCCTGTTCATAATAAACGCTGGGAACAGAAACAGAAGCTCCCAGCAAAGGCTTGCTCAGCTTAACGGCGGCTTTCCTGACTTTATTAAGACATTCTGTTAAAGCAGCGTTGAAATCAGCCTGCTTCTCTACCCTGACCATCCCTTGTTCCAGCAGCCTTGAATGAATGTCATAAATAAAATATCCAATCTGACTTACTTTGCAAAGATTGATACAGCAGAAGCAGCCCAAATCCTTTGCGAACTTTAACTCCTTTGGTTTTCTGCCGAGACTGCTTTCAGCCGTGGTTTCTTCCAGAATTCCTGCTGTCAGAAGTTTATCAACAATCTTATTAACCGTTATTACGCTTACCTTGCTGTAGTATGTAAGCTCACTCCGCTGCAGCTTTTCTTGTTCAATTAAGCCTTTCAGAATGTTATAGCTATTATTGCTTCTGATGGATTTGCTCGTCAAATTATCTTTTGTCCTGGCCAATTTGTGGCTTACCTCAATTTCTTTCATTTATCTTAGGTATTGATCGAGATTCGATTATTTAATCATATTAATTAACCTTATTAAATAATATAATCCTTCCTGCTATTTGTCAAGAACCTGCCGGGAAGAACAAAACCGCCCTGCGAGCTGACGAAACGCAGGGCGGTCTTGTATTGAGGAGTGTAATCTGCAAGGCAGAAAACAAAATGAAGAGGACAATTTTTTGAGGAGAAATGTCCATTTTCTCTTAATGATATTGCTACTGTTTTTTTCCAGCGGCTTGCCATAAGTGATATTTCGCTTTAATTGATCCAATCATTTACAGCCAGAGAGCTGCCGCGATTTCGTTCTGTCGCGGAAAGAATCAGCTGCTGGTCTTCTGTGACAAACACCCCTGCTCCATAACGGAAATGAACACCAAATGTACCAATTCCACCGCCGTTACTGATCATATGAATTTGGTCGAGCTCTGGCCCGATGGTCCAGTTTTGCGTATTGATCTGATACAGATATGCATAATCTGCATAGGATGCACCTTCCGTTTGAGACCATAGTCCGATCAGATATACATCATTTGTATCTTCTTCCGTAACAAGCCCAAAGCCTTGGAAATCCTTTTGGAAACCAAAGCTTCCCACTTCGGCAAAGGATGCGTTTTCAATTCCGCGGGCTGCAGGAGCACGGTAAACATGATAAACGCTGTTACTTTCATCCAGATGAGCGACAATCAGCAGATAGTATTCTGTGCCGGCGGTATCTTTATAGGTGGTAATTCCCAAGGCGCCAGCCTTATGGTTTACAGCAAGGTCGAAGGATTCTACCTTTCGCAATTCCTGTACCGGCAGCGAACGGAGGTCATAGAGCGAGATATGGGCCTGAGTCTCCTGTTCGGTAGGCACCAGCAGATAATCTCCGATTCCCTGAATTCCTCCCGGATGATTCCAATCTTTCAGATAAGTCTTAAAGCCATATTTATCACTGCCATTTTTCGTACCGGCAACGATATGTGCATAAGGGGCTGATGTAACACTGTGTGTCAGGAGCGCATAGCTATTTCCTGCCGCATTGTCATACTGCGTATACCCCTGAACATGACAGGAAATGGAGTCGTAATTACCGGTAAAGCCCTGAAGGTTTGTCAGGCTGCCATTGACAGGCAGTCCGCCGAACGCACTCCTGACATCAGGTACTGCTACCGCGCGATCTCTTGCAGTGCCCGGAACATACAGCGCTTCCAGTGACACTGTACTCACGTCATTTCCGCCCCGCATAAACGAGGCATATACCGTTCTGCCGCTGGTATCGCTGCCAAAAACGAGCACACGTTCAGGACCGTCACTGTCACGGGTATGCTGACCTTTCTTCTGTCCAAACCACCAATTATTGCTCAGTCCCGATTTACCTTGTGCAAAGGCGGCATCAGGGAAGGTTACCGTAATCCCCTGGGGGAAGTTCGGAGCAGTAAGGGACAGCCGAAGATCACCGATAAATGCAAAATTGAGATCTCCTGCAGTATGGTCGAATGTTGTGCGGTCCCCATTCACGCTATTGTCGTTGTATCCTGAAAGCCGTGAATTGAGCCAGGAAGCAACAGAGGCAGATCCGCTTCGGCCAACCTCAAAAGTAAATTTTCCGCTGGACAGGGAATGCACCTTTCCGATATAGTTTCTCCCGTCGGGATCCTGACCGGAAGTAATACTCAGTTCTTTCACGGTAAAGGTTCCGCTTGTTATCTGAATTCCTCCTGATCCCTGCATTGTTACCGCATTATCACGATACGTCATAGCCGCGCTTACTTCTGCTTCCTGTGAAACCGCTTCGGGCGCAGCCGATTCCTGTGAAACCGCTTCGGGTGCAGCCTTTTCCGGCGAAACTGCTTCAGGCGCAGCCGCTATCGCCATGCCTCCCATGCTTAAAAATAATCCTGTTGAGAGCAAAATGCTAAAAAAACGTTTGTGATGGTTTTTCATTGCGTTCTTCCTCCTTATTTTATCGCGCCTCACTCAGCGCCTTTGCTTTTGACCGATGGTTTCTCCAGGCAAACAGCAGGACCGAGCCCACTGCAACAAGCAAAAATCCGAGGCTGATGGGACGAGTGATGAAAATACTGAGGCTGCCATCAGATAGAATCAGTGCACGCCTGAAATTCATTTCAGCAAGAGGTCCAAGCACAATTCCCAAAAGAATGGGAACCAGCTGGAAATCCATCCGCCGCAGGAAATATGCCAAAATTCCAACCACAATAATAATATATACGTCGTACAGACTGTTGCTGGTGGAATAGGCTCCTGCGATGCAGAAGGTCAGTACAATACAAGCCAGGATCTCGTAAGGAATCCTCGTAATATGGGCATAAAATTTTGTAAATACACTTCCGATGAGGTACATGAAAACATTGACAACGAAAAGCCCTATCATGATAGCATACAGAATATTGCCTTGATCCCGGAACAACATTGGTCCAGGCACCATGCCGTGAATCATGAATGCTCCCATAAGGATTGCCGTTGCACCGTCTCCCGGAACACCAAGTGTCAGCATAGGAATCAGCGTTGAGCCGCAGGCACCGTTATTTGCCGATTCGGAAGCAGCAACTCCTTCGATTTCGCCTTCACCGAAGGTCTCCGGATGTTTGGAAGTCGTTTTGACCTGGTTATATGCAATGAAAGCCGCGAGGCCGCCTCCTGTGCCTGGTGTTGCACCAATAATTACACCGGTGAGAGACCCGATGCCGATGGGCTTGCGGCAGCGTTTATATTCCTCACGGGTGATTTTGCTTTTGGTAATACTGCCTGCATCGACAATTTTTCTGTCTGTACGAGGGTTATACTGAGATTTCATCATAATCTCTGAAATTGCAAACAATCCGATCAGTGCGATAATTAAATTAATACCGCTCATGAGATTGATCTTTCCGAAAACAAATCGTGTTGTTCCGCTGATATTGTCCATTCCGATGGTAGAAATAAAGATTCCGATACAGGCACCAATCAGACCTTTGAATATGCTTTTGTTTGAAACGCTGGCTATGACGGAAAGTCCAAAAACCGCAAGAGCAAGATACTCAGCCGGACCAAAAAGAAGTGTTATTTTCGCAATCTGCGGAGCCAGGAACAATAAAGAAGCAGCACTGATCAAACCGCCGACGGTGGATGCAAACAATGCCATGGAGAGGGCTTTGTACGCCTCCCCTTTTTTAGCCATTGGATATCCGTCAAATAAGGTCGCGGCATTGGCCGAAGTTCCAGGCGTATTGATCAGAATTGCTGTGATCGAACCGCCGTATGTACCCCCGCAGTAGATTGCCAGCAGCATCAGGATTGCCATTGTCGGGTCCATCCCATACGTAAGCGGAATGCAGAGAATGATACCAAGGTCTGACGTCAATCCCGGGATTGCGCCGACGACGATGCCAAGAGCCAGCCCGATTGGGATAATCAAAAAATTCTGCCACTGTAAAAGCGTATCCAGACCGGCAAAAAATAAGTCCATTTTTCTCCCCTTTCCTGTTACGGCAACGATACTCTAAGTAACATTTTAAATATGATATATACGATGCCTACCATTGCCAGTGGAATTGCATAGTAATACCACCTCCGGGCACCGTAGAAAATTAAAATTGCAACGGTCAGCAGTATCGTGGAAATCAGAAATCCCGCAAAGGTAATCGCCACGAGATAAGCCAGAAAAATTACGGCATAAACTATGCTTCTGAGTTCCTTGCGAAACTTGTCAGAGGTCAACGCAGCTCTTGTTACAACAACTTCATGCTTTGGCAGTGTGAAGAGGCCCTGCAGGAGTAAACAGAAAGAAAATATACCCATTCCTCCGATTACAATTCTGGGCACCGTTTGGGCATTGATTTCTGATGTTTCCAGGGTATTAATCTGACTTGGTATCAACAGCCACAGCACCACTGCTGCAACCAGGAATACAGACCCTGAAATAATTTCCGAATTGTATCTCAGCTTCATTCTATCACCTCGTTTTCACAGGAGCAGCAGGGAGCCCGATCGGAAAACGGGCCCTGCTGCCACACAGTATGCTTATTTATTTTGTTATTTAAGGAGTGTGATATAATCTTCCATGGCTGTACTTTGTGCATCAATCTTTTGCAGGATCTCATCTTCGGTTCCATCCCATGCCTTCATACCCATTTCAGCCATGAACTTCTGAAACTCTGGATCTGCATAAACCTTCTGGATAAACTCGGTCAAAACTTTTTTCTTTGCATCATCCACCGTGGATCTTACTGCAAAATAGTCCATACCGATAAATTCCGCATCAATTCCCTGTTCCTTAAAGGAAGGAATCCTGCCGATTCCATCAACTTCTATGCCGTCGGGAATAAAAGTACCAAGACATGCAAGCTCACCACTCTTTACATAGTCACGATATACCGGAGGTGATCCAATGGCGATGTCTACATGACCGCCAGCCAGTGCATTAATCGCATCCTGCCCTCCATCATACGGAACTGCCTCTGCTTGCAGCCCCAGCCTCTTGAAAAGTACAGAAATCATTGTATAGCTGTCATTTCCAGGTCCGCCGGTAGTTGCATACTTTATGGTTTTTCCGGATGCAGCATACTCCTTGAGCTGATCCAGTGTTCCGATGCCGCTCTTGCCTGGGTTTGACAGAACAACGAATTCAACTTCACGCATACCGATGAGAGGCGTAATGTCATCGATTGAATAATTGACATTCTGGAAGCTTGGGGTCAGTGAAAACAACGGACCGTTTGCCACGATCATGGAATAGCCGTCGTCAGCAGCCTGAAGTGCCGCTGCCATTGCGATTGTCCCTGCACCGCCGGTTTTGTTTTCCACAATCACAGGAACGCCAAGATATTTTTCACCATAAGAAGCAATCTGGCGTGCAATGGTGTCCGGTCCTCCGCCAAGACTCCAGGGCATAATGATGGTAACCTGCTTTTCAGGAAAGCCGTCTGCAGGTTTTTCACTATCGCCCGCCGTTGATTCATTTGCCGCAGGCTTCGCACCGCAGGCAGTCACCGATATCAGCAGAGCTAATGCCAAAAGGACGGTGAATAATCGTTTCATCGAGCTTTTCATTGTAATTCCTCCATTCTTATCCAAACAAATTTATCTGATAAATTCCGTGTGAACCCCACGGGAATCAATCACAAGCTTTATGGCGCGTGCGCCGTCCGGGTTTTTGAAATAAGGGAGATATTCCCGTTCATCTGTAAAAAGTAAATTCAACTTGGGATTCAAGCGTAATAATGTGTTATAGACTTCCGGGTTGGCACTGTGATAACGCCGATCAGAAGATGCAGTTGTAATCACATGCGTAAGTGGGATGTTGCAATAGATTTCCTCACAGACACTGTCTTTCTGTCCATGATGCGGTAATTTGAGAACGTTTACATTTTCGAGCGCCGAAAAAATTTCCGGAGCCCACTTGTCAGGACAATGATCCGCTGCCAGCAGCAATCCGGTGCTCTCTGTGCTCAACTTAAGGAGCAGGCTGCTGTCATTTGCAGTACGATCCAGTGCAATGAGCACTTCCGTTGCATCCGATGCCGAAAAAGCCTCTATAAGCAGATTCTCGAAACCCTTACGCACATCATTAGAAGGTGCCAGGACATCGAGCACAATGCCTGAAGGAAGAGACAGCCGCTCACCGGCGTTCATTACCTCCACGGGGATTCCCTGATATTTGGCTGATTTAAGAATGCGCATTGTGGTATTGAGTGCAGCTGCGAACAGGTGCACACTGGGCGGTGCAGCTGCATTGGCAGAGGGCATCCGGGATTGTAAAAACAGTGCAGGATCATATGGCAAGCGTATTTCACCTACCGAAAACTGATCTAAAACTGCCTCCATGCCCCCGGCATGGTCCTCATGAATATGAGAAAGAATCAATAGGTCGATCTTGGAAAGACCCGCTTGTTTTATGTATTCTGCCGCAGGGATGCGGAACGGAAAATGTTCAAACTCTCCGGCCATTGCACTGCCGCAGTCCAGCAGCAGAGAAAATCCATCCGATTGGACCAAGATCGCATCACCATAGCCCACATTGATAAATGTTACTTCCAATCCATCACCTCACCAGTTCATTTTTCTAAAAAAACAAGAACCAAACACGGTTTTTCTCAGTGTTCTACAATACCGCCAGCTCTGCTGTTTTCTCTAAGTAGTTTGCCTGATCACCAGCTCCACAGGCGTCTGAATCACTTGTTTTTGGGACTGCTCTCCTTCGATTTGTGCAATGAGCTGCTCAGCTGCAAGACAACCCATTGCTGCCTTATCCACGCGAACCGTAGTCAATTCCGGTTCTACCAAATGGCTGATTTCACTGTCATCAAAACCCACGATGGCAAGATCATGGGGAATCCGCAATCCTGCGCGCAGTGCTGCTTTTAAGGTTCCAACCGCAATGGTATCATTGGTACAAAAAATTGCGGTGGGACGGTCGGGCAGTGACAGCATCATCGTCGCACATTGCATTGCCTGTTCAGCGTTGGGCTCTACAGTCTGTACGAAACGAAAATCCAAAGGCTGACCAATCTCGCGCAGCGCATCACAGTAACCGTTGTAACGAGAAGTGCACACATGGGGTGAAAAAGCACCTGCAATAAGCCCGATTTTACGATGACCCCGCTCAGTCAGATGTCGCATAGCGAGAAGTGCACCTCCATATTGATCGGTGGTTACACACGTCAAATCATCCACATCAAGGGCATTGTTGAGCACTACCACCGGCATATTCTGCCGCCTTAGATCCATCACCATCTGCGCGTCGGACTGACCGGCAAGGATAATACCATCCATTTGCTTTTTCACACAGGTTTGACCGTTGGGCAGACGCAAATCTCGATCGGATGAGATGAAAAGGCTGTAGCCCTTGCGCGCGCAGGTTTGCAGTACACTTTCAAAAATCGGGGAGTAAAAGGGATTCAGTACCACCGGATACTGTTTTTCGTAGATGACAAATCCGATATTATCTGTACGCCCCCGCACCATTGCCCGTGCGATGGCATCCGGTGTATAATTCAATGCACGTGCAGCTTCGTAAACCCTCTGCCGGGTTTTCTCAGCGACCTGATCCGGGCTTGCAAAGGCGCGGGATACTGTCGCTTTAGAATATCCGCATAAACTTGCCACATCCAAAATTGTTGCAGCCATATCATACCACCTTTCAGTGAAAACGTTCTCATTTTATGATAAAAAGAAAAGACGTTTAAGTCCTTGACAATATTAGAAAACGAAGGATACAACGTTACAAGTCATAGTTGAATATTGCAATCGTTCTCATACGGTTATATTATCCAGATTTAGATCTTTTGTCAAGCACCATTTTTGATCCCGTAAAAAAGCGCCCTGACGTTTCAAATCAGGACGCTTTTTTATTGAGGAGTTGTTATTACTGCAACGTATGCTGCATATTTTACCGCAAATTTATTATGAGGAGAAAAAGGTTATTCTTTAACGCTTCCGATAGCAATCCCTCTTATGATGTATCTGGAAAGCAACAAATAAACAATGATAATGGGCACAATGGCAATGGTGATCAGCATATAGACCTGCCCCATATCAAACTTCAGGAAGTCCGCATTCCGAAGTTGGGCGACCAGGAGCGGAACGGTCTTATTCTCGGTTGATTTCAAGATCAGTGATGGTACGAAGTAGTTGTTCCATGCAGTAACAAAACTGAAGATGGCCTGGACCGCAATGGCCGGCTTCATAATAGGGAGCACAATAAAGTTGAAAGTGCGGAACTCGCTGGAACCGTCCATTCTGGCGGCTTCAACAATAGCAATGGGCAAAGACGCTTCCATGTACTGCTTCATAAAGAAGAATACAATCGGTGAAGCAGCCGCCGGTACAATCAGCGGAATAAAGGTGTCGATCAAATTGAACGTTCCCATGAGCCTCACAAAGCCCAGTGCCGTCACCTGCGAAGGAACCATCATAATCATCATAATAAAGGCAAAGGCAGCCCGTTTGTACCGGAAATCATAAGCGTGAATGGCAAAAGCAGTCAACGCTGAGAAATAAGTTGTTACCAAAGCGGTGCAGCCCGACACAAATAAACTGTTAAAAATCGCTCGTACAACAGGCAGATTTGCATTTGCCAGCAGGCTATTCAAATTATAGAAGAATGACTTTCCGGGCAGAAAGGAAAACCCTCTGAGGATATCAGGATGCGACCTGGTAGAATTAATAATGAGTACATAGAAGGAGATGAGACACATCACCGAAATCAAAGTTAAAATGATATAGCAGACAGCTCTTGAAAGTTTCAGCTGCAAACGCGCGGTATTGCTAAGATGTTTATTCATTTTCCGCACCCTCCTTAAGCCGTTTCTTTTCCCTTTTCTCCATCCTTTGTTCTCTTGTCATGGAATCGTACACAAGCAAACTCAAGACCGCACTGACAATGAGCAGAATGACGCTCAGCGCTCCGCCCAAACCATAATTCTTGCTATACAGGTGGTTGTTCAGCAGCATGATCAGCGTGGTGCTGGTTCTGTCGGGATTACCGCTGCCGTTGGTCAGAATTTGAGGAACGTCAAAGAGCTGGAGACCTCCGATCATAGAAGTGATCATCACATAGATTAGAATCGGCTTTAACAGTGGCATCGTAATCAACCGGAACATCTGAAAGGATTTGGCACCGTCGATTTCAGCCGCTTCAATCAGTGAGTTATCGATTCCCATAATTCCCGCCATGAGCAGGATTGTGGTGTTGCCGAACCATAACAGAAAGTTCATGGCAATGACCAGACCTCTCGTACCTGCAACCTCAGATAAAAAGCGATATGGCTGATCGATGATTCCCAAATGCATTAAAACATCATTCATCGGCCCTGCGTCAGAAAACAGTACGAAAAAGAGCAAAGCAAAGGCGGATGCCATAATCAGATTAGGCAAATAGATAATGGTTTTAAACAGTCCCGTTGCCCTCAGACGTAAACGCAGGTTTGTGAACCAACTTGCAAGAAGCAGCGAGATGGTAATCTGCGGAATAAAGCCGAGTACCCAGATCAGCAATGTATTGTAGAAGTATTTGCCGAGATTGTTTTCGAAAAGTGTGTCATAATTTTCAAACCCGACAAAATTGGGGCCAACCTGTTTCAGACCCGACATGTAGTTCTCGAAAAAACTATTGTAAAAAACAGAAATCAGGGGCACAAACGAGAACACAACATAGACGAGAAAGAATGGAATCAGAAATATGTAGCCCCATTTTGCATAGCTTATGGATCCGTTTTTTTTGCGGACAGCTTTCAACTGGTCATGAACGGAATTCATTTTTTCACCTCAATCGTATTAATCCGCCATTGGCATCAACTGGAAAGAACATCTCCGCTGCAAATTTGCACTTTTTATGTATTGTCCTTTATCAATCGATACCTGGATATCTGAAAT
Source organism: Bacillota bacterium (assembly GCA_029239605.1). Taxonomy (GTDB): domain Bacteria; phylum Bacillota; class Clostridia; order Peptostreptococcales; family Anaerovoracaceae; genus Anoxybacterium. Next base: position 7,902 of record JARBUO010000013.1, on the reverse strand, counting down.
AAAGTTGAAACGATCTGGAATCAGTATTTTAAAGAAGCAGAACGATTTGGAATAAGCACGCACGATAGAGCATGTATCTGCCCTATCGTGCGTTATCAGCTTTTGTTGCCGTCCACCTTTGGGCGGTTTCCGTTTTATTTGGTAAGCTCGGGATGCTTCTCGATTACTGCTCTGTAGAAGTTTTCGAGAGCCTGTTCCTTTGTTACCTTACCGTCAAAGTAATCCTTGAAGGCCAGCCGGAGCTGTTCCGTCATGGTCTGATCATAAGGTGAAATTTTGCTCATGTCGATTTTCGGTGCAGCCTCGGCAAAGAGCGCAATATGGTTCTGTCCGCCCAGGAAGTCCGATTTGAAGTCGCTGTTGGCAATCTCATTCATAGCGGTGATGTTGTTTGTGTAGTCCTGAGTATCCTCAGTGATCTTTTTCATGGTTGCCGGATCACAGGTAAGCGTATACATAATGCTGCGAACAAGATCAATATTGTCTGTTCCCTTAGCACCACAGATCCAGGTTCCGCCCCAGTAGTAGTTCTCCGGTCCCTGGCAGACAGCATAGTCACCAAAGATTCCGTTGCCAACTTCCGCTTTTCCGCCTTCCGATTCGGGCGTTGCCAGTGAATTTCCAAGAAGTGTGAAATTGATTCCCCATGTGGAGTAGAAGAAGCCGAAGACCTTGCCCGCAGGACCTTGGTCGGCAGCCCATTCGGGAGCCCACAGAGTCGTCTTATTATTATAACCTTTATCGGTATAAAGCTTAGTTTGATCAACCCAGCGCATTACATTGGGGTCAATGACAATCTTGTTGTTGGAATCAACCCAAGGCGCTGCCATGTTGTTGTTAAACGTACGGAAGGAATCGTCATAACCAGACAGCATTTTGTACCCTTTGGCGGCAGCCTGCTCGGCGACCTTGTCAAATTTATCCCAGTCTGCAAGCGCTTCCTGAACCTGAACCGGGTCATCGGTTCCAAGAACGTCCTTGGCAATGGAGCGGCGATAAGCGAACAAGCCTGGAGTAGCCTGCCATGTCGTTCCCTTTTGCTTGCCGTTGCTGTCGGTAACAATATCACGAGTATACTGATATTGGTCAGCAAGGTCAGCATCCGTGAGCCCGATATCGTTTACGACGTCCAGCGTGTAGTCTGTGTTAACGTACTTGAGCGCGTAATCGGCTTCGATCAAGAAAAGGTCGATCTTGTCATCGGCAGAAGCACTATCTTGCTTCAGCAAAGCTTCATCCAGAGCATTTTGATACGCATTATCCTGACTTGGGGTGATGATAAAGTTCACCTTAACACCTTCCGGAACCAGACCAAGCTTCTCGAAATAATCGGTGAAGCGCGATTGAAACTCTTCATTCCAGCAATAGATGTTCAGAACCTTACCTTGTGCATCTCCTCCGTTTTCTGGTGCTGCAGGTTCTCCGGACGAGCCGCAGGCCGCCATAGATACCAGCATAATCAACGCCAGAAAAAGTGCAAGCATTTTCTTTACTTTCATAGTTCTTCCTCCTCCTTTTACCCTCCTTTGGCAAGGTACAACACGCCTAAAGCGTTGAAATTTGAGTGCCGACGGTGTTCTCGTTCTTGCGTTACATGGTTCCTATGCTGACGAAAAGCTAACGACGGCAGTGGGCAAATTTGCCTTTGCAAACCGTGTTGAACTTTGTCAAAGGAGGGTATATAGCATGCTTTATTTAGGTGGTGATTACCCAATGATGCTCTGCTTTATGCTGGAGGCAGCCGCTTCCAAAGCCTCCGATTGTCAGGGGATCCGCTTTACTGAGTACCCCGGGATCAGCTGTCCGTCTATCATGACCTGTTCTGCCACTGCTGCTTTTGGATTCTCAATGCTTTCAATCAGTCTTGCGGCCGCTTCGCGACCGATGCTGATGGTATCCTGGCGGACCGTTGTAAGGGCTGGCTGGAGAATTTGCGACAGAAAGATGCCGTCATATCCTGTAACGCTGATATCCTCCGGTATTTTAAGTCCCATTTCATCCAGTACGTTCCTGCCTCCCATGAAGGAAAAGTCATCCGGGTACATAATACAGGTCGGCCGGTCAGCAAGAGCAAGCAGCTCTTTTGTTGCTTCGGCACTGGATGCGGGGTCATGATATAATGCGCTCTTTACATATTGATCAGGAACTGTGATGCCAAATTCCTGGCAAGTACGATAAAAGCTTGCGATTCGCTTTTGTGTTACCGAGGTATCCTCTCCATGGATTAAGGCGATCTTTTTGTGCCCTTGTTCCACAATGTAGGAAACCAGATCCTTTACACCTCTGACGTTATTTGAGAGGATTGAAGTTTTGTCATTAAATACATGGTCTATTGTGACCACTGGTATCTCACTTTGTACCAGTTCCACCACGCTTGGATCGTTGAAATCCGCACAGGCGATGACCACACCATCACAGGCGCGGTAGCGGCAATGCTCGAGATAGCTCATTCTGGACTGTCCGATATTGCTGCTGATGAAGGTTACATCATAGCCGCCGCGTTCCGCTTCAGCCTTGATACTGTTCAGTAAGGAAGAAAAATATTCGTGCATAAGGCCGCTTTGCATGTTATCCACAAACAAAACGCCGATGTTGTTTGTGCGGTTGGTCTTCAGCGCACGGGCAGCCGCGTTGGGAAAATACCCCATTTCTTTAGCAATCTTTCGAATATGCTGTGCTGTCTGTTTGCCTATATCACTCTGCCCATTCAGCGCTTTGCTGACAGTTGCAACCGATACCCCGCATTTTATTGAGATGTCCTTCATAGAAACCATAGGCAAACCCCTCCGTTATGTATTGGAATTTTATCTCATCTCATTATAGCCTATGGAATGAAAAAGGACAAGTTTTTCTTAATCGTTTACGTAAATGAGTATATCTTATGATGATTTAAATTGCAATACCCTTTTGAAAAAATTTTACAAATCCGTGCATTCCTCACTTTTCAACATATTAATTATGTATTTACAAAAAAAAGTTCTTGTATTTCGCCACTTTCTTTTGTACAATATCAGTGAACTTAAACGATTACGTAATGTTTTCATTATATATCCACCCTAACAAACGTCTGATTTTCAAGCTTTTCCGGACATCTAGGTTTTAACATCAGTAATACAAATCAAAACTCCAGAGAATTTCTTCCTTCCAAGCTTGAATTTCATTCAGAATATACCTCGTTTTTAAAGGAGAAAAAGCAAAATGCAGTACGGAATGTTCGACGACGTCAACCGAGAATATGTCATCACCACCCCAAAGACGCCCCTGCCCTGGATTAATTATCTTGGCAGCGAAGGATTTTTCAGCCTCGTGTCCAATACCGGCGGAGGCTACTCCTTTTATAAGGATGCAAAGCTCAGGCGCCTGACCCGATACCGTTATAACGGAGTTCCTGCTGACATTGGGAGCAGATTTTACTACATAAACGACGGTTCCGTTACGTGGAGTCCCGGTTACCTTCCTGCAAAGACAGAGCTGGACAATTACCGCTGCCGCCATGGTCTGGGCTATACTGTGATTGAAAGTGAGAAAGATTCCCTGGCATGCAGTCTTACACTGTTCGTTCCTTTAGGGACCGATTGCGAACTAAATTATATGAAGCTTGCCAATCACTCTGATCAGGAAAAGAAACTGACCGTCTTCAGTGCTGTAGAATGGTGCCTTTGGAATGCAGTAGATGATGCGCAGAACTTTCAGCGCAATCTTTCCGTCGGTGAGGTTGAGCAGGAAGGCAGTACAATTTACCACAAGACGGAATACAGAGAACGCCGCAGCCATTATGCTTTTTTCCATGTCAACATGCCAACGAAAGGTTTTGACACGGATAGAGACGCCTTTGTGGGCCCTATGGGAGATTGGATTCTCCCCGCCGCGGTGAAAGAGAATCAGAGCAGAAACAGCATGGCCAGCGGATGGTCTCCAATCGCCTCTCACTCCGTAGAAATAACACTTAAACCGGGCGAAACTGCAGCAATTCTATATATGCTTGGATATGCAGAGAACGATCCAGATCTGAAGTGGGAAGGTCCCAATCGAATCAATAAAGCAAAAGCAAAGGAAATGATCGATTCCTTCGCTTCTGAAGCTGCTGTTTTGTCTGCACTGGAACAGCTCAGCGAGCATTGGACCGGACTCCTGGGAAAATTCTCCCTCCAAAGCGGTCAGAGCGAGCTGGACCGTATGATGAATATCTGGCATCCCTATCAGTGCATGGTAACCTTCCTGATGAGCCGAAGCGCCAGCTATTTTGAAAGCGGAACCGGACGGGGCATGGGCTTTCGCGACAGCTGCCAGGATCTCCTGGGCTTTGTCCATCTCATTCCCCAACGTGCACGAAGAAGAATTCTTGATATTGCCTCCATTCAATTTGAAAACGGCAGTACGTATCACCAATATCAGCCTCTTACCAAAAGAGGCAATGCCGATGTTGGTTCAGGGTTTAACGATGATCCGCTCTGGCTTGTAGCCTGTACTGCCGCATATATCAGGGAAACCGGGGACAGCTCTATTTTAGAGGAGCCTGTACCTTTCGACAATAAGGAAGGCAGTGAACGACCGCTCTTTGAGCATCTTAGGCGCAGCATTACCTATACCATGGAACACCGCGGCCCCCATGGCCTGCCGTTGATCGGCCGGGCAGACTGGAATGATTGTCTCAATCTCAACTGCTTTTCCACAGTACCAGGCGAGAGCTTCCAGACCTGTGCCAATTTTGAGAGCGGCAAGGCAGAAAGTGTACTCATTGCGGCAATGTTTGTACTTTACGGAAGTGAGTACGCAGAACTGTGTCGGCGATATGGCACAGACAGCCTATCCGAATACAAAAGCGACTCCAAACGGGTTCTTCAGGCAGTATCGGAAATCAAAAATGCAGTTTTGAATCACGGCTGGGACGGCAGCTGGTTCCTGAGGGCATATGACGCCTTTGAGAATCCTGTCGGGAGCAAAGTTTGCGACGAGGGGCAAATCTTTATCGAACCCCAGGGTTTTTGCGTCATGGCCGGAATCGGAGTAGACGAAGGTTATGCAGAAAAAGCACTGAAAAGTGCCAAGGAAAGGCTTGAGGGGGAGCACGGAATACAGCTGTTAAACCCCTGCTATACAAGATACCACGAAGAGCTGGGCGAAATTACCAGCTACCCTCCCGGATTTAAAGAAAACGGCGGAATCTTCTGCCACAACAATCCCTGGGTCAGCATTGCCCACACGGTTCTTGGCGACGGAAATGCAGCCTTTGACGCATATCGGCGCATATCCCCGGCTTATACCGAACACAAGAGTGATATCCATCGAACAGAACCCTATATCTACAGCCAAATGATTGCCGGACGGGAAAGCACCAGAAGCGGAGAAGCAAAGAACAGCTGGCTTACCGGAACCGCATCCTGGGCATATGTGAATATCAGCCAATACATTCTCGGCATAAAAGCCCATTATGACGGTTTGGAAATACGCCCTTGCCTGCCGGACGAGATTAATGAATTCAGTGTCGTAAGAAGTTTCCGCGGCTCCCGTTATCTCATTCATGCCAGAAGGACCGGCCAAACCATTCCGAGAATCTTTGTTAACGGAATATTGGTTGACGGTAATATTATTCCTGCAAACTACAGCGGCGAGGTTGCCGTCGAAGTAGAATATTAATTGAATCAGCGTTTCCACAAGGCTGCCGAACAACCGGAACTCTGCAGAGCGGTTGCCTGGCAGCCTGTTTCAATTGAAGACTAATCAGCCGAAGAATTGCTGCCAAAGACATTCTCGCGACGACGTTGCACTGCCGATCACCAAATGGTATGATAAAACTAATTACGGAGGTTCATCATGACTTTTCAATCCGATTTTCTTTGGGGCGCAGGAAGCGCCGCCTATCAGATCGAAGGTGCCTGGAACAAAGACAAAAAAGGTCCCAGCATTTGGGATGAATTTTGCCATACTCCCGGCCATATCCACGGAGACGAAACCGGCGATATCGCCGCAGATGCATATCATCGATTCGAAACGGATTTGTCCATCATGAAAGAATTGGGGCTCAAATCTTATCGATTTTCCGTGAGCTGGCCCCGGGTTTTTCCGGAAGGAGTTGGCAGAATCAATAAAAAGGGCCTGTCTTACTATGACCGTGTAGTGGACAGTCTGCTGGATGCCGGAATCACACCCTTCCTCACGTTGTATCATTGGGATCTTCCCTTGGCACTGGAACGCTGCGGAGGCTGGAGAAGCAGAGATACGGTCGAAGGATTTATCCGTTATGCTGAACAAATCGCCCGCCACTTTGACGGCCGCGTAAACCATTATATTACGCTGAACGAGCCGCAATGCTTCATCGGGCTCGGATACGTCTCTGCCCTTCATGCTCCCGGAAGAAGGCTGTCACAGCAAGCCGCAGTTCAATGCGTTCATCATGCCCTCGTGGCACACGGCGGAGCGATTTCTGCCATGCGCAGCGCCAGCGCCTCCCCTCTTCATGTGGGGCTTGCTTCTACTGGCAAACTCTGTTTTCCCAATGCACAGCAGAGTTTCAATAAGCCTGCACAGCAGGGTTTCGTTCCGCCTGAACAGCGTGAAAACGCAGCAACGATACCCGATCGCTCTGCCCAAAAGGAATCTGTAAAAGCCATAGAAAACGCAGCCGTGAAAGCCGCTTACGATGCCACATTTCGACTGGATGAGGACTGGACATTCTCTCACACCTGGCTTCTGGATGCAGCAGTAACGGGTCGTTATCCCGAGGAGACGGCAGCCTTTCGCATCCTGAACGAAACCATTTCCGAATCCGATCAGAGAATCATCAGGGAACCCATGGACTTCATCGGTCTTAACATCTATAATGGTATTCCTGTTGACAAAAAAGGAAATCGGATAAAAAAAGCCCCGGGCTTCCCGAGAACTGCATTAAAATGGCCTGTCACACCAGAATGTCTGTATTACGGACCGAAGTTTCTGAACAAACGCTATAACTTGCCAATTATTATTACGGAGAACGGGCAAAGCTGCAACGACAGGATCTTTCTGGACGGTGCCGTACACGATGCTGATCGAATCGACTTTTTGACAAGATATCTGCTCCAATTGAAGCAGGCAGCTGCGGAAGGTATCCCTCTTCAGGGTTATTTCCATTGGAGTCTTACCGACAATTTTGAATGGCACTCAGGGTACGACGAACGCTTCGGTCTTGTCTATATCGATTACGAAACACAGTGCCGTATCATAAAAGATTCCGGATATTGGTACCGGGACTTGATTCGAAGAAATGGAGAAATAGTAGTATGAGCAACCCGTGGATGGATATTAATTTAAAGGACTACGAGGGTCACATGCAGCTGGATTCGGTGCAACAGTTACCAGTGCTCAATCAAATGATGCACGGTCAGTTTTACCGTCATGCTGCAGCTACGATCATGATCCTGGGAATCGCCGGAGGGAATGGTCTGAATCATATTGATCCCGAGAAAATTTGCAAGGTCTATGGGGTCGATATTAACCCCAACTATCTTGCCATTTGTCTGGAACGCTATCCCTCCCTGGCAGGCGTATTCGAGCCGATCCAAGCCGATCTAAGTGACCCTGAAGCCTCGCTTCCCCATGCAGATCTTGTGATTGCTAATCTTCTTGTGGAATACATCGGCTGCAATTGCCTGCAGGAGATAATCCGCAAGGTTAAACCTGTATTTGTTTCCTGCATTATTCAGATAAACGATGCGCACGGGTTTGTTTCTCAATCCCCCTACGCTTCCGCATTCACCCGGCTGGACGAGGTCCACCACCAATTGTCTGAGCCGATTCTGATCGGTTGTATGCGTGAAATCGGATACTCCCTCTGTCACTCTGCGCAGGAGGCCCTTCCAAACGGCAAGAAGCTGCTGCAGCTGGATTTCTCGCTTTAACTGCTGCAGCTGGATCTCTCGCTTT